>JAKQLP010000030.1 GCA_029567095.1 bacterium
AGCAGCAGCTTTAGAGCTTTCTAAATTAATTGATGATGACACACTTCTGATCATTAGTTCGGACCTCTCACATTACCATTCCTATGATCAAGCTATAAGTATAGATAAAAAGAGCTTGGATCTGATTTTAAAACTTGAGCCAGTTCTAGTTCCTGAACAAGCTTGCGGTTTTGCAGGGATCAATCTGTTGATCGAAATAGCTAAGAAAAGAGGGTGGAAGCCCAAATTGTTAAATTACAGGAATTCCGGGGATACAGCTGGTAATAGATCCCAAGTAGTCGGGTATTGCGCTTTAGCTTTTTTCATTTAAAATCATGAAATTAAGTCTTCAAGAACAGGCTTATCTATTAGATATTTCGAGAAAAGCCTTGGAGCATTTTTTTAAAACAGGAGAAGAAATATCTATTGCTGCTGAGGAAGCGAGTGAAGATCTTAGAATTGAAAAAGCTAGTTTTGTAACATTGACGAAGAAGGGACAGCTAAGAGGCTGTATAGGGAAATTATTACCGGTACAAATGCTGTATCTAGATGTAATTGAGAACACATATTCAGCAGCTTTTAGTGATTACAGGTTCGAGGCTTTGCAAGAACAGGAGCTGCAGGAGATAAAAATCGAAATATCAGTGTTGAGTATACCTGAAGTGCTTCATTATGATGATCCATCAGAATTGATCGTGTATCTAGAGCAAAATAGACCAGGGGTCATTATTGAACAAGGCTATCATAATGCCACATTTTTACCACAAGTTTGGCAGGAGCTGGGAGATGCTAAGTCTTTCTTAGAGCAATTGTGTATTAAGGCCGGGCTTGAAAAAGATGCCTGGCAAGTCCCTCAGCTTGATGTAAAAACATATACGGTGCAGAATTTTAGTGAGGATCAGGAAGATAGTTGAGATAAACAAAAGCTTAGAGCATTATCAAAAGTGGATTGGTCTTGCTGAGTTTCCAAAACTATTGGTACTGTGCAAATAGCTACTCTCTGACTCAGTTTACCCGAATTGGGAGCTAGATCTTTGATCATTCTCATCTTTTGAGCCAGTAATTGACTG
>JAKQLP010000056.1 GCA_029567095.1 bacterium
CAAACAAGAAACAGAGGACATAAATCTTGAATATGCAAAGATGGATAAAATTCCGATTATTCGAAGAATAACTGGTGGTGGAACTGTATTGATAGATGAGGGATGTATTATTATTGATATAGGATTTAGGGCAAAAAATCGCAATAAGACAAATGATTTGCTTTTGCAAGCCAATACTTTCTTAGTTGAAAAGTTTCAATCTATTGGAATTCCAGCTGAGATTGATCCTAAATGGCCAGACATTAAAGTTGGTAATTATAAGATTTGTGGAAGCTGCCTGGGGATAAGAAACACATTGTTTATCTATAGCGCCTCAATTCTTTATAGGTCTTCGACAATAGAAAAGATAGAATATTACCTTAAGCTGCCGCAACGCAGCCCTGATTATCGACAGCTAAGAGGGCATAAGGATTTTTTGACCTCCATCGACCAAGTCTCATCTATTTCACAGGCAGAGATTGTCGCTGTACTAAAGAGGGATATACAAGATGCTTTTCAAGGACACTGATCACTTCTTTGTAACTGGTGCTAGTTCGGGTATTGGTCTGGCTATTGGGCAGGCCATTATTAAGAACGGTGGAATAGTTGTTGGTGTTGCACGTGATGAAAAAAAGCTCATCGATGCATACAGTGATTCAGTATATAGTAATCATTTTTTTGCTGAACCGAGAGATTTGTCGTGTGACATCGATCAATTGCAAAGATGGGTTATTGAGATTTCTAATAAATATGGGAAATTGAAAGCCTTGGTGTTGTGTGCTGGTATCCGGTATACAAAGCCGCTGAAAGCTATTTCCTATGAAGCTTCTTTAAAACTTTTTAACCTTAACTATTTTTCAGAAATACAGCTAATAAAAGCTTTTTCAAGCAGAGTGGTTTCCTGCGATGATGATCCCAATATTGTGGTTATGTCATCGATAGTTGCCTTGAATTCTAATATGGGACTTTGCGACTATGGAGCTTCAAAAGCTGCCTTGCTTAATTCAGTAAAATCATTGGCGCTCGAGCTTGCTTCAAGAATACGAGTTAATGCCATCCTTCCTGGATTTGTAGATACCGATATGATTCAAAAATGGCAGGGATCGCATTATGAGGAATTCAAAAATTCTATTAATAATCATTATCCATTGGGAATAGGAAAGCCAGAGTATATTGCCGATGCTTGTTTGTTTCTTCTTTCTGATAAGGCCCGGTGGATTACAGGTACGGGAATGATAGTCGATGGTGGCGCGAGCTTGCTTAATGCATAATGATTTTGGAAGAAGTGAATGATAGGTATAGATATAGTATATATCCCAAAATTTCAGAGGTTATTGAATTCGTCGTATGGCAGCAACGTTATTGACATTATCTTTACTCATGAAGAAATATTACAGAACAGCATCACTATATGTGATTGTCAACACCAAATAGACTTAAAGCAAGCTGCTTCCTTGGCAGGTAAATTTGCAGCCAAAGAGGCTGTGATAAAAGTTCTTAATAATAGGTTGGGTTTAGATGATTTGCGTAAGATCGTAATTTATATTTCAAAAGATGGAGCACCGATGGTAAAATCATTCATTTTTAATAATGCAAAAATAGATATCAATATCTCCATAAGTCATGATAATGATTATGCGATTGCAATTGCACAAAGTCTATGATTTGTTCCCACCAAGTAAATGTTGCATAAGGAGAATTTTGACAATATGAATGATTCTGTAAAACAATTCTTGAAACGGATAGAA
>JAKQLP010000069.1 GCA_029567095.1 bacterium
CAGTAGGAGATTAAATGAATACCGACCCACAACCCACAAATCCCGAACAGAACGGCGGCTCACAAGAAGCTTTAATCCAGCTTATTAGCAGTCTTTTAGCTGAACAAGCTTCACCTGAAGCATACAATCGCTTAGTACAGCTTTTAGGGGGATTAGGTTCTCCTTTACTACCAAGGGAGGTTGAAAGCTCAGCAAGAGATGATATGCGCTTAAGTCGTTTCCCAAGATTTAGAAGTGCTCAAGCTGGTATATTACTGGAACAGGTATATCCAGCAAGAGGAAATCAGACAGGATTTGGCATCCCCATAAGCGGCAATAGCAGAACTGGATTATTAGCTCCGGGATTACCGATTACACCAAGCATCATCCATGAAAATGTTCAGGATCTGACTTTGGATAGTATGAGCCCCAGCAGAGATGGTGTGCACATAAATGGCGTACCTTCTTTACCTAAAGCAATCCTAGACAGGAGAAATGGGTTTGATCCTACAGTTAAGCCGACAAATAAAGGGTTGGTGGAAATTTCACTTGAATCTTTTAAATATTTAAGAGACTTGCTGGCCCTGCCTTTAAGCGATAGAGCTTTAGTATCCATAATGACACCTTTACTTGTCAGGGATTTTTGGAATGGCAATAAAAGCGATCCCGGAGGGAATATTATGGAGTTGCCCCAGATAGGACAAAGTGGAGTAGAAATCAGTAATTTATTAAGCCATTTAACTCCAAAAGGATCTAGAGAAATTGTCAGGATCCTACCCCATTTGAGAAGATGGCTGCGCCTAATTCAAACTCAAGCCAGCGCTGGTCTAACACTACTAGAAGGCGACCCTTTTTCTGGGAATCTTGACTTTGATCCTACTATACAGGAATTAGCAATAGATCTAAGAGCAATGCGCAGAGTAAGATCTTCATTTGAACAAGTACCTCTTTTAAGAGACAGCGTACTAGATAGCAAAAAGCATCCTCTAAGAAAATATGCCTATGCTATGAAATCATGGAACCAGCCCGATTGGCAAAGATTGATCGAGAATCCAGAATTACTTTCCCGTGCAGCTTCTGAATTAAAAGAACTTAGATCTTTTCGAACAGTTATGATCGCCGCCGGAACTGGTGCTGGTAAATCGACCTTAGCCAACAGGATGATAGCTGATCGAAAATTATTGCTTGGAGAAAATGATCCAGGCTCTAGGGAAAGATTT
>JAKQLP010000115.1 GCA_029567095.1 bacterium
AGAGCTGTCTTTACCTTGATATTCAGCTCCATTTTATTGAATGAATCTTTAACTTTTGAGAATTTCCTGGGATTAATACTGATTATCGCTAGTATTGTTTTGATCAATTATGAAAAGGGAGGATTCAAGCTGCAAAAAGGGGATCTGTTTGCTTTGTATACAGCTTTTGCTTTTGGTACCAGTAATACAAATGACAGATTTCTTTTAAATACTATAGATGTTTACCCCTATATGGTTTTGGGATTCATTCTTCCGGCTTTAGTTAATCTGGTAATTTACAATAAAAGATTCAGACCTTTTAAAACATATATTAATCAAGAGTACTTAAAGAAGATGGCGCTTCTATGTATTATTTATGCCGGCAGTGCCATATTTTTCTTTGTAGCATTAGAAGCTACTGATAATAGTTCTCAGTTGGCTTCTTTAAATCTACTTAATGGAGTTATAACTGTATTGTTGTCCATTGTGATCTTTAAGGAAAAAGACAAGCTTTTATTGAAAATAATTGCTGCACTAATAAGTCTTATGGGGTTGCTGTTAATTGCTTAGGTTTTGGATATAATTTAAATTATGAAAAAATATAAAGTATTAGTTGCATCACTTTGGGCTGGTTCTGGACATAATTCTGCAGGAGATCTGTATGCACAGGTACTTAATAAAGATAAAAGATTTGAAGTAGTTAGATTTATAAGCCCTACCAAATATGTCGATAGTCATTATTCCAAGTTAACTAAATATTTACCCTTTATCTACAATTATCTAGTTAAGCATTCCCCGACCTTATTATCTGATGCTGTAACTCTTTATACTTTTAGACTGGTGGATGAATGTGTTGATATTCTATATAGGGAGAAGCCGGATATTTTAATAGGGACGCATTTCTCACAATTGCAGTGTTTTAAGATAGCGCAATGGGTTTTGAATTCGCATCCCTTAACACTAGAGACTTTTCTTGATTATGGTGAGAAATCAGCTGCAGAGGTTCCTTTCAATGTTTATTTAAGGCCTGATTATACAGTAACTTATGACCAGATCGCCTATGACTGGTTAATTAAAAAGATGCAGGCTAATAAGAAGTATTTTATTTTTGGTGGGCACCGGGCTAGAGAAGAGTTCAGACATGTTGCTTTAAACTATAAAAGTAAGAGTGTAGCTTTGCAGGCTCTTAATGAGAAGTATAAAAATGAACCGTATGATCAAATTAAGCCTGATAAAATCAGTGTATTGATCACTAGTGGTGGTGGAGGGACAGTACAGAGAACTTTAAAATTATTAAAAAAGATCGCCCAAGTTCAAAAACAGAATATCGATCTGATCGATAAATATCAGTTCTTTATAATATGCGGTTCTAATCAGGGGTTTTTAAACAAGGTATTAAAGATACGTTCTAAGAAGTTATCGTGGCAGAATTTCTTCCCTTTTGGCTGGCTTGATGCTACTGATTATGCCCTAATTCAGTATGCATCTGATTTCCCAGTACTTTATAGTATTGCACCAGCTACCATGCATGAATTAATGGAGACCAGATGTGGTCCTATGTTGGTCCATAAATTAAGAGGAGCTCACGAAAAAGGTAATGCTGATTTCCTAGTGAATAACAAATTAGGGAAATATATAGTTAGAATGGATGAATTGATAGCCGAGATATTTAAGAGCAGGGATCCTAAAAAGATCGAGGCTTTTGATAAGAATGTTGTGAAATTATTAAATGAAGAGGATGAGAGATTGGAAAATTTCCCTGATAAGCTTTTCAGTTTAATAGAACCAAGAACATATCCCAAAATTCGAGATGTATATAAAGTGACCTTTAGACATTGGATCTCCTCAGTGCTTTTGATGTTTTTGATACTTAACCTGTATAATTTGTTCAGGTTCAAAAACTTTATTAAGCATACTTATCGCAGGATTAAACAGCGCTTAAGAGGAAAAGTTGAGAGTAAGTAAGCGTTTGAGATTGTTTTATGATAAAATTAGTAACTTCGCTGTGGTGGGGTAGCTCAGTAGGTTAGAGCGAGGGACTCATAAGCCCTAGGTCGCGAGTTCGATTCTCGCCCCCACTATTTATTAGCATTTCCGGCTTTAAAGTAGTAATAGAAAATAATATAATTACGTTTAGTATATTTCGATTTATCGAAATGGTTTTCCGTTTAATATTTTTTTATCTTTAATACCTTATGAAGGTCTTCAAATTGAATTTTAATCTAAATACCATCTTTACAATCACATCTATAGTCTTACTAATGCTGCTTGTAAGTTCATTCTTTAGTGGAGGAGAGAAGGGTGTGCAAACTACTCTGACCGATCTTGTTTCGGGAATTAAAAATGATAGATATTCTCAGGTAGACATCCAAGATGATGGAAGAGCTTTAGGTATTGGGAAGGCCTTCCAGATAGCTAAAACACAGATGGATCTAAGCTTGGAATCAAGAGAAGATACCCTTCTTATTAAACAGAGCGATCTTGAAAATTTGACTCAAGATAAACTATATGACCTCATTAGACCACTGGATTTGAAAGAGAGCTTTGATGCGATACTAAATCCCAATCAAATCCAAAGAGCCAGTGAAATATATCTGGGTGATGATTTTACAATTGTAGTACCAGCTGATCCGGCTGCTAAGGATATCTTTATTGCTGAGTTTGGTGTTGATCAATTTGAGAATTTATTAGCTGAGAAAGCCCTAAAAGCTCAGGAGTTGCCTGTAAAGATCCATTACTTTTCGAATGAAGCTGCTAGTAGTGAGATCACAAATATTACAGGATTCTACAATAGTGGAAGATATGATAAGTTATGGGTTCTAGACGGGTTAGTTATTGGTTCGCTTAGACCTAATGAGGTGGTCACTCAATTTGTTTACTGGAAGGACACTAACGATAATTTAGTCAATTTTACAGAATTTTTACAAAGAGAGGGAATTAAGTTCGATAGTGAGACTGTAAAGATTAACTTTGTTAAAACTTTTCAAGTACCCTGGGGTGATATTTTAGTAGCAGGATTTCTAGGCATCTTAATTGTTATGGCGGTTATGATGTTCAGAGGAGTCCAAAGCTCGGGCTCAGGATTAATGAAATTTGGACAGACCAAAGCCAGAATGTTCTTTGGCAGAAGACCTGATGTCACTTTTAAAGATGTTGCTGGAATTGATGAAGCTAAAGAAGAGCTGAAAGAAATTGTAATGTTCCTAAAAGATCCTAGAAGATTCCTTCTGATGGGAGCAAGGATCCCTAAAGGTGCTTTGATGGTTGGAGCCCCCGGTACTGGTAAGACGTTGTTAGCAAGAGCTATAGCTGGAGAGGCTGGTGTTCCTTTCTTCCATACGTCAGGTTCGGAGTTCGAGGAGATGTTAGTGGGAGCAGGAGCCAGTAGAGTTAGAGATCTATTTGATAAAGCTAAAAAAGCTGCACCATCATTAATTTTTATTGATGAAATTGATGCAGTTGCTAGAAAAAGAGGAACTACCATTCAATCCGGTACAACTGAGCAGACTTTGAATCAGATCTTAGTTGAGATGGATGGTTTTGAGAAGAATACCAATGTCATTGTTATTGCAGCTACTAATAGGCCAGATGTGTTAGATCCTGCCATTTTAAGACCTGGTAGGTTTGATAGGAGAATTGTTCTTGACTTACCTGATATTCAGGGTAGAAAAGAAATTATTGCAATACACGCTAAGAATAAGCCATTAAGCAAGGATGTAAGTATGGATACACTTGCCAAAAGAACTGTGGGATTCTCCGGAGCTGATATTGAGAATATGCTCAATGAGGCAGCAATTATAGCCGCTAAAGATAATCGTAAGGAAATAACTCCAATGGATCTGGAGGAGGCTGCAACCAAAGTCCAAGTAGGACCTCAAAGGAAGCGAAAGAGAACTGAAAAGGAATTAAAAATGACTGCTTATCATGAAGCGGCACATGCTTTGGTCATGAGTTTAGTACCAGAAAGTGATCCCGTTCATAGGGTTACGATCGTATCGAGAGGTATGGCCTTAGGTTATACAATGCCTTTGCCTGAAACAGATCAATTACAAATGAGCAAAACTCAAATGTTAAGTAAGATAAAATCTTTACTTGCAGGACATGCTAGTGAGGAAATGTTCTTTAATGATGTCACAAGTGGGGCTGCTAATGATATTGAAAAGGCAACTAATATCGCTAAGAGAATGGTTATGCAATTTGGAATGAGCAAGAAATTGGGGCTTGTTAAATATGGGGATGAAGAAGAACCATATCTAGGTTACAGTTATGGTCAGAATAAGGATTACTCTGAAGAGACTGCTAAGATAATTGATGAAGAAGTGAGAAAGCTCATCGGAGAGTGTTTTGAAGAGACTAAAGATCTAATTAAGACAAATAAGGAGAAATTAGAAAAGATAGTCAAGGTATTGTTGGAGAAAGAGACGATCGATGCTGCTGAGTTTAAAGAGATATTAGAGTAAGGATATATAGGCGTTCCATATAATGGCTGGTAATGGTATAATCAGGGCGATTATCACTTTTATATGTCAAGTATAATATTAGGGACGCCAGCCATCCCATTATCACTTCATCGTCAAGACCGAATTCTTAATGATTCGGTATGTCCTGATTGCGAATATCGAGATGATAGACCTAGTGAATTGAGATTCCAGCAATTACGGATCGATCCTGAAATCTATGTAGAGCCTACCTATTTTAATGGCTTAAGAGGCGCACTAATTGGAGCGTGTTCCCTGGCTATTGGTAGAGGAGAGGCTACGAGCGCGATCTTAAGTGGTACCTTTGAAAGAGCAGGTTTAGGCGAAAGTAGATCAATACAGAGTCTGATCAGGCAAACGGCAACTGGAGCATTTGTAGAGAGGAATGGGTTAACACTTAATCTCGATCATACAGTTACTTCGAGAGGGAAGATAATTTCATTACCTGATAGTGAGATCCCAGTAGGAAATCAGCTAGCCTCCAGTGTTGCCTTAGCTGAAATGGTTAGAGACTTAAAAGGTTTAGGTGTTAATCTTTTTGATTTGAGTGAAGTACGCGCTTCTGATGGAGGACAACTTGCGCATACAATATCGATAGTAAACACCATAGTTGAAAAAGCTCGGCTAGGTCAGCCATTGGTTTTCCCGGGACTTGAAGCAGATACTGCTATGAGCAATGCGTTTAATAAGCTGGCTAAAGTTTTTGGTTCCGGTGAGTGGGCTGAACAATTTGAAGTGGGCCTTTATTCGCCTGATGTTAGTTTGAGACCCGAAGTAGCCCAGCAGGTTAATATCCTTCAAGAAAAGCTTCCAGGACTTCAAGCTGGCAGTATCAGGATTGTTGGTGTGCTGGAGCCAAAGAATAGAATTATTGCTAATGCATATAATGAATTTGCAAATGACTACATAGCCAGGCATGGTGAGGATGCAATTATTGAAGGGACTTTCAAAGATGTGGTCCGCTATATCCCAGAAAAAGAATTAGAAAGTGGGGTCGTGAGTGAAGAGGATGTTAAGAATTTCTTTAGTAAATTTATCAATAAAAGGGGCAGAGGCGATGCTATCATTAGGGAAAAGGCCGGAAATATTGGAATATTTAATACAACTTACAGAGAATTAGTACCAGTTGGACCTGAGCAAGGAATTCTGTTTAGAGAAACTGACTATACTCAACCAGAAGAAAGTTGGGATATTAGAACTAGGATACTATTACGTTTGAATGAACTGGGAGATGTTATTCCTAGAGCAGCTTTTAATAAAGTACTTAGGAAATTTGTCCCAGTTTGGGAAGGTAGTCAAATTGAGACATTTATGAGCTCCTATCTTGATGTAATCGATCCTCAATTTACCAGGATGAAGTTTATTTCAATAGGATCAGAAGAGCTTCTGGATCATTTTAGGCAAATTAGCTTTGTTTTTAATAATTTTAAGCTGAGACAGCAGTATTTACTAAAAGATCCTCAGGGAAGAGAGGAGCTTATGAGGATGTTTGGTTATAATCAATTACCTTTTGAACTTAGAAGGAAAGGAAATAATGGACCTGAGTTTCAGTTTGAAGCCTATAGAGAGTCTTTAATAATTATTATGTCTGAATATCTAGCTGACTTTAGAGCTAGAATCAGTAGAAGTAGATCGAAAGATGATTGATCAGATTCCTGTTCCTGCTACACATCAGGCTACATTCCTGGCTCATATGGGGATAGATTCTGATTTCCAAACTGATGATAGGTTATTTCTGGAATCTAAACCGTTGAAATTTCCTGCTGCAAAAGAAGAAATCCTGCTTCCCGGAAGCGGGATGAGACATGCTTTGATAAATGCCCTACTTCTAGGTGCAGGCACATCTGCTTTTAGTGCAACAATGGCAGTGGAATTGATAAATAGAGTCGCAGTTGAAGCGGGCGTATCGGGTGAAAGGCAAAGAATGATAGATGATCCGGATGTTCATTTCATGAACACCATACTCAGAGCTTGCGGTTCTCTTGTAGATGGGCAGGGCTTTGAAAGAGTAAAAGGAGATACTTGGATCATTGATGCCAGAGGCAGAATAAACAGAGGAAATAATTACATTATCAATGGCCAGGAAAGTGCAGAGCAGTTAGCCAGATCTGTAGCATTCACAAGATTTTTAAGAAAACTTCCTATTGACTGGTTTGAGATCTCAGAATTAAGTACTGGTAATGGTCATATGGTTGATGATCTGGTTGATATTAGAGGTCGTTTAATTGGTCAACAGGGCTTTGATTTAGTTCCGGTTGGCGAGTTTGTGCGCGCCGAGGCTGGGCATGGTCAGACTTCTAACGCCAGATCGGATTATATCGAAAAGCTTGAGAGAAGAGGGTTACTTGATATTAAATATGAACCAATGGCAATAATCAAGCCTGAGGTCAGGCTTCAAGTTGAACTATTAAGAGATAGAAGGACTGATCTTGAAAGTGGTAGGCTTTTTCTATGCGGATTTGAATCGGAGAAAGTTCAACAAATACTAAGCGCGTATAATGTAATTCAAGATAAATCTGATGGAGATGCTTTGTTGATGCAAATACCTGAGACGACCAGGATAGAATTAGGGATCAGAAAGGCTGATGTAAGCGATGTGCTTTCCAAGATCAGGGTCAGTAGAGCAAAGAGCGGTTTTAGTGGGGAAGAATTAATGCCTGAGGAGATAATTCCAATACCACAGAATTGGACACTGCTTTACTATACTCGTCCGGATTTTGTACATGGGGAAGTGTCTGAGGAATTAAGTTGGTTAATGGATCTTAGTAAGAGGTTCGGTCCAGATTGGTTCCCATTGCAATCTGGTAGATTTGATGGTAAAAGTGCCTCCTATTACCAGACCAAGAATTTATTGGTGGATTTGGACAGTCGGGCATTATGTATAGGTTTCAATAGCGAAACGCAGAGACGCCTATTTAGACAGGTGATCAAAGCTTTGGACTTTTATTCTAGTGAATATACCAGACTTGTAAGCACTGTTGAGGGTAGGGCTGAGATAATAGCCATGTTTAAAAGTGGTTTGGAATTAGCACCAGGAGTAGCTGGTGGGATTGGGTTTCATACTATGCGAGAGGAGCTTTTAAAAGATGCTGTCCATTATTTATTGCATTTGATGGCTAGCAAAGCAAAGAAATAAATGATTGGTGTATAATAAGGTTATTGAAAAAAGCCTTATGTCCACATCAAAAACTCTTCTGCTGATAGATACATATGCATTAGCTCACCGAGCTTTTCATGCTTTCCCTTCAGAGTTGAAAACTAAAAGAGGAGAACAAACAAATGCTCTTTATGGTTTCTCTTCGATGCTGTTACAGGTATTAAAACTTTTCCAGCCGGATTTTATAGTGTGTGCTTTAGACAGTAAAGGCCCAACTATCAGGCATCAGCAATTTGCTGATTACAAAGCAAATAGGCCGAAGATGGATGAGGGACTTGCTGAGCAAATTGGAAAGATCAAGAAGTTAATTGATACTTTTAATATCCCTGCAATAGAAAAACAAGGTTATGAGGCTGATGATATCATCGGCTCTATAGTTAAAAGCCCTCAGTATGCAGATCTGGATAAAATAATAGTTACTGGTGATAGAGATCTGTTTCAGCTTTTAAATGGCAAAGTTAGGGTGTATTTGGCAGGAAGCTCCTTTTCGGGATCAAAGATTTATGATGATAATAATGTTGTTGAGAAATTGGGTTTCCCTGCTAAGTATCTAGTAGATTTCAAAGCCTTAAGAGGTGATCCTTCTGATAATATTCCCGGAGTTTCGGGGATTGGAGAAAAAAGTGCTGTGGATTTGATCCTTAGATATTCCGATCTTGATAATGTCTATGCACATTTGGATGAGATAAAACCTGCATTAAGGACTAAGTTAGAAGCAGGTAGGGAATCCGCCTATCTATCTAAAAAGTTAGCCCAGATCATTACTGATATGCATATAGATCTGGATCTCCCTATTTCAGAATACAATGATATAGCTTTTGATGAAGGCAGAAAGCTTTTTGAATATTATGAATTTCGTTCTTTGGTAGGTAGATTGTTACAGCTAAGACCTGGATTGAAGGAGGATGAGGCTCCCAAGAATGTTGTAAATATGAATTTTGAAAAAGTAATTGTAAGTAAAGAGGAGGAAATAGGAAAAATGATAGAGGTCTTGGTTAAAAGCGATGATGTTGTTGTATATATTGAAGGGCTTGATCATCTGTTTTTAAAGCCTGCCAGAATATATTTTGCTATTCCCAATAAAGTTTATTCTGTTACCAGGGAATTGCTAAATGCAGAATTAAGGCATTATCTACGGACCGGGAATTATATAGCCTATGATAGTAAAGCTTTGGGGCATGCTTTAAATAATTTGGAGATCAGCTTTAAAGGGGTAAAAGAGGATATTAGTCTCATGGACTATTTATTGACAGGAGGCGCTGTTAAGATAGGCCTTCAGTCTTCATTATTAAGGCATTTGGGCATAAAAGATGAACAAGAAGCGCAGGCTGGCCTCTTTGAAGATTCGCTCGGTTATACACAAGCGTATCAGGTTTTGTTACTTTATCGTGCTGTAAAAACTAAATTTGAGCAAAGCAGGATAGGTGATAGTGAGCCAAATATTAAAACATTGTATAGAGATATTGAGAAACCTTTAGTAGAAGTTTTGATCAAGCTGGAAAGAAATGGAATTAAATTAGATAAAGAATTTTTATTAAATTTTTCCAAGGAATTGGGTATTAATATTCAAAGATTGGAAGAGGAGATCTATGCTTTGGCAGGGCAGACCTTTAACATATCTTCTCCAAAGCAACTATCTGAAGTTTTGTTTGATAAGTTAAATCTGCCAAAGGGAAAGAAAACAAAAACAGGAGGGTATTCTACAAATGAAAGGATCCTTAATAATTATGTTAATACCTACCCCATAGTTGCCAAAATATTGGAATATAGGGAGCTGTATAAATTAAGATCAACCTATACCAATACTTTGATCGCCCAGATCAATGAAGCAACTGGCAGGATACATACTTCCTTCAATCAAACTATTGTGGCTACGGGCAGATTGTCTTCTACCAATCCAAATTTACAGAATATTCCAACTAATACAGAGTTGGGACAAAAGATCCGAAGAGCATTTATCGCTGAAAAAGATAAACAACTCATTAGCTTTGATTATTCTCAACAAGAATTAAGATTACTTGCCCATTTATCTAAAGAACCTAAATTGATGGAGGCTTTTGTTAATAATATTGATATTCATGCTGCAACAGCCTCACAATTGTTTAATGTCCCTGTTGTTAAAGTTACTAAGGAACAAAGAAGGATAGGTAAAACTGTTAATTTTGGAGTGATCTATGGGATCTCGGCATTTGGTTTGGGTGATAGATTAAAGATACCAACTGAGGAAGCTCAGAGTTTTATTGATACTTTCTTTGCCGGTTATCCTAGGGTGAAAGTATATTTTGAACAGCTTAAGGCAGAAGCTAGAAACAATGGCTATGTAGAAAGTTTACTAGGGCGAAGAAGGTCAGCTAGTATGTTGAATTCTCCAAATTATCAATTGAGGCAGGCTGCTGAGAGAGAGATCATAAATTTCCCTTTACAGGGAAGTGCTGCTGATATTATGAAAATCGCTATGGTCAAGTGTAATGAACTAGTGAATAAACGCTATGGTGATTTTGCCAAAATGGTATTGCAAGTTCATGATGAGCTGATTTTTGAGATAGATGATAGGAGAACTGATTCACTTCAAGAGTTTCAGAATGAGATTAAATACCTTATGGTTAATGCCATAAAGTTAAATGTGCCAGTAGTTGTGGATTCAAAGAAGGGGTTGAATTGGGGGGTGCTCAATTAGGTATTTTATTGACTTGTGATATATAATTAGCGCAATTATTAATTGTACATATATGTCACAACAAATTGATACTATCGCGCCTCATGTTTTGGTAAGCAATTACGATCCTACTATGACAGAATTGTTTAGAGAGTCTTTTGGAGGTTTTTTGCAAACTCAACAGCCTGGTCTTCTATCTCCTCAATGGTTAGGTGATAGGCAAGAGGCTACATTAGAATACGAGAATAGACACGGAAGAAGGGCCCCGCTTTTGACTCTATTGCAAACTGATACTCTTGGTGTAGCAAATGCCTTGTCTGCGTTAAGCGTTAGAAAGGATTTAAGACAATCAGAAGTAATTGGTGTTAGTGCATTGGTAGATGAAAGAGAATTAGGTAGAGAACCTGAAGCAGGGGGATTGCTAAGAGAAGTTCTTTCTTCCATTGCAGCTAAAGGCTTACTAAAAGGCTTGCTCGTTGTGCCAACTATTACAGCTGAATTTGCTTCAAATTGGCCTTCGTACGATTTAAAAGGAGGATTTGGAGTTTTCCGTGATAGCTCGATAGCAGAATCTCCTGCCTTTGGAGCCATTGTGGCTAATCATCTGATAAGAAACAGATTACTAAAGCCTTAATTAAATAACCTCAGAATATTCGGTATTTAAAAACCTTTTAAAAAAAGGTACAATACAATATATTCTAGCAAGTAAAATAATGAAAAGACTTCTTAGGCTTATCTTTAAGTTGTTGAGTTTTGCTTTGGGTTTGGTAGCAGCGGTCTTTGTTGGATACAAGATGTTGCGTGAGTATCGTAAGAGAGAAAAGATCAAATCAACCCCAGAATTCCAGGAAGTTAAGAAACAAAGTACTGTAGCCCTAAATTTAACGCCTCGACAAAAAGAGGTTTATAGATTGATTGAGGCCTCTAAAAAGGTTGAGATGAAAGATATTCTTAGTAGAGTCAAAGGAGTGACGGAAAGAACATTAAGGCGCGATTTATTAAAGCTTCAAGAGGAAGGCTTGATTGTTAAGAAGGGTAATACTAAATCAGCGCAGTACATATTAAAGGATGCCTAACTTTTATCCTAAGTTCACAATAAGTTCAGATATCCTTCATAACGTTTCCCAATGTGAAGTAGCTAAGGCAATTATTGAGAATTCACCTCTAGTCCCTGCCTGGGAAAGGAAGTTCCAAAGTCAGGCTCTTGTGAGATCTGTGCACCATTCAACTGCCTTAGAAGGTAATGAGCTGACAATTGACGAAACTGAAAGGATCATTGATGGAGAGAGAGTAGATACCTACAGGGTTAGAGATGTTCAGGAAATTATTAATTATCGCAATGTTATCGGATTTATTTCGGATAATAAGTCTACCGAGTTTACTATAGGGTTCCTACTTAAAATGCATGATGTCCTAGGTCGAAAAATATTGCCTGATAAGTATCTGGGTAAGTTCCGCGATCGAAATGCCATGATAATCAACGATAAAGATTTGGATGTGGTTTTTGATCCTCCTAAATTTAATGAGGTTGAAGGACAGATAGAAGCATTAACTAAATGGGATTTAGATGAGGGCTCAAAAATACATCCATTATTAAGAGCCGGGATTATTCATTATGAAGTAGTAAGAATACATCCCTTTGCAGATCTTAATGGAAGAACTGCTAGAACTTTAGCGACATGGTCTTTATATCGTGATGGGTATGACATTAAGAGCTTTTTCTCCCTGGAAGAGCATTATGATCAAGATCCCAAAGGCTATTACGACGCTTTAGATAGTGCTAATAAAGGTGATATGACAGAGTGGCTTACCTATTTTACAAATGGAATGATGGTAGAGCTGAATAAGATTAAGGATAAGGTCTGGGAGCTAAGTAAGGATAGAAGATTGAGATTAAAAGTTGGGCAGGTTGCATTAAATGAAAGACAGTTAGAGATAATTAATACTCTTGAAAGCGAAGGTGCTATTAGCAATCCTGATTTTGATGAGCTTTTTCCAAAAGTATCAGATGATACAATCTTAAGAGATCTTAAAGATCTAATAGAGAAGGGTATTGTTATGAAGAAGGGAAGAACTAAAGGTGCTAAATATTATCTGGCTTAAGTATCTGCCCACAAATTACTTTATCTATCAAATCTATGAAATTTAGCAAGTTCTGTTCATATTTAGACAAGATCGAAAACGAAAGCTCAAGAAATGAAATGAGCTTAATACTTGCTGAATTGATAAAGAACTTATCCAAAGATGAGGTTAGAAATGCCATATATCTATTATTGGGAAGAACAGCACCTTTGTATGTAGCTCAGGAGTTCAATTTCTCTGCTAGGTCCATAATTAAATCTTTGGCTAAATTTTCTGGGAAAGACACAGAGATTGTTACTAAACGATTTAAAGAGATCGGAGATTTAGGAAATTTAACTGAAGAATATTTGGCCGAACAGAAGGGTTCGTCATTAGATATTAATGATGTGCATTCCCATTTAGAAAAGTTAGCAAGAATATCCGGGAAGAACTCACAAAAGCTTAAACAGGATCAATATATTGATCTATTAAAAAAGTGCAGTGAGCAGGAGGGTAGATATATTGGAAGGATCATTGGTGGCGATATGAGATTGGGGCTTAGCTTAAAGACATTGTTCCAGGCTTTATCAATTAGCGTCAATGGTGATAATAGCTTCAAAGATCAAATTGAGTATGCTTATGGAGTTAAGGCTGATCCTGGTTTGATAGCAGAGATATTGAAAGAGTCGGGCATTGATACCATAGCTGACCTGAGACCGGAGCCGGGAATTCCTATAGCCTCAAAGCTAGTTGAGAGAGAATCATCATCGGCCAATATTATTAAAAGGGTCGGGGAGTGTCTGATCCAACCAAAATTTGATGGATTAAGAGTTCAAATCCATTTTTCACAGAAAGGATTTTTTGAAAATACTAATGAAGGTGAATTGCCCATAGACAGGGTTAAAAAGGTAAGGATCTTCAGCAGAAATATGGAGGATATGACTGATATGTTCCCGGATGTTGTAAAAGCAATAGAGAATTTTCCTGTGCAGTCTTTCATTGTTGATGGGGAAGCAATTGGAATTGATAATCTTTCAGGCATGTATATGGCGTTTCAGGATACGATAAGGCGCAAAAGAAAACATGATGTGGAATCGATCAGCAAGGACTACCCTTTACAGGTTAACCTTTTTGACATAATGGAGCTTGAAGGTAGGGATCTAACTAGGCTGGGACTTGAAGAGAGAATGGTGCTACTTAAGGATTTGATAGATAAAAATGGTGGTGATTTGATCAGAGTGACTGAAATGAGTAAAGTTGATTCTGAAGAGGGATTGGAAAGATTGTTCACTGACTATGTAGCTAAAGGCTTGGAAGGGATAATAGCGAAATCTTTAAATAGTAAATATGATCCAGGGACTAGAAATTATGATTGGATCAAATTAAAGGCGAGCTCAAAAGAAGAACTGATCGATACTGTTGACGCTGTTGTTATGGGGTATTATGTTGGAACTGGAGCCAGGGCTAAGTTAGGTATGGGAGCTTTGCTAGCTGGAATTTATGATCGTAAGTTGGATCGATATGTTAGTTTAGCTAAAGTAGGGTCTGGGTTAAGCGATGAAGGTATAAGGAGGTACTTAAAGGCTATGGAGCCCTTTAAATTAAGTGAAATACCCAAGAATTATGAAATATCATCAGGATTGATCCCTGATGTAGTTATATCACCCAAGATCGTTATTTCAATTGCGGCAGATTCAATTAGTCGGAGCAAAATGCATGAAGCAGCCGGATTCTCATTAAGATTCCCCAGACTTATAGTTTTTGGTAGGGATAAAGCCCCGGAAGATACAACAAGTCTTGAAGAATTAGAAAAGATGTGTCTAATTAAAAGTAGAAGTTAATCGGTTTGGATGGAGGAGATGATCTTTGAGGAGATATTTAAAATATCCTGCTTTGTGTAATCATCCTTTTTGAAGAGGACTTTTAGAATTATGGAGGGGACTTCTGATTTGTCCGTTTCCGTTTTTAGGGTGAGAGTTTCGTATCCCTCGTAAAGATAGTTCTGCTCGATTGAACCAGACATGGTGATGGTTTTATTGTAATTGGAGATGACGATCTCGTTATCAGGGGTGAAAAGATTCGGCCCAATATCGCATTCGTTTAGACTTATGATGAAATTTGGGAAATTTTCAAAAGAAATATATTCAACAGTTTTTTCTTCAGGGCAAACAACAGACGATATTTCAGAAATAGCAGAACCTAAGAACTCAGGATATTTAAATTTAATAGCAAATGATTCTGACTGGAATCTTAAGGTTTTATCGAGATTTAGAGATTGATCTGAAGTAGTAATACCCATAATTTGAGAGGGTGCAGTTTGCTTTTGTTCTGTATAGAAAAAGACCAAACTGATAATGAGCAGGTTTACTGCCAGGAATAGCCCAAACATCTCTTTATAGCCGATATTATTGAGGTTCATAAATTAGGTTGCTGATTAGATATGAACATAATACCTGAAAATTGTAACTTAATGAATTAGTTGGGAAGGTGAGGCGATAAAAATTGTCCTTGACAGGTGGATAAGCTCTAAATATACTTGAGTTAATAACTTTTAAATTTCAATACAATGGCAGAAACAGCAAAATCCGATGATAAGGTGCTGGCAGCAGTAGCAACAATCCCTCTGGTGGGATTAATATTATACTTTGCAATGAGTGACGCCTCGGCAATGGTTAAAAATTATGCCAAACAGAGTAATGCATTGTTAGCATTGAATGTCGTCGTATTTGTACTTTCTTTAGTATTATCATTCGTTCCAGTTGTACAGTGCTTAACTCCTTTATTAAGCTTAGTACCTTTAGCAGCCTGGGTATTGCTTTTAGTTAAAGCATTACAAGAAGTACCAGACTACAAGCTTCCAGTAATTGGAGAAATGTTCGATAAAATGCTGAAATAAATAAGTGTTTGAATAATAAGCCCTCCTATTTATGGGAGGGCTTTTTTATTTCTAGACCATCTTTTATTTACTTTGGTATAATTTGGGAAATTATTAAATTAAATACATGGATCTAATAAATAATCTTGACGGTAGAATCTTTGAATTTTCTTTAAGCTCAATGCTTGATCCCAATCACTTATTTAATCCTAGACCCGATTCTTTTTACTTTATTTCCTGGGCATTTGTACTGGGAATTGTAGGGATAATATTGTCTGGGATTTTGATTTGGTGGTTTAAAAAGAGAAGAGATAGGTTCTATGTAGGGAAATCTGGCAGAAGGATATATTCAAAACATGCCAAGATTGGTTTAGCTGTTTGGGTTGTTTATCTGATATTTGTTTTATTAAGAACACAAGCTTTTGCCTATTTAAGTATGCCTTTTTGGTTGTATTTATTTTTACTGATCGAATTAATAAATACAGTTTATGCAATTATTAAAGTTAGAAAAACTGATGGCCCAGCCAGAGAAGAGAAGATTGTGGAAGTGGAAACCAGTACTGAAAATTATGCAAAATACCTGCCTAAAAAGAAAAAGAAATAATGCTGTTGACTAAAGTCATTTAGGTTTGTTAAAATCAATCTGCACATTGATACTTCAATATCAATTTTCCTTTGCTCTTTAACAATTAAAAAAGGTGGCAGAGTTTTATTTGATCTAATAAATCAAATGAAATTATGTCAACGTCAATTCGGTAATCTAACCAGAATACAATCCTCTTTTTAAAGAGGGTTTAATCAAA
The DNA here is from genome assembly GCA_029567095.1 of bacterium. Taxonomy (GTDB): domain Bacteria; phylum Patescibacteriota; class Dojkabacteria; order B142; family OLB20; genus JAKQLP01. The sequence goes on from JAKQLP010000115.1 coordinate 16,010, forward strand.
ATCTTATGGAGAGTTTGATCCTGGCTCAGGATTAATGTTGGCGGCGTGCCTAAGGTATGCAAGTCGAACGAGTTTTATTGAGCCGTAAGGCGAGATAAAATTAGTGGCGGACGGCTGAGTAACGCGTGGGAATCTCCCCAGAAGTCGAGGATAGCCCACCGAAAGGTGGAGTAATCCCGGATGTGACCTTCGGGTTAAAGACGAAAGTCGCTTTTGGATGAGCCCGCGTCCTATCAGGTTGTTGGCAGGGTAAATGCCTACCAAGCCTATGACGGGTAGCTGGTCTGAGAGGATGACCAGCCAGAATGGGACTGAGACACGGCCCATACTCCTACGGGAGGCAGCAATCAGGAATTTTGCGCAATGGACGAAAGTCTGACGCAGCGACGCCGCGTGAAGGATGAAGGCCTTCGGGTTGTAAACTTCTTTTATGAGGGAACAAGTTCTGAGTGTACCTCATGAATAAGGTTCTGCAAACTACGTGCCAGAAGCATCGGTGATACGTAGGAACCAAACATTATCCGGATTTACTGGGCGTAAAGAGATGCGTAGGCGTCTTGGTAAGTTCTATGTTAAATCTTCGGGCCTAACCCGGAAACCGCATGGAAAACTACCTTGATTGAGTCAGCTAGAGGAAGACGGAATTCCCGGTGTAGCAGTGAAATGCGTTGATATCGGGAAGAACACCAATGGCGAAGGCAGTCTTCTGGGGCTTGACTGACGCTAAGGCTCGAAAGCGTGGGGAGCAAAACGGATTAGATACCCGTGTAGTCCACGCCCTAAACTATCTCCGCTAATTGTCGGGACTGGCTTAGTTTTTTCTTCGGAAAGGATTGAGCAGTTTCGGTGATGTAGTTAACGCGTTAAGCGGAGCGCCTGGGGAGTACGGCCGCAAGGCTAAAACTCAAAGGAATTGACGGGGACCCGCACAAGCAGTGGAGCGCTTGGTTTAATTCGATGCTAAGCGAAGAACCTTACCAGGGCTTGAACTATAGCTGCATCTTTGGTGAAAGCCAGAGAGCCTTCGAGGGTGCTATAGAGGTGCTGCATGGCTGTCGTCAGCTCGTGTCGTGAGATGTAGGGTTAAGTCCCGCAACGAGCGCAACCCCTATTCGCTGTTAAAATTTCTGCGAAAACTGCCTCGCCAAAACGAGGAGGAAGGTGGGGATGACGTCTAGTCCTCATAGCCCTTATGTCCTGGGCTACACAAGCGCTACAATGGGTGGTACAAAGGGTTGCCAAACCGCAAGGTGGAGCTAATCCCAAAAAACCATCCTCAGTTCAGATTGTCGGCTGCAATTCGCCGGCATGAAGTCGGAATTGCTAGTAATCGCGGATCAGCATGCCGCGGTGAATACGTTCTCGGGTCTTGTACACACCGCCTGTCAAGCTACGGAAATCGGTTCCGCCCGACGGTCCCTCATAAGAGGGAACTAAGGCAGGGCTGGTAACCAGAGCTAAGTCATAACAAGGTAGCCGTAGGGGAATCTGCGGCTGGATCACCTCCTTTCTAAGGAGTTTAATCATAAACACTTTGTTTATTAAGTGTACATTTTCACTCACAGGACGTTGACTTCTGCTACCTTTTTTAGTTGTTAAAGAGACTTAACATCTCTTTCCAAATCATCTATACTCTTTCTTTAATTAATCCCTTTACTTCCCCAATATTTATTAAGGATTAAACCTATGATAACTAGGGGTACTTTATTAAATCCTTCATTTCTAGCTTCAGTTGTTCAGCCTGGCTCGCATATGGGATATACAAGTTTGGATGGAAATGAAGAGATTAGAAGAATGTCTGGGAAATTGCCTGGTAATTGTGGATTATTATCTACATTAGGCAGCAGGTTGATCTATACCCTTTTACCAGGTAAGGGAAAAGATCTTATGCCTGCACCAATTGAAATTGAGCAACTGATTCAAGGTTCCGATCCATTTTGGGTTTATGGAGATCATAAGCATATGAAAGCCTGTGATGGATGTGGAGCAATCTGCCCCCAAAATGTTTTTACTACAGCAGGAAGGGAGGTATTAGCTTTACAGGATGTTACTAAAGATGAAATCCCACAGTTTATTAGGAGTGTTGCCTATAGGGAGGCGGGGATAGCTTTATTAGCTAAGCAGTTAAGGAATTTGATCGCATTGGAATAGTTTACAAATGTGGTAAAATACATAAATTTTTCTTTTTCATTTGGGCATTCTACAAGAAGGTATTGAGGTAATTGATCCTAGAGTTAGCTTTTCAAAAATTGATGAGCTAAATTACCAGGGCCAAACTTTACCAAAACCTGAGTATGTTTGCTTTATATCTCCCAAGGTTCCAGTACCTCTTCTATTAACTTCTGCTGGATTAAAAGTCGCTGATGTTAACTGTTTATTCTGTGCCCATAGTAGGGGAGAATGCCCAATTTCAGCTTTATCAAATAGTGGACGAAAAGAATTAAGAAAGTCATTTGATGAGCAGATTAATAGAGATAGACCAAAGGGAGAGAAATGGTATGCGATTCCAGGCTTGATTGGACTGGTCGCAGAGCGTATTCAAAAGACGCTATTATTACCCCCGGAATTAATGGAAGGCATATGTGATTATTCTGAGCCATATCAATTGGATTTTAGAGAGAGTAATATCGATAAGGATCAGATGGCTGAGGTATGAAATCTTGATTTAATCTTTTCAGTTTTAGAGCTTTAGGATATAATTGACTTGCTCAATTTTAAATGAGCCAGTAGCTCAGTCGGTAGAGCACAGTCCTGATAAGACTGGGGTCAATGGTTCGAATCCATTCTGGCTCACCATTAGGGGGCTGTAGTTCACTTGGTAGAACGTTTCATTTGCAATGAAAAGGTAGGGAGTTCGAATCTCCCCAGCTCCACCAAATTATTCTTCTATTCTGATCGCTTTACCTTTGATTAAGGCTTCTGCAATTGCTTTATATCCCTTATCTAGTATACGTGCAAATGTAGGTTGAGATACACCCATTTTTAACGCGGCTTGAGTCTGGTCTAAGCCATCAAGGTCATGAAGCTTGATGGCTTCGAGTTCGTCTGATTGGAGCACTACTTCTTCTAAGGCTGTTAAAGGGATCCCTCTAGGCTTGAAGTAGCGTACATTTGGATTGAATCTAATCCTCCTTTTAATTCTTGGTCTGGGCATATTAGTTTGATAAATTCTGTTCTTCTTTTTCTACATCTTCCAGCTCTTCTTGTAAAGCCTTTTTGTATTCGGCTAGAGCACTCTTTTGTTCCTCTATGCTATTTGGCATATTGTAACGAGAATATCTACCTAGGCCTCGGCCAAAGCCGGATCTTCTAAATGTTGGTCCAAAATTGCAAGGACCTAAACCTCTACCTGTTAAAGGTCCCATGCCCATAGGGCCTGTTCCGTTTCTGTTTGGCATAATTATCACCTCCTTTAGTTATTAATAAATTAATTATGAATATATATTCATAATAACATTGATTTAAAATTATTGCAAGTCAGGATAGAATATGGTAATTACAATTATTAAATATGAATGAAAATATTAGCCCAGTTCCTCCAGGTGTTCATAATCCTGAAGATGCTTTTTTAGACTCCGATAATATACCTTCTGATGTCCTAGCTCGACTGGAGGCTGCTGATAGAGCAGCAGAACAGTCTAGAAAACCGGGCTTAAGTACATTAACTCCTCTTGCGTAGCAAAGTCTTCTAGATCAACTTTTAAAAGGTGGTGAAGACCCTATAGTTCAGGCTTTAGAAGCCCAGACAAGACGGGAGATTGCTGAGGGGATATTTGATTTAGAATCTTTAAGATCTGAATTAAAAAGTCTGCTTGCTCCCAAACATGAAAATGTTATAGATAACCAGGAAGGTGCATAGAGCAAAATACTAATATTTGGCTTATCTTAAAATTTTAATTACAATTTAATTAATATTTTTTAATCAGATATCCCATGAAAAAAGCAAACGCTTTAGTATCGATACTGGTGGTTTTGATTATTGGAGCAATTGGGTTTGGTGGTTTGTATATACTTCTGTCTCCGAAAGATGTAAACGTTGTCCCCGAACCTACAGCAACACCTACACCTGAAATTGAAGTCACTACCACTGTTAAGCCCACAACTATGGCTGAAGATACCGTTGAGCCTAGTGAGGTGGCTACAACACCTATTGTAGATGTAACTCCTCCGGCTGATTGGGAAATGATAAGTAATTTAACTTTCCTGCCATACGAGGTGTATAGGCCACGTGGATGGTATTACAAATACTTCTCTCCAACAACCTTGGGCATGGACCCTTCTAAATTGCCTGATGCCAGCGAATATGCGGGTTTACTTAGTATTTCCCTATTACAAAGTTCCACTGCCTGGAATGATGATTACAAATCAGAGTTAATTGCTGGGTATACACAGAGCACTCAAATGATAGACGGTAATGAATGGACTATTTTAGATGGTAAAACAAAGGCTAATGAGATCTTTGACTCTCAATTTGTTAAGTATGGATATGTTAAGGTTGGTGGGAAAGAATATGTAGTAAAGATGGTTTCTTCAGCTGCTGATTTTGGGGGGCATGAAGCAAAATTTGATATCTTAATTGCAACTTTAAGATTTAAATAATTATTTATGTATATCAGGCAAGTTAAAGCTACTGAGCTTGCTGAACTGCTTCAATTAATCAATTCTAATGTGATTGATCCTGTTAGGATTGCCGATAAAGACTATATTTCCAAATTATCTAGTGAAGGTTTTTTAGTAGGGAAGTTGCATGAGGATGAAATTAAAAGGATGTTGGATCGCATCTTCTTAGTAGTAACCTCGAAACAGAGAATAATCGGATATTTAAGGATAGATGAGGAAATTGATGTCGATTTTAAGGAGCTGGATATGCAGGGTATGGTTGATTGGGTACATACGGACTTTAAGAAATATTATTATCAATTACCTCATTATGAAATTGGGGGAGTATTAGTAACTAAGGAATTTAGCAGGAAGAATATTGGAGCATCATTGCTGTATAAGGCGATGGAAATGTTGAAATACAAGAACCTAAAATATCTTTTCTCTTTTGTACCTGTTTCTCCTGTGAGAAATGAGCCTTCGTTGAAATTTCATTTAAAGAATGGTTTTAAGGTAATTGCTAAATTACAGCCCCTTGAATTATGGGGGATGAAGCACTACCAAAGCGTTCTATTAATGAAAGAATCAGAATGGGTTTAGTATTCTTTTCTTTAATCTGCTGAAGTCTTTGAATTCATAGTAATGTTTTAATATTAGCATTTGGAGCTCATTATCCCGGAAATCTTCTTGCAGACATATCTCAATAAATTCCTCAAAGTCCACTTCAATGATTTCTACCTTTTCTCCACTATCTAGATTTTGATCTTGAACCTTTTTACAATTACGTGCAATTAGAGTAAATACGAACCAATCAATCTTTTCACCGGCTGGTTGGAAGGAATTCAGTAATTCAAATGTTGATGCTTTTAACCCTGTTTCCTCCAAGAGCTCTCTTTGAGCGGCCTCAATTATGGTTTCATTTCTATCCAATCTTCCTCCAGCTAAGCCTGTGAAATGGTGTCCTGGCTGCTCTTGTCTTGTTAATATGATCCTATTATCTTCTGTTACGGGAATGATCATTACTGTATCAGGTCTTTTTAACATCTCAAATGTTGATGTTGAGCCATCGAACATTTCCTGTTGCCACTGATAGAGGGTAAAGATCTTACCTTTATATACTTCTTTAGCATTAGTAGGGATGCTGCGAATAGGTTTAGGTCTATTTATTTCATTCATTTTCTAAAAATCCCTACAAGCCATTTATGACTTCTTTTTGTGTGTTTTATACTAACTACTTTTAAACCCACCTCTTCAGTCCTGGTTCTTAGTTCTTCTTCGGTGAACAGATGGAAGAATTTTTCTGTTGTTGCATATTCAGTTCTTTCTTCCTCAATGATCTCACCTTCACCTTCTCGAACTAGTAAATAGAGTATGCCATCCTCAACCAGGGCATTAGATAACTTGGTGAAAACGTTGGCTAGATCTTTCTGTTGGATATGATGTAGCGCATCTCTGGCCCATATACCCTTGTATTTTTCCTTTCCTGGATCAAATTTCGTAATATCACCATGTATAAAATTTACATTGGGGTTCTCAAATTTAGCAATTTCATAGAATCTTCTGGAGATCTCTATGCCTGTTACTGAATATTTACTACTTAGATACCCTGCATCATGTCCGGGACCAGATCCGATATCAAGAACTTGAGCCGGGGGATTTACCATGCTAATGAATTCATCAAGCTGATCTTGGGCTGTTAGTTTCCCAGCATGCGAGGAATGATAATCTGAAGCAATGGCGTTATATGCTTTGAATGTTTTTTCAACTACGTCTGAGTCGCCACCAAGTATAAAGCCTTGCTCGTCTGATGAGAATTCTTTCTTCCGGTCTTTTTTGATATGAGACAACTTTTCCTCATGATCTTTAAGTATTCCAAGGACCTGTTTTGGATCATTTGCCTGATAGAGAACAGAAAGTTCGATCTCATCAATAGCCATATTCTTTTGCACGCATTCAATTATTTGATCCCAAAAATCTCCATAAAGGATAACTGGTTTATGTGAGCCGTAATAGAGCTTGGCTAAACACCAGACCATCCCGAATTCCGAGATAGTTCCAGTACCTCCTTTGAATACTATGTAGGCATCACCATTCTCAATAAGGCCTAAGGTTCGGATTAGATAATTTGAGGCGGTTTCTGATTCGTCAGTTACATTGGCAAGATTCCTGCCTTCAAAAAATGATGCTAACTTCGGCTGCCAATAGATAGCAATAGTATTTCCATTAATTGATTCAGCTCCATCAGTAGCGGCCTTCATTATACCTGGACCGCCACCATTAACTATGGTGTAACCGTTTTCTGCTAAATATTTGGCTGTTTCCCAAGCGGCTTTGTAGTAGGGATCATCTTCGGGAAAAGCTGAGTCTCCGAAGAAGGTAATATTCTTTATCAATTTATCGTCATTGTCTTGCTTAGCTGGGGTTTGATCATTTGGTTTTTCAGGTAACTTAATGTTTGTAGGTGGCATAAAAAATTACTAATAGGTAATAATATAATCTAAGATACAAAAGGGATATTTGCAAATATCTTAGAGAATATTAAGCTGAAAATTAAGAGTGGTTTGTGGTTTTAAGTCTATGTAAAAAATCTTGTCAAAAGACTTGTAAGCGAGGGATATGATGTGATATTATCATGGTTACCTAAATAGGTAAGTTTACTTCAAGTTATCTTGCTGCTTAAACCTCTACCGCTTCGAACAGTAAATGATTTAAGGCGTGTTCGTAATATAAAGTTTTGTAACTTGTTTTTTGGTTGCGCTCTTTGATAATTAAATAGACTTACATGAACTATTTTAGTTCATGGAGGTTCCCAAATTTTTTTTAGCGCGGTTAATTTTCAATAATTAATTGTGCTACTCAAATGTTGTTAAAAACTTGTTTTAAGTAAATAAGGGTTTACGGTGGATGCCTTGGCACAAAAAGCCTAAGAAGGACGTAACAGTCTGCGATAAGCCTCGGATAGCTGACAATAAGCGATTTAATCCGGGGATTTCCGAATGGGGAAACCCATCTTGAGTCATATCAAGATACTCCTGGTTGAATACATAGACCAGGTAGAGGTAAGCTAGTGAACTGAAACATCTTAGTAACTAGAAGAAAAGATGCAATTATGTATTCCCAAAGTAGTGGCGAGCGAAATGGGAGTAGCCCAAACTTCACAGGTAGGGAGGGACAATGGAGCCTGCTTTGCGGGCAATATTGTCAATCCGTCGTTACAGCGATGGTTGCAGTGAAGGGTTGTAGGGTGTAGCGTTCGTGCTCTGTAAGACACGGAAAGGAGTTAACAAGATCATTCTTAGCAGAATACGGTTGGAAAGCCAAACCATAGAGGGTAATAGTCCCGTATGCGAAAAGTATGGTCCTCCTTAGTTATATCCCTGAGTACTACGGTCTAGGAGAAAAACCGTAGGAATCTACCACAACCACGTGGTAAGGCTAAATACTTTTTGTGACCGATAGTGAACCAGTACCGTGAGGGAAAGGTAAAAAGAACCCCTGATAGGGGAGTGAAATAGATCCTGAAACCGTAAACTTACAAACAGTTGGAGTCCGCTTTATGCGGATGACAGCGTGCCTATTGAAGAATGAGTCTGCGAGTTATCTTAACTGGCAAGGTTAATCTCCTCTGGAGAGTAGCCGGAGCGAAAGCGAGTCTGAAAGGGCGAATTAGTCTGTTGAGATACACCCGAAACCAGGTGATCTATCCATGAGCAGGTTGAATCCCATCGAAAGATAGGAGGAGGACCGAACCGGTGAGCGCTGCAAAGCTCTCGGATGACTTGTGGTTAGGGGTTATACGCCAATCGAACCTGGAAATAGCTGGCTCTCCCCGAAATAGCTTTAGGGCTAGCCTTGATTTTTAGCTGGTGGAGGTAGAGCTCTGCCTGGATAGCGCGGGACAGTTTGTCTTAGCGCATCCTCGCAAACTTCGAATGCCATCAGTGTTAGATCAGGAGTCAGTCAATGGGAGCTAAGTTCCGTTAGGCAAGAGGTAATCATACCAGACCATCAGATAAGGTCCCCAAGTTCACGCTAAGTGGTAAAGGATGTGAAGGGTCTTATACAGCTAGGAGGTTTGCTTAGAGGCAGCAATCCTTTAAAGAGTGCGTAACAGCTCACTAGTCTAGAAACTCTGCACCGATAATTCAGCGGGGCTCAAGCGTGATACCGATGCTGTGGTTCCAGTAAGCTCCACCCGAGCTTTCGATCTCAGTTTTAGTTTTCTTTATGGATACTTTAGAGATTGAAAGTTGCGGTGGGGCTTACTTGGAAGGTAGGGGAGCGTTGTAAACGCAGCGAAGATGCACTGTGAGGTGTGTTGGAGCATTTACAAGTGAGAATGCAGACATGAGTAGCGCAAGGTCGGTAAAAAACCGGCCCACCGTATGAACCAGGTTTCCTTGGCCATGTTCGTCATCCAAGGGTTAGTCGGTCCTAAGCCGAGGCCGAAAGGCGTAGGCGATGGATAACAGGTTAATATTCCTGTACTGCTGAAAGATCGTTATCAGCTATGGGGGGACCAAGGTGGAGTATCTGTAGACCCGATAGGTCGGGTTCCAAGCAGCAAGTTAGTTTGATTAGGTAAATCCGGTCAGACGTTTTCGCTCACGGGCGAATGAAAACGAGCTGTGATGGGAAGTTGAAGCCCACGGGCAGAGGCAACTACAGAAGTTCAACTTGCAAGAAAATCCTCTATGCGAGATCTTTTGGTAACCGTACCGCAAACCGACACTGGTGTTCTGGTAGAATATACCAAGGTGTACGAGTGATCCCTTGTTAAGGAATTCGGCATATTATCTCCGTAACTTCGGGAAAAGGAGACCCCTACTTTGTAGGGGCGCAGAGAAATGGCTCAATCGACTGTTTAACAAAAACACAGGTTCCTGCTTAAAGCGCAAGCTGAAGTATAGGAGCTGACGCCTGCCCAATGTCAGTAGATTACGGAAGGGGGTTATCCCGTAAGGGAGAAGCTTCTGACCTAAGTCCTGATGAATGGCGGCTGTAACTATAACGGTCCTAAGGTAGCGAAGTTCCTCGGCGCTTAATAGGCGTCGCGCATGAATGGCGTAACGAGTTGGGCACTGTCTCGACAGGGGGCTCGGCGAACATTGAAATGGCAGTGAAGATGCTGCCTACCCGCAGCAGGACAAAAAGACCCCGGGATCTTTACTGTATCTTGTCATTGAGATGAGATTTTTATTGTAGAGTGTAGGAGGGAGACTTTGATATCAGGTCGCCAGATCTGATGGAGTCGCCAATGTAACACCTCCCTTTAGAGATTTCATTTCTAACTCGGACCGTTATCCGGTTCGGGGACAGTGCCAGGTGGGCAGTTTTACTGGGGCGGTGTCTTACTAAAGAGTACCGTAAGATTCCAAAGGTCGGCTCAAGATGGATTGGAAATCATCTGTAGAGCACAATAGTATAAGCCGGCTTTACTGCGAGACTGACAGGTCGAGCAGTTACGAAAGTAGGGTATAGTGACCCTTTGATGGCGTGTGGAAGCGTCATTGTTTAAAGAATAAAAGTTACCCCGGGGATAACAGGCTAGTCTTGCCCAAGCGTTCACAGCGACGGCAAGGTTCGGCACCTCGATGTCGGCTCGTCGCATCCTGGAGGTGGAGAAGCTTCCAAGGGTCGGGCTGTTCGCCCGTTAAAGCGGCACGCGAGCTGGGTTCAAACCGACGTGAGTCAGGTTGGTCTCTATCCGCTGCAGGCGTTAGAATTTTGAGGGAACTGACCTTCAGTACGAGAGGATCAAGGTGAGGTAACCTCTGGTGCACCAGTTGTCCTACCAAGGGCACGGCTGGGTAGCCACGTTGCTATTTGGATAAACGCTGAAAGCATCTAAGCGTGAAGCCAATCCCAAGATTAGAATTCTTTCAAGACCCCCGGTAGACTACCGGGTTGATAGCTCCTAGGTGTAAGCTCAGTAATGAGTTCAGCCGAGGGATGACTAATTGGTCGTAAACTTAAACAATTTTTAAATCCGATTATTGCTGAGATCTATGGATAGCAATATTCATAATTTCCCAAGTAATAATCGGATGGGGCCTCCATGAACTAGAATAGTTCTAGAAATATAAGTCTATTTAATATAATATTGATCATCTGGCTACCAGATGTTTCCAGTTTTATTACTTGAATCATCTGGTGATCCTAGCGCAGTGGTACCACCTCTTCCCATCCCGAACAGAGAAGTGAAACGCTGTAGCGCCGAAGATACTTGTACCGCAAGGTGCCGGGAAAATAGGTAATCGCCAGAATAAAGAAGGCCAACGCAAGTTGGCCTTTTTTAATGCCTTGGTTTTTATAAGGTTTCAGTGCTAATATATTCCTAATTAGAAATATCAAACATGTCAGTCGATAGTAAAACTGGAACTCAACCTTTGCCGGAATTACCCGAGGGTTCAGAAGTTGATCCTCAGGTACTACAAGATTTATGGCAAGCTACACAAGAAGCTGATGCAAACAGTCCATTGAACAAAGATGCTCAGAGAATTATTGAGCTTGGTCAAAAGCCAAGAAATCCAGATGATTTATTTCCTGAAGAAGACGATGGGATTGCACCTCTAAAAGATGTATTGCCTGAAGATGCTATACCAGCAGTAATAGATGATACTGTAAAAGCTGAAAGCAAGCCTGAAGAACCAAAGTTGAAACTTGAAGATCTTTTTCCTTCCGAGGATGGAACAGCTATTGTTGAACCTGATAAACCAACTGAAGACAAATCTGAGCCTGAGAGTGTTTTAGAACAACCGAGGGCAGTTACTGAATTAAGTGCATCCGATCTATCGGCAATGTCTGTTGAGGAGCTTCGTGAGATTGCTCCTCAGCTTACAGCTGAGCAGTGGAGTGCCTTAACCGGACAGACTGAATTATTAACCCAACTTGATCCTGATTTTGAGTTAAGAAAAGCTGCTCATTCAGCGGTTATTGAAGCTAAAAAAGAACCGGATCCGAAATCTGAACGAGTTGATTTAGGAAGTGCTGATGCACTTGTTATGGCTCCACATGATCAGTTTTTAGAAATGTTGGGTGATACTTCAAAATTAACACCGGATCAGGTTGCTGCATTTTTTAAAAGCTCTCTTGATCCTGATTACCAGAATCGAATGGTATTGTTATTAGAAAAATTATCTCCTGAACAAATAGCGGCAATACCTGATTCTTTTGGATTATTGGGTATGTTGCGGGGTGATCAGATTACTAGAGATGTACTTGGTAATATGGGAGTTGCAACACAAGATGCTGCCAAATTATTATCTCCCGACCAATTAAGAACATTATCAGATGATACTTTGAACTACATTGGGAGAGCTTTAAAAGGTGAACAGTTAACAGCTGAGGTCGTTCAAAGAATTCCAATAAGATCAGTTGATGCAACTCAAATCTATTCCATACAAGATCCTCAAGTTAGAGCTATATTAATTGATAGGCTTGCTAAGCAACAAGATAAAGGGGATATATTGATGATGCTTTCTCATCTTAAAGAAGAAGATCTGCAAAGATTATTAGCTGAGAAAAAGCTTGAACAACGTGTTTATGATGATATCCAGGAAAGATATCAAATGGGAATAGCGCTTAAATTTACTGAAGATGTGGAGCCACAGGGTTTAACACAGGATGACTATTTCTCAGAGGGTGATGGCAGGCAATCAGTTAAGCCGGAAGCTGTTACTCGCATTTCACTTCAGGATGTAGCCAAGATGCCTATTGATCTCATTATGGAAATCTTTAATAAAGGATTGCAAAGAAGTATAGTTGATACACGTGTTTTTGATGCTTTGGTTTGGAGGCGAATGGAGGAGCAGAATAGAAGATTAAATCAGGGTAGTTAAGGGAATAGTTAAATTTCTGAAATCTTTATGATATTATATTCTTATCATGATAGAACCAGATAATCCTACAAAAGACAGAATCAAACATTTAGCAAGAGTGGGTAAGGCCCTTAATGATACTTACTCCGAAGAGAATCTGGAAGTTGGTTCCGATTTCTATATGGCATTAGACTCCTTGAATAAATTCAAAGAAGGTATAGTACAATTGAATTTAGAGGAAGAGAGCAGACAAGGCATGTTAGATCTCATTGAATACCTCAGAAAAAAGATCGAAAGAAGAATGGGGTATATGGATGAGGATATAAATCTATAGGGATTTATTGACTTCTTTTTTATTTCCTGCAAAGCTATTATATACGGGTTTTTAACTCTATATATTATATAGACTTTAATGACGAGTAATTCCAAAGACCAGCTAACAGCAATATTAAAAGGGGATTTGAAGGGTATAAAGAAGCCTAATCCTGTTGTAATTGATGGTAGTAAGATAAGGAATAAAGTACTTAGGAATTTAGTGAAAAATGAGAGGACTAAGGGGACAAAAGATTATGAGATAATTAATAAAATATTAAATTATGATGAGTTAGTTGAGTTAGGAAAAATTACTCAAGCTCAATTTAATAAATAAATAAATATGGATACAGATAAATTACAACAATTAGATGCAGATAAGATTGCAGGTCTAGGCAGGACAGATTTGCTTGGGATTTCAAAAAAGCAATTTAGTGAACTTTCTCCTGATTTACAAATACTGTTAAAACAAAGGGGTGAACAGGTGTTTCGGAATGCTAATTCTGATTTGCAGGGTGCGGCTGAGTTACAACCTGATGACCAACCTGATGCCCAACCTGACGCTCAACCTGATGCTCAACCTGATGCCCAACCTGATGCCCAACCTGACGCACAACCTGATGCCCAACCTGACGCACAACCTGATGCCCAACCTGACGCTCAACCTGATGCCCAACCTGACGCACAACCTGATGCCCAACCTGATGCCCAACCTGACGCTCAACCTGATGCTCAACCTGATGCCCAACCTGATGCCCAACCTGATGCCCAACCTGATGCCCAACCTGATGCCCAACCTGATGCCCAACCTGATGCTCAACCTGATGCACAAATTAATGGGATTGAATTCCCTAAAATGACTCTAGATCAAGCATCCAGTCTTACAGAAGAGCAGTTAAGGAGTTTGAAAGATCAACAGATAGATAGTATTGAAGATAAGAATGTTCGAGATAGAGTTATTGAGCGTAGAAGAATTGCGCTTGAAAATGCTGCGAGGAAGACCGGAGAAACACATGGATCAGATTTTTTAAATCAAAGACCAAAAGGTAGCGAAAGTGAAGGTTCAGCTTCTGTAGAGCCACCCAAAGTTAAGCAAGAACAAGAAACTCCTATTAAGATGGTAATCAACTTTGATGATTTAACTGCCAATATTGAGGCTCAATTAGACAATCTTCCTGCACCAATTGCGGCTGCTGTAAGGGAGAACCTGGCAATCAGGAAGCAAATGTTAACAGAGCAAAATTTAATTGATCAAAAATTACAGCGGGAGAATCAAGCTGCTTTGGCAGTAGAACAAAGGAAAAAATTACAGAAAGATGTTTTGAATATTTTAAGGTTCGTAAAATGGGCTGCTTTAGGTGCCGGTATAGGATATTTAATTAGTCTGAGTCCAAATGCTGTGGGTTGGGCTGTTGGTATTGGAGCTGGAACATTTGCAGGGGGCTCATTGTACGAAGGAGTCTTCAGTATGAAAGGGAAGGAATTAGCATTGGATAGAGCAAAATTAGATAGAAGTATTACAGAAAGACAAGTTTACACAACAAAGTTAAGGGATAAGGCTTTAAAAAGAGAAGTTAGTGCTGTTTCAGCTTTCTCTACTATAGCTGCTGAAGTTTATGCTCAGACAAGTGGAATTACTGATGAGGCGCGAAGAAAGAAGTATATTTCTGGATTTACTTCAAGTTTGGGTTTGCCAACTTTAAATGCAATATTAGCAGTTTGATTAGATGACAGATAATAAAGTAAAAACATTACAGGATTTATCACAAGGAGATCTTTATTCTAAAGATATAGCCTTTAATGCTGTTGTCCAAGGTAAAAGACTTAGACATAGTTTTATCAAAAATCTGGTTATGCAGTTAAGAGAAAAAAAAGTTAATGATTCTGACATTTTAGATGTTTTATTAATGATGGATAAAGGAGTGGAAAGTGGAGATTTGTCCGAGGAAGATTTATTTAATTTATAGATAATTAATTATGCCTCTATCAGCAGTAGAACGACAAGCTTATTATAATGCCATTGAAACCAGTGGTATGGAGAGTGACATTGCCAAAGCCACGTTAAGAGCTAGAATTGAGAATATTGATACAGGAGCGGTAGGTGCTATAACCAGAGATCAATTCCATACGGAGATGCGAACTGCTTTAGAAGCTGCAAAAGTTGAAACTGTTGTTGGGTCTAAATGGGATGCTACGGTAACAGCAGCATTAGGAACCCGTGCCGCAGGGGATCCAGGTAATATTGATATAGCGCCATTTGAGTCAACAATTACTAGTGGTATTTATCCAGACATTAGAGATAAAGTATTAAGTTCAGCTCGAGACCGGCTAGCAGACAAACATATCGAATATTTCCTAAATTCAACGACTAGAACATCTCAGGAGTATGTTTCTTATCTAAAAGGTGTGAGAAATGGTGCTGGTTTTTCTCAGGAAGTTGCTGATAGGATTATCGGTAGAACTCAACAATATATCGATAGAAAAGTCGAGGGAATTAAAGTTCAATTAGATGCTGGGACTCTCACTGAAGCTCAAGTGAGGGCTATGATCTCTGGTCGCAAACCTAGTATAACTAATCCTCAATTGATTACGGCCATTTCAAAATTTCTAGATGATCCAACTCGTGTACAGGCAAGAAAAGATGCTGCTGATAAAGCTACTATTGATGCTGATGCTGCGAATTTTAAAACTGAGCTCGACAGAACT
>JAKQLP010000125.1 GCA_029567095.1 bacterium
GAAGAAGTAGTAGAGATATACGAGAGAAAAGTTAGTGCATATGGCAATGGGGCGAAGGTAGATGCCCAGAAGAAGTACATAGGCTATCGGGCCTATGTGGTTATTGTAAAAGACTAGCACCTAACTTCTATTTGAATGTGGCAAAAGGAATTATGTCCCACAGCCGATTTAAGAAGAGTATAGACTAATTAGTTTATTAAATTGGCCCTATATTTTAATAAGAAGTGGTAATATTAAACGATCCTTTAAGATTCCCAACTTCTATTAAAAAAATATGCCTTTTCTTTTAATAAGGATTAGTTCTATTAAAAAAATATAGGATAATTTTAAATAGAATAAGTCCGTATATTAATATGTGGAAGCTGAAAATTATAAGAATGCCTTTGGCAAGGTAGTGCAAGCGGATGGCGCAAATGGGGATCAGTATAATGTTTTCATACCCCATCCACTTCCCCCAAAGATAGAATTTGATGAGGAACTAGTGCTCATTTTGGCAAAGGCCGAAGAGAAATTAGGTAAACTATCAGGAATATGCCTTACGCTTCCAAGCCCCAACCTCCTTATCATCCCTTATCTGAGAAAAGAGGCCATAATGAGCACCAGGATTGAGGGGACAAGGATATCTATGCAGGAAGTCCTGCTCTCTGAAGCGAAAGAGAAGGAAGAGAAAACAAAGGACGCACAGGAAGTAATAAATTACATTAATACCGTAAACTACGCCCTAACTAAAATTGAAAAATCCCCCATCGATTTAGAACTCATAAAGGAGATGCATAAAGTTCTGATGGAGGGTATTAGAGGGGATGAGAAGGCGCCCGGGGAATTTAGGGAAGTCCAGAACTGGATTGGGTCTGAATTATCTAAGATATCAGACGCCAATTTTGTCCCTCCAAATCCAGAAGCTGTCCCTAAATTAATGGAAGGATCTAATCGAGTACCTGAACACCGAGCATAATGTTCCGGTTCTAGTCAGGTGCGCATTGATGCACTATCAGTTTGAGACTATCCACACCTTCTGTGACTGTAATGGCAGAATAGGGAGAAGCCTGATAACGGTATACCTGTGCAAAAAAAAGAAGATAATAAAACCGCTGTTATACATAAGTAAGTTTTTTGAAAAGCACATGCTGGAATATAATGAACTCTTGTTGAGAACTGGCCAAACAGGTAAATTCGAGAACTGGATTAAGTTCTTCTTGAAAGCTGTTGAAGTCCAATCTGAGGACGCATTGGTAAGGGCGCATAAACTTCTGGATCTAAGGGAAGCTTACAGAAAGAGAGTACAGAGGGAAGCACGATCCAGTGATATTCTGAACATAATAGATTACTTGTTTTCAAATCCCTTTATTACAGTCAAGAAAGCTCAAATAATCCTAGACGTTACATACCCAACTGCGAAGAAGTATATGGAAAAATTAGCTGAATATGAAATCCTAAAAGAAACTAATCGTCTGCAAAGAGAAAAAACATTTGTTGCACATGAGATTTACGAGATAATCAAAGATATCTAATTTGAATAGATGTAAAATGAAATTTTACTATATCAATTTTCATATTATATTACCTCAAAATTAACTATTCCTTCTGCTAGTTCCAGAATTTGCGCATCTGCCTGAACGATACAAGGACTGGCACCTCCCTGTCCTACGTCCTCACCAGGATCCAGACCCCCTTTGTCTTCACAAGCTCCCACCCTGCAAAGGCCCCTATACCAAGCGATACGAGGTATGGGAGGATCTTTGCAAGGACCTCAAAAACCTGTATGTCGGACATCTAAAGTCCTCGATGTCCTAAATTATACTCGATGATTTAAAAATATCCAGATTGAATAGCTTTATTCACCACACTACACTTGTAGAATTTAGGAATCATCATTTCTACATTCATTCCGGCTCTAATAGATGGAGCTGTTGAATACACCCCTTTCTCCCAATCGGAATGCACAAAGCCGCGAAAACCCCATTGTTTGCGTAATACATCGCTAAGTAAGTGATTATTTTCACCACAATATTGTCCATTTACTTTGTTGTAGGCACTCATCACTGATGCCACACCATTATCGATACATAATTTAAAATGCGGTAAATAGACTTCCTGCAAGGTTCGTTCATCAATTTTCACATTAACGGTATAACGTGAATTTTCCAAACTATTTAAAGCGAAATGTTTTGCTGTAGCCATCACACCTCTGCTCTGAATTCCCTGCATTAAGTGTAAGCCCATTTGCCCCACCAAATGCGGATCTTCTCCAAAACCCTCTTGTGCTCGACCGTTGGCAGGGTGACGCAACAAATTCATGCACGGTGTGCCGATTAACCCTGCCCCTTCTTCGCGCACTTCATCGGCAATGGCCATTCCAATTTTTTGCTCTAACGCTACATTCCAAGTGGCTGCACGTGCCATGGGCACAGGGAATCCGGTTTTATCCTTACCCACAATTACTCCACGGGGACCATCGGTAAAGTATACGGATGGAATACCGCTCTT
>JAKQLP010000130.1 GCA_029567095.1 bacterium
AATGTTCCCGACTTCGTAGATGCTCTTGTAAACCCTATCTGGACGTTCATATCCAGAATCTGGATAGGAATCCACGATTATGTCTCTTTTTGCCGTAGGTTCAATATGGGCTACCCTCCCATCTACTGTATCAACTTTCACGAGGATCTCAGGAGAAAGCCCAGGACTTTAGTCCTGGGATGAATCCGTACACTCCACGAAAACCTTATATACCATCCATGCATATAACCAATACATATGCAATTGAAAAAACATAAGCAACTAGAAATATTCAAGTACGAAATATCAAAGGAAAATAGTTATACACCTCGCCATAATGCTAAAAACATCCCATCATTGATTAAATGGACCGGAAGCAAGCGGTCACAAGCTTTGACAATCGCATCTTATATACCAGAATACAGTCGGTACATAGAACCGTTTCTAGGGGGAGGAGCACTTTTATTTATTACAGCTGTGCCTGGATCAATAGCAGGAGATATATACGAACCTCTAATTGATCTTTGGAAAGAAATACAAAACGATCGAGAAAAAGTTATCGCAAATTATGCAGAACAATGGCAGCTACTGCATAAGGACATTCCTTCATACTTTTACGAAGTCCGGGATCGTTTCAATCGGGAACATGACCCGTTAGATCTGAACTTCCTCATGCGTACGTGTGTAAATGGAATTGTCAGATTTAACGCCAAGGGAGAATTTAATAACTCGTTCCACTTATCAAGGCCCGGAATGTCTCCGGAAAGATTCAAAAATATTGTAAAAAAATGGAGTGATAGAATTCAAGGCATTGAATTTATTTGCCAAGATTATCTAGAGACTATTTCAAAGGCAAATGTGAGGGATTTTATCTATTTTGATCCGCCTTATGCAGGAAATAAACAACGATATACAGAGAATCTCGACATGCAGAGATTCTTTGAAGCTCTATATGATTTAAATTCGAGAGGAGTTAAATGGGCACTCTCATTTGATGGAAACAGAGGTGATGTAGATTTGGTCAAGCCTCTACCCAACGACCTCTACAAGAGACGCATACTAATAAAAAGTGGCCATTCAGCTGTTGGAAAGGTATTAAATGGTCCACTTGAAATGGTACAAGAATCATTGTATTTAAATTATTGATATTTTTTTATATCCATATTTACCCCTAATGGTTTAATATTTTTTATAATTTCGTATACATGCTTACCTAGTTTGGTACATGGATATGCCATAATTGTGCAAGCGGATGGGAAATTGCCAAACTTGAAACCCAAAATGAGATCTACATCAGAGCTTTTAGCAATTGATTCAAGTTCTTGACTCCTATTTATTATAAAAGCCGCAGCGGAGACAAATTGTATCCTATCAGGATATTTTTCAAGACTTGGTTGAATCCATTCATTTCCATCATATTTCTCAACACTAGGTGGAGAAATAATTAGATCAGACACATATTCCTTGAGCTTAGAGCCAATTTCAGGTTCTATATCTGAGAATCGCTCTTTGGATTCTACAATTAATGCTATTGATTTATATAATCGGTCGAAGATTTGGAATAAATGATCCGGCCTCTTAGCATGCGATTTTGTAACGCGTGGCAACGAAAGCCACCTAAGTTCCTTCTTATTATCCGCCGTCCTTAAAGATATTCCACTCCAATCACCTCCTGGGGGGTTACATAAACCCTCAAAAACATCTATATCATGTCGGTCGCTAAAATGCGAAAATAATAAGTGCAATGCCGTATCAACGTCATTCTCACTGAAACGTATTGGTACAGTCGATACAAAAAAAGAAGTATGCGGTCCGGCGTGAAGTGCAGATATCCAGTGCTGTTTGGTATAGGCACGCCCTGTATTGGACATAATTGTAGAAGAATCGACGAAGACAGCATCACTCAAAGCCAAAATGGATTCCCAGAGTCCATTTTTACCCATTAGAGACGTAGGATTATCATTAAGTTGATTCAAATGATCTGATGGCACAGGGCCATAGACTACAGTCAACAAATCCATCGAGTCCCCTATCAACATGCGGCAAAATGGTGCAAGGCCGCGATCAGGCCTCGCATCATCGCCACCTGGTTTAAAACCCATGATCCAACATATTGCAAGGTCTTCCTTACGAGATAACCAATCTATAAATTCAGACGAGATATTTGGATATAATAAGCAGAATCCTTTGAGGAAATCATTGCGATTCGATGCTAATATTAAGCATAAAGGAAGATTTGATGAAGTCAATCCGATTGAATATTTAGAAGCAAGATTCATCAGCCCTTTTGCAGAAAGCGTTAGACCTTTTATAGACGTTTTTTTTGCCCATTTTTTGGGGGAGTTGTGTTGGAGATAAGAAGAAATAGATAAATTAGAGCTAATATGATCATATAAGCCCCTCCATTCTTCCGGAGTCAACGAATCATTGAGTGGTCGAGCGGAGGCAAGCAAACATACAAGATCAAGAGCTTTCTTTTCTAAATTTCGAACTATCTTTTCCGAAGATTCACCAATTAGTTGGGATCGAATGAACAAAACTAATTCATTATATCCAAAAATATTATCAAAGAATTGTTTCGATCGTGGTAAAACGCTTGGATTGGGAATAAAAACAGGTAGCATTGGCAGTTTCAACGAATGTGATAAACACAAATAGCTAAATGGGACAGCTGGATTAGGATAACGTGATGACTTCTTTGATCTATCTATGTTTAGCTCAAAGCCTCCAAGCTCAGCTACATAGATATAAGGTACACAAGCTTTACCAAGTGAATAGGCACGACCGTTACGCTGCCATGCTTGATTTCCAGCGGGTAGAGCACCACAATATTCAATAGCGAGAATAGGCTCCTCGGAAGCATTTCCTTCGCGAGTAATTACTACATCAGGAGCTTCTCTCAACATCCCTCCACGATCATGTATCAAAGAAAGGATATCTTTATTCCATCTACGAAATCCAGGAAAAAACGTGAATATAAGATATATACCCGAATTTTTTAATTTAAATTGAAAACTTGGAGCGATAGCCGAACCCAATGGGCCTTTTTTATCTACGATATCGGCGAATAATCCTTTCTCGATTAAGGAAAGTGTTCTCTCGCACTCTACTATGTTGTCACCATGAATCCTAAATTTAAATTCTCTGCACACAGAACTTAAATAAATTGGGCCCAGTATAGGATCTTCCTGTACATTATGTACATTAAATATTATATGCACATGAACTAATAGAAACTTATGTCGCCACACGTTGTGAAAGCACGTTCACATCATGGGACTAAATCTTTGGATTTGACAATTCCCGTGAAGATTACTACAGAAATGAGAATTAAAGAAGGTGACGTATTTTCAATAGAAGTATCTACAGATAAAGAAAATAAATTGCGTATAATATATACAAGAATACTTAATAATGTTTAATACAAGGCCCGCACACCCCAGGAGCAGACCGCTCTCCTACGCTAGATATCTACGAGCTTTACGGGCTGACTAAGATAGTAGAAGAGAGCCGATAAACAGGTCTACCCTAATGCCTTAAACCTAAAGGGTTTAACCTTTTGCCTTAAGGCTAAAGCCCTTAGCGTTTATCCCTTAGCAAAAATGTTAAAGCCTTAAACCTTAATCCTTTAGGCTATGCAGATAATAGCCATTGCTAACCAGAAAGGAGGCTGTGGCAAAACCACCACTACAGTTAATTTAGCTGCTTATCTAGCTCTTAATGGGAAGAAGACTCTTTTAGTAGACCTGGATCCTCAGGGCTCTTCTACAAGGCATTTGGGCCTAAACGAGCTGGATAAGACCATGTATGATGTATTGATGAGGGGTTTAGACATAAGGGCCTTGATCAAGAATACTATGGTCTCTGACCTGGATATAGCTCCTACCAATAACTTTCTGGGCAAAGCAGAGCTGGAGCTGGCTTCCAAGCTCACCGCCAGGGAGTCAGTACTCAGGCCGAAGCTCCGAAGCTTGGAAGGCTATGATTATGTGCTGATAGATACTCCTCCCACTCTGGGATTCTTAACTCTCAATGCTCTGGTAGCCTCTGATATGGTGCTGATCCCTATTCAGACTCAGTTCTTTGCCCTCATGGGCCTCTCCATGATTCTCGATCTCCTGGAGCTGATTAAGACCGATCTGGGATATGATATAACGAAGAGGTATCTGCTCACCATATTCGATCCCAGAACGAAGATGGCCAAAGAGATAGTGGCTCAGGTTAAGGAATCCCTGGGAGAGGATGTATTCAAAACTGTAATTCCCAATAATATCAGGTTAGCTGAGGCTCCTAGCTATGGACTTCCTATCTCAATACATGCTCCAGACTCTCCAGGAGCTTTGGCTTACTCAAATTTAGCAAAAGAGGTGATAGCATTATGAATCCTGGAGCTGGAGAAGAGCTTAAGCACCTAATGGCCGGCGTGAAATCTAAGACATCTAAACCTGAAGGCTTAGACTCTAAGGATGAAGGTTTAAGCCTAAATGATAAATCCTTAAACTATAAAGATAAAACCTTAGACCCTAAGCCTAAAGGTGATAGGCCTAAATCCTTAGACCTAAAGGATAAAGGATTAGACTCTAAGGTTAAAGGCTTAAACCCAAAGGCTTTAGGCGAAGCTGTCAAAGGTGCCAACAGCAACAGGCA
>JAKQLP010000135.1 GCA_029567095.1 bacterium
TCTGTTGAAGATTCAGATATTGCAGATTAGACAGCCCCGCTAAAGGACTGAGGTCAATTATCTGGTTACCATCAAGATGCATACCTTGCATATTAGTCAGCCCCGCTAAGGGACTAAGGTCACTTATCTGGTTCCAACCAAGATTCAGATTTCGTAGATTAGTCAGACCCGCTAAAGGACTAATATCACTTATCTGGTTAGAGAAAAGATCCAGATATTGCAGAATAGTCAGCCCCGCTAAAGGACTGATGTCACTTATCTGGTTATAAGCAATATCCAGATGTTGCAGATTAATCAGATATTGAGCACCTTCTATACTGGAAATATTTCTCCTAATAGCATATAAAGCTCCAGTTAATCCATTCAGATCAGTAATAGTAGGTTGATAGTCAGAGGGTTGACCTAATGCCTCATTTATTGCCATTCTAAAATTATCATCAGGAATATAGGCAATAGGACTGGTAACTACATATTCCACAGGAACTGTGATAAGAGGAGAAATAGGATCATTGGAGGAGAGCTGCAGTTCATAGTTGTAGGTGCCAAGTGAATCTCCAGGAATAAAATTCAGGATGCAGATTACCGAAGAATTGGGTTCTATAGTTCCGAAGGAAGGGGAAAGGTTGATTTCCGGCATTTGGGATGTTCCCTCTCTATCCATATCCTTATATCTTATGCTATTTTCAGCTGTGTTTTCAATTTTAGGGTGTAGTTCCCTTTCTATGTTATTTTCCTTAGTAAGATAAACATTAGTCCCCGTTTTCTGTTCTGCCCGGGTTAAAACAATATTGCCATTCCAGATAAGGGGAGAAGTGCCATTATTGGCAATAGTTATTGCTATTTGACTTGTTTCTGCAGTAGTTAATTCATCATAAATATTGGTAGGAGCAACAGAAATAATTGGCTGATAGAATTCCTCACCGGTAGTGAAACTCCACATTCCACTCCAGATTGTATCAGATGGGGCAATAGCTCTTATTCGCCAATAGTATTGTGTTAAGGGTTCCAGCATTGGAGTGAAGGAATATAGATGTTGTGTTATATTTACCATTTGAGTTTCAAAGCCCTGATAGACAAGTGAATCAGGACTAATGCCCAACCAGACCTCATAGAAAACATCCTGGCTATCATTATAATTCCCCTGCCAGGATAAAGGATAATTCACCAATACATTGTTAGCATTTCTATTAGGAACAGGATAACAAGGCGAAAGGGGATTATATTCATTGGTTGAACAAGGTAGTGACCAACTCTGAGATAGCAGCATTGACTCGTAAGAAATAGGATTATTCTCAAGCTCCAGTTCTTGCAGGTTAGTCAGATCTACTAAAGGACTGAGGTCACATATCTGATTATTATTAAGCCATAGCTTTTGCAGATTA
>JAKQLP010000020.1 GCA_029567095.1 bacterium
GACTTCTCAATACAATTTAAGCATGGAGTCTGAGGAATATTTGTTGGAGCATGATTTTGATATCCAGAACCTTACAATTGGCTTAAGCTATCACTATTCTCTGACTTTAACTGACACTGCAGGCAATGAAACTGTAACTGAGGATGCCATTTTTTTGACCGGGGCTGATCTTTTACAGAAACAAGGGGCTGTTGTTAAAGGAAGTGGCAATGTCTTTCCCCCAACTTCTCTTAGTGTAGAAAGTGCCAGCATAAATGGAAGAAGGGCAGTGCTATTGAATTTTGCTGCTCCAGCTCAAGGTAGTGTAGACAATTACATACTTTACAGACAGATTGCCGGAGAATTGGATATGAGCGAATTAGCTCAGATCCCTGGAGGTGCCACATCTTATCTTGATACTGATGTGCAACCGGGCAAGACCTATTCATATATGATCAGATCGCTGTCAAACTCTGAGATCTCAGAGGATTCAGTGGTAGTTACTTACTCAGTGGAATCTGCTTCAGATGGTGGTTCTATTCTAGGCTTACAAAGCAGCCGCTCAAATATATTGATAGCCTTATTTACTCTGGCTGCAGTATTGATCTTTGGGCTATACATTCTAATGCGATCGGGTAAGAGATTAATGGGGTTTTTGTTTCCAGCTAAGAAAGAAAAATTGAAGAATGTTTTAAGAGATCCTGAGAATTACTCTTGAGTTTCAATCAGCGTATTAAGTTCAGTTTCCACCTCTTCTGTTTTCCAAACCTTTAAAGAATCCTGCATATATGAAATAGCCTTTTCTTTGTCCCCCTTCTCAAGTGCCAGTACGGCCTGATTGTAAAGATTATGAGCTCTGGTCATGGGGATGCCGACATATTTTAGATAGGCCAGGAATCCAAAACAGATCAATATTAATGCTCCTAAAGCTAAAAGCATCTCTCTAGTTTCTCTTTTAATATATTCTTTAACCCTCTTGAACATTTTTTTTCTTTAATCTATTAACAAGTTTCTCCAGATTACTAAAGAGCAGGTTCACAAGCAGATCTGCTTCCTCAAGGCGCAGCATATAGCTGGTCCAGATATAGATCATGAACGAGGAAATGATAGTTGAAATAGAGAGAAATATTAATTGCAGAGTCTTAGTTGTATTAAGTATCTCTTCCCAAAGTTTGGCCATAAGGAAACAAGCAACAAACATGATCATAGCTGCAATTAATTTATAGAGAAGCGACTTGAGAAATTTTCTAACTCCAAAAATTACTTTTTTCTTGTAGAGTATTGTGAACAGGAAAATAAATTCAAGAGTAAATACCAAGCTGGAACTTAATGCTAGACCGGCAGCGCCAGCTACACCATCTCCTTTACTAAGAAAGTAATTTGGATTGAATTCCAGAGCTTGCAATGAGATTTGATTGAAATGAGAAAAATAGTTGCTGAAAAGTATGCCTGTGATAATTCCTCCTATCACTACAAAGATACTTGCAAACAAGGGGATTATTGAATTATGTATAGCAAAATATACTCTGAACATAGTTGTCCTTAACCCTTCAAAGATCAATCCCCAAGAAAAGAAAAGCACGATACCGGCAACAAGAAGAGTATCATCCCAGTCGAAGTTGCCTCCAAATATTCCATAGACAAGACGCACGATAGGAACCCTCATAACGATGAAGATCACTGCCATAGGCAAGGTCAGATAAATTATCTGATTCATTATTTTAAAGAACAGTTCGGAAAATTTTACTTTTTGCTCTGTAGCGTGTAATTTGGCAAAAGATGGGTAGCTAGCTATGGCAAAGTTTGTACCAAATAATCCCATAGGCAATGAGATCAATCTCACTGCCAATTGATAGGCTGTTAATGAGCCCGCTGTTAGGCCAAGTGCAATAAGACTATCAACGATCAAGGCAATTTGCTCCATTCCTAAACTGAATACCCTAGGCAATCCCAGTTTTAGGACTCTTTTAAGGTTTTTATCATAGATATCAATAAAGAGCACCTTGAAATTGAAATTCAGATGTCTTAAAAGCGGTATTTGAATCAGAATATGTAAAACAGCTCCGATGATGCTGCCCCATACCAGCCCCCAAATACTGCCTCCCATTAATGGTACTAGAATAGCTACACCTATCAATTTCCCAATATTGTAAAAGAGAGGGGCTAATTGAGGAATGATAAATCTGTGATAGATGTTGAGCCAGGTTGAGAAAAATGCTGATAAGCCTAAAATTATCTGAGGAATTAGTAATATCCTCATCATCCAAACCACCTCATTGATCTGCATATCGCTTAAATTGTGGGTATTTTGGGTCATCTGTACAGCCAGAGGGATCAATTGCCTTGAGAAAATTGCCGCCAGAAATGCCAGTAGTCCAAAAAAGAGCATACTGATATTTAAAGTGGAATTGAAAGAATGCCAGAATTTAGTTTCTCCTTCCTTTTCCCTGATATTGATGAATATGGGGATGATCGAGCCTGATATCACTCCCAGAAGAATGATATTAGTGATCGTCTCGGGTAGAACTGAGGCCAAGTAATAAAGATCGGTCTCGGTTGAGGCTCCGAATTCCTTAGCTACTAAAGTCAGGAAGAACATACCAAGGATCTTGGTCGCAAAAGTGATCACTATCAGAAATCCTGCAGCAGAAACTATTTCATTCTGCTCAGCCTGCAGTAATCTTTTTACTAATGACAAAAGGTCCTTGGCCGTTCTCATAACAATATTATGGCAGATTATTCGCTTTGAGCAACTCCTTTCATTGTGAAGGATACCTTACCGTTTTCGATCTTGATGATCTTAACTCTAACTGTTTGTCCCTCTTTAACTATAGTACCAGGGTCTTTTACGAACTTGTCAGACATCTCTGAAACATGAACAAGACCTGAAATACCAGCAGATACATCTACAAATGCTCCATAAGGCATTATCTTATCAACAACACCATTGTAAGTTTTACCGATCTCAGGCTCTTCCACTACTGAGTTGATCATATCTTCAGCCAGTTTGGACATCTCAGCTGATGCTGATGTTAGATATACCAAGCCTTCATCTTTGATATCGATATCAACCATGTTATTACATTTCTCATAAATCCCCTTAATGTTCTTGCCACCTGGTCCTATCAATTCCCCGATCTTATCAGGATTGATCTTGATCACTTTGACACGGGGTGCGTATTGACTAAGATCCTTGTTAGGCTCTGCGATAACATCATTCATTGCAGCTAATATCTGTAATCTTGCCTGCTTTGATTTTTCAAAAGCAGCTTTAAGAATTGCTACAGGTACTCCCATCAGCTTATTATCGAGTTGAATAGCAGTGACTCCCTGTGTCGTTCCTGTAACCTTAAAATCCATATCTCCATAGAAGTCTTCAACATCTTCAAGATCGGTCAATAGCTTGTAGTCGTTCATATCATCATCGTTTGTGATAAGACCAACGCTAATGCCACCCACTTGAGCTTTTAAAGGTACTCCGGCCTGCATTAATGCCAGTGATGTACCGCAGGTGGCAGCCATAGAGCTGGATCCCTGCTGGGAAAGGATCTCAGATACAACTCTAATTGTATATGGGAATTCTTCTGTATTTGGTAACACTGCCTTTAAAGCATTCTCAGCAATATGGCCATGTCCGATCTCTCTTCTGCCTGGATAATAGGCGAAACGGCCAGCTTCTCCTAAGGAATAGCTGGGACCATTATAGTGATGCATGAAAGGCTTCTCTTCTTCACCTTCAAAGCTTTCCAGGGTTTGAACCAGTCTAGTGGAACCTAGAGTGGCAACAGATAGACATTGTGTCTTGCCTCTTCTGAAAAGAGCAGAGCCATGAACTCTAGGTAATACACCAACTTCAACTTCGAGATCTCTAATTTCATCTAATTGTCTGCCGCTAGTTCTCTTCTCTTCCTTTAAGATATTTGTTCTCATTATCTTTCTGGCTACATACTCAACAGCAGTATCAATATCACTGGCGCTAAGCTCTTCATTTTCAGCCAATTTATCTTTTACTTCCTGCATTAATTTATTACGATTTTCTTTATCGAACAGTGCTTTTGTAATTTGTTCGCTATGATCTTTTTTAACTTGATCAATTAATTCTTCTGGAGCTGGTAATTCAGCAACTTCGATCTTAGCTTTACCATGTTCTTTAGCAAATGCTCTTTGGGCTTCTAGAATTGGTTGGCAGTATTCAACTGCTTTATCTAGAACTTCACCCATCATTTCTTCAGGGATTTGTTTACCCCACCCTTCGATATTTAGAACTCTATCTTCTCTAACAGAGACCATGAATTCTCCATCTAGTTCTTCCTCAACATCATTACCACTATTGATCATCAATTCACTGCCTTTGATGCCAACTCTTACTGCAGCGGAAGGGCCATTGAAAGGAATAGAAGAAAGCATTAAAGCCATTGAAGCTGAATTAACAGCTAATAGCTCTGGATCATGAACTCCATCGTAAGAAAGGACGGTAACAATAACATTAACATCCTTTTTAAAGCTTTTAGGGAATAAGGATCTGATGGAATGATCGATCTGTCTGCCTTTCAATACTGCAGTATCTGAAGGTCGCATTTCTCTTTTGAGAAATCTTGATCCCGAGATGATGCCTCCTGCATAATATTTTTCTACATATTCAACAGTCAGTGGAAAGTAGTCTAGAGTTGTATCTTTATTGTTCATAGAAACAACTGTTAAGACCACAGTTTCCCCTAATTGGGCTAGAACTGCAGACTCTGCTCTTGGAGCAAGTTTGCCGAATTTAAATACCATAGGTTCTCCATTAACCTGGATGGAGGTCGTTACTTCTTTGGTTTGCATATTTAAACCATAAAATATTAATTTATGGCCAGGTAAATCAAAGCGGATCTGAAGAAATTGGCAAGAGGACTCATTTAGCGTTGTGCAAAAGGCTTAATAGTTTTAATGAATTCTCTTGAAATTCCTTCCGGATCGCCTCATATTTATTTACTTAGCCACGCCCATTATATCAGCCTTACAATTAAAATTGTAGCTAAGAGCTCTTTTTTTAGAGTATAATCAAGCTATGGTGCATTTAGGTATAGATTTCGGTACAGTCAACATTGGATTAGCCGTCTCAGATGAAGAGGGCCGCTTTGCTATAGATCTGCCAATTTTAAAGAACAAGGAGAAAAGTGTTTTGAATGATTTAAAACAGATCTGTATAGATAAGAAGGTGCAAGTTATCGTAATTGGCATTCCTGGGTTACAAAGAGATAATCCCATAACCAGACAGATCAGGGAATTCGCAGAGCAATTAAAGAGCTTTACCAATTTGGATATTAAATATTGGGATGAATCATTCACCTCTATCTGGGCAGAATCAGGCCTAAGAGGCAAAAGAAGAAAACAATCAGATTCTAAAGCTGCTAGAATTATACTTCAGGAATATTTAGATTTTACAAACTCAAGACAATGAAGAACCTTACAGTGTTCTTGTTCGGATTTATTCTATTATTAGCAGTTGCCGGCATAGCACTCTACTACTGGTACAGTAATAGCATAATCATGCCCAATGGCTCTTCCAAAGCTTCAGTCATTTTTGAAGTAACATCTGGTGATAGTGTGGAAGAGATTGCCGATAAATTAGTAGCGCAAGGGCTTCTTAAAGACCGCTGGTGTTTCATTGTTTATGCCAAATTCAATCCTGATCTGGTATCCAAATTCCAGGCCGGGTATTTCGAATTAAGTCCCCAAAATAGTATTGTAGATCTTTTCTCTCTTTTGCAAAAAGCCAAGAACAAGGAAGATGTTAAGCTCACCATAATTGAAGGTCTGCGTTATGATGAGATCGCAGATACTTTAGCGATTG
>JAKQLP010000016.1 GCA_029567095.1 bacterium
ATTGTTTTCCTAATGTATTAGATACGTCTCCAGATGGGTCTTACAGAGATATATGCCGCAAGCTGCCGTTATTACTACAAAATCGTAGAGCAAATTGGTTTATCCCCGAAACTCCTGTTAAAATCTCTGATTGACAATCTATTCATTAATTGCCTTGATAATCTGCTTTTTTATCTGCTTTGTCCTTACGTTATGCCTTGTTTTAGTGGTTATATTATATGTTATGTCTATAAAATGATCTTTGTCAATGACATACGCCGCACTTCACAATATTCCGGCAAAATTACCGATTATCTGTTAATTGTTCATGGCTAATAGCTCATGCCAAATACATGATGGAGAATATTGTTTCAGCTCACGATGAGTAATGTAAATCCATATTCAAAGATATCACGGCCTATCCTGTTTTTATCTTTAACAGGAGATCGTCAACGGTTGCATCCTTATGCAACTCTTTTCTGAGTTCTGTATAGTTTCCTTCGCCTTTCTCATACTGCAAGATGAATTTCAGCGCCCCTGCCACACCGAGGCTTTTTCTTAATGCCTCCCATCCTGCTTTCCTGATTTCTATGGGTGTCAATTCTAAAGCATGACTCATAATTTAAATACCTCCTCGGCAATAAATCTTAACAAAGGAATAACTTTTACATTTAAAGCCTCTCTGCTGTTTTCGCACTTCTTAACCAATATATCATCGCACGTTATAAAAAAGGCTGCCCCTGCCTGCTCTGCACAGGCAATGTGTAGCGCATCCATGCCCATCAACCCGATCTTTTCTATTCTTTTTGCCCTCTTCCTTAAAGCATCACTGTAATTAGCTAACATGAGGCTATCATAAGCATATCGCCTATAATATCTCCTCGGTCAATAAAAGGACTGTTACCGTTTTCTTCCTCAAGCACAAAAGAATTGATCAATTCAATCTTTCCCTTTTCTGCCTCGCCAAGGAGAAATAAAAAGTCTTTGGAAATTATCATTAGTTTTACAAAATAAAGACCTTTGCACGGTAAATTATCCTTAAATGTCTTGTAACTATATGATAAATATGG
>JAKQLP010000027.1 GCA_029567095.1 bacterium
TTCGTAATATGGAATATGCCCAACAAATGAATCTGGAGAAAGGTGTTCAAGCTATTGCCACTAAGTCAGATACTTTGCATGGTGATAAATCTATGCGTTCTGACAATATCTTAAAAATCCATACTTATAATATTACTTTACCTAATAAGAATGAAAACCAGCCTTAATTACAAATGTAATTTAGATCAGAATGTATTACGGCAAGTGATATTCACTGACAGGAATCTATTGATTGGTCTTATTATTGGATCCAATTTGTTTTTATTTCTATTTTTTAATGATATTCAACCTAATACTAAAATCCTTATTCATTTTTCAAATTCATTAGCGCTTATCTTACTAAGCACTAGTAGATTAGATGGAATTTATCTTCCTTACTTATTGCCCAAGATTATTACTTTTCTTCTATCTAATAAAAAGAGAAGGGATATATGAGACTAATAATTGAGGATGAAGAAATGCCGATTAAAGTCAACGGTAAAGAGATTGCAGTGTTTGAACTATTAAGTATTGATATGTTCTCAAGATCAGAAATGGAAACTGAAAGTATATTGAAAATGTGGCAAGAATTCTTTCATTCTCTAAATGATTTAAGAATGCAAATAATTGTACACAGTCGCATCTTAAACTTTAAAGATATTGAGAAACATTTGAATCTTGTTAAGGCAAATAATCCCAGCCTTAATAGATATATTGAGGACTTAAGTAATTTAGTAAACCGAAACGAAATCCCTTTTAAGCAGTATTTTTTGGTTTTTTCCCCTATAAATGATGGGAATAGGATCCTTTTAAATAATTTAAGATCTAAGCTTAATCATATTGGATTTGGGTTGATCTCAATTGAGAAGAAGCAACTAATAAACATTTCTAAGGCTCTCTTTAATGAATAATTTATTAAAAATATTAAATAATTATTTTTTAGATCTGGAAAAAACAGGAGAAAACATCGCCTCATTTGTAGCTAAGAAAACTAAATCCAAAACTATTATTAATCAAAATAATTTGTTTGAGTCTCTTGAAATAAGGAGCAGGTATTTAATTGTAAATGACACATATCATAGGATCCTATTCTTTTCGCGATTTCCAGCTGTTATTAACCCTGAACATATATATAGATTAATAAACAGTCTATCCCGGCTGGATTTAGCAATTCATATCAATAAATGGGATAGATCTGAGGCAATAAGAAGAATTAAGCTTCGCAGATCCGTCTTAGAAAGTGATAGTAATATGAGGGCTATTAAGGGTAAAAAGAGCGATGAATATGTTAATAAAGAGCTCCTTCATCTTGAGACTATGCTAGGACGAATTATTAATAACAATGAAGATGTCTTTAGAACCTCTATCTATCTTAGCTTGAAAGCTGATTCAGAAGTTCACCTTATCAATAAGGATCGGGAACTTAAAGAATTTGCAACAGGATTGGATTTTGAAATTAACACTTGTTCCTTTCAACAGTTAGAGGGATTTAACTGCATACTGCCCATGGCTGATGATGCTTTGACTCACACACACGATCTGCTTACATCAAATCTATTATCAATATTACCTTTTCATTACAGAGAACATATCGAAGAGACCGGGATTTTCCTTGGGTTTAACAAAATTGGAGGGGGAATATTTATTAAAGATCTTCTTAAGGGTGCGAATATGAATATCACAATATTTGGATCCTCCGGTTCAGGTAAATCAGTCACAGCCAAAATCCTTATACTGAGATTTTTATTGCAAAGAATAAGGATGGTGATTTTTGATCCGGAAGGAGAATATATAAATCTTTGCCGGGAAATTAATGCCAAGGTCTTCACAATTTCAGAGCAAGAGGGTTTGGATATCGTGGTGTTAATAGATTCTTTGAAATGTTCTACCAATCTTAAAGTAGAAATGATTAGTAATTTCTTGTTTAGTTTGACTAAAGTGCCTTTGAAGGAAGCTTTATTAATAAGCAAGGAGCTCAAGAAATTCTTAAAAAGTCAGGTCGATCATACTTTTAAAGCACTTGTTGGCGTTTTAGTAAAATTTGAATCTATGCATTTTCTTAAAAGTTTAGTCTCCGGATCAACCGCCCCTTTATTTATAGGCAACCGAAGATTAGATATTAATGATAGAGTAGTTTGTTTTGATCTATCAGGAATATACTCTGAGAATTTGAAGACAAGCATTGTTATGCTAATTGCTAATATTGTCGATTCATTATTAAAGGATAATAAAGTGCAGACTTTGATTTTTATTGATGAGGCCCATAAACTCCTTGTTAATGAACAGATCCGTAATTTCTATATCAATCTTGTTAAAACTGCCAGAAAGCGTAAAGCCGGTGTAGTATCTATTACTCAGAATCCTGAAGATATGAATGAGGAAAATGGTAGCCGGATAATAATAAGTCAGGCAGAACACATCTTTCTCTTAAAACATTCCACAGCTTCTTTAAACTATATAAAACGTTACCAATTATTCGATCTTAATGAGGCTGATTACAATAATATTGCAAAGCTTGATAAAGGCTGTGCTCTATTACTATCTGCCAGGGAGCGATTTTATCTGGATATTTTTCCTTTTGAAAGGGAAAGGTCTTTGATCTTCACATAGCATGTTAAGAAGAATCTATCTTGAGGTTTTTAAATGGCTTTTACTGTCAATATTTTTTGTATTATTAAGCATTTGTGGAATCAGTGATATCCCCCTTAGTGATAATGAGGTCTATGCTTATCTTGAGCAATATGGACTTGAAAATATTAATAATCCTAAGATTGTTAGTAATGATTATCCTTGGGGATCGCCATTTGGAGATAAATCAGATCAAATTATTACTGCGGGATTCCATGACGAGCAATACTATAATACTTATGGGAGATGGCATAGTGGGATAGATATTATACCTAGCAATAATTATTACAATACTGATCCTGGGTATTTAAAATCTGGAGAAGTAATAATATATGCCACATGTAATGGTAAAGCAAAAGCTCTTTTAGATCAGGCTGGCGCTCTTTACATATATATTTTATGCAATGATAAAGTCCACGCAGCTTTGTATGTTCACAATAAAGTAAATCTAATACCTAAAGGAGAATACTATACAGTTAGATCAGGAACTCCAATAGCAATAATGGGGGAGAGTGGGAAGGCTTATGGAGAACATGTGCATTATGCAATAAAGAATGTTAAGACTGGGCAATTTTATAACCCTCAGCTCTATATATTCTAATTATTCGGTAAATTCACTAAAAATGCCCTGTCCATTTAACGCTTTTTTAGTTGCTAATAAGACGTTCGGAGCAAATTCATCTTTTGTTATATTAATATCAACCCAAACAAGCTCGCTACATTTAGAAGGCTCCATTATGATTGGATTGCCAGCCCAATCTCTAACAAGGAAATAGAAGTCAATGTAGTTGTCTTTTCTATAAGCAATATGCTTGATTTGGATTTGCTCAGGCTTAATAGCAATATCAACTTCTTCTTCAAGTTCTCTTATAGCTGATTCTGTGGGCAACTCTCCTGGATCCACATGACCTGACGGTAAGGAAAGCTTTCCATCTTGCCAACCAGTATTGGACCTTCTCCCAAATAGAACACGACCATCTTTATTAAGTAGAATCATATATACTGCTACTTTGACTTTTAATCTTTCCATTGAGCTAATAATGAAATTTATTGTCGAATCTATTGGGTTATCTTATCGGAGCGGTGAGACTCGAACTCACGACCTCACGGTCCCAAACCGTGCGTTCTAGCCAACTGAACTACGCTCCGAAACGCAGGATAATTTTATCACATATCTTCCTAGAGGTGTACTTAATCCAGTTTTTCCTCCTGCTCCTCTATAACGCTTGATTCGAATTCTTTTCTGTCTTTTCTGATCCTTTTAGCTAATTTAGCCATTGCTCGAGGTAGAGCTGTAACAATATTAGCTGCAGTTTTACTGGATTTTTTAATACTGATGACAAAGTTGAGTAAGCCACTTAGTATCTTACTAATTAGAGTTAAGATGCCAGTTACTACTTGATCTTTTATCAATATCATATTGTTGTAAAGCATAACTATAGCCA
Organism: bacterium; assembly: GCA_029567095.1. Classification (GTDB taxonomy): domain Bacteria; phylum Patescibacteriota; class Dojkabacteria; order B142; family OLB20; genus JAKQLP01. The sequence goes on from JAKQLP010000027.1 coordinate 4,053, forward strand.
TCTTGCTTTTAACCTTGAATCCATGTAAAGCGAATATTACAGTTCTATCTATATGTAGTAATCCAACCCAGATATTATCAAATACATTTCCAATCGCGTTATTTGTCTCATTCAAGCCTGCAGATATGGTACTTCCACCTTGATCCCAATAAAGATTGCCAAGCTTGATATATGCCCCTGAGCGATAAAGCACTGCCCCAAATATGACCATTCCCAATCCGATAATTACTAGATCAACCTCATTACTTATTAAAGCAGTTGGAGGTAATGTCGTTGTTACAGAAGGAGTATTGGTAGGTGTATTAGTGGGTGTTCTAGTAGGAGTACTTGTTGGAGTACTTGTAGGTGTACTAGTTGGTGTGCTTGTCGGCGTATTGGTCGGAGTATTTGTTGGTGTGTTCGTTGGTGTATTGGTCGGTGTATTTGTTGGAGTCACACTAGGGCTACCAGTAGGTGTTATTGAAGGAGTTCCTGTGGGAGTCCTTGTTGGTGTACCAGTAGGTGTTCTAGTTGGCGTAGCCGTTGGTGTTGTGGTTGGGGTAGGAGTATTGGATACTCCAGGCTTTTCACAATCACATGAGAATTTTTGCTGACAATTATCACAAAGCATTGTATAAGTTCCACTTTGACCTGGTCCGATAGTATCAAGACAGCGTCTTTCGCACTCAGCTATATCACAACCACAGGATTGCCATCCACTCTGACAATCAAGATAACATTGGCTGCCTCCGTTATTGGTATCTTCATAAGCGCAGCGATATCCCACTCCATCCCTTAACCAGCATGACCACATCTTTCCAGCCGGAGGATCTCCATATTGATTACATTCAGAGCCGCTCTCGCAAGAACCGGAACAGGGATGATTAGTCCAGATCAAGTTTGCTGGAGCAGCTTTACTCTCATCCGGTGTAACATCTGGCTCCTGACCTAAACGAATCCCAATATATATTGCTCCAACTCCTACAATTATTGTAGTTATGATAAGTATGAGGGCGAGGTATTTCTTCTTATTCATTGTTTTTATCCTGTTTATCTTGTTGTGAAATAATAACTTCTTGTTCGAACAGGTCTTTTTTATTCTTAGAAGTCTTGAATAATAGTTTCCTGATTGAAAGAACTATTGTATCTTTAATATTTCCAAAAATCCCTGCTACATACTTTATTGCAAATTCTATTATTTGTTTTGAGCTAAGTATTAATTTAGTTAATGTAGAATCAATTATTAGGATCACTCTTTTAACACTATTTATTCCTGCTTTGGTTTCAGTATTTATATCCTCTAATGCCCCACTTACTTTTTCTCCTCCATTATTCCAATAGAGATTGCCAAGTGAAATATAGGCACCACTTCTATATATTGCTATACCTGCCATTGTTATTACCAAACCAATCAAGACCAGATCAACTTCATTACTGATTAATGCAGTTGGTGGTAATGTTGGTGTTGTACTTTCACCTGGTGGAGTTGTTGGTGTAACTGTTTTACTTGGTGTCCCAGTCGGAGTCTTGGTAGGAGTACCTGTTGGTGTCCTAGTGGGAGTACCAGTGGGAGTTCTAGATGGAGTTACAGTTAATGATCCAGTAGGTGTAATAGTTGGTGTTCCAGTATTAGTTGGTGTTAAAGTTGGAGTAGGAGATCCGGAAATTGGTTTACAATCGCAAGGCCATTCTGTTGATTCATCTAACTCTTCTCCTGAGGGACATAATACCTGGACGCATCGGTTCTGAGCAGGATTTGAAGATTCATCGCATTCATAGGTAGGTAGTCCTCCATCGCACTGCTCATCGTTAGTACAGCCATAATCACCACAAGTGAATTGGGGTGTAGGTGTAACCTCTACATCTTGACATTCGGGTACATTAGCAAGTAATCCTGATAAGAAACAGCTAGTACTGGCAACATCAATCTGCTGCAAGCCGCAATAAGTTCTTGATCTGTCGCCTGGTACTCTATCCAAACAAATCTTAGTAGCAAAAGGAGCTGATTGGAAGAGATTTAAGGCACAAGGTGTTGAGGCACTGCTGGAAGAACAGGCTGGCCCATTAGTAATATTCCCATCTGAACAACTACATTGAGCGCTGGAGGGATAGTAAAGGCCCTGCTGTTCAATTGATCCATCGGCCATTTCATGTTGTTGATCGCAGGATGCTGTTAAGGGACAATTACAACCTGCACTCAGCCATTGGTCAGTATCGCACCAATGTTTTCCAACAAAGGTTCCGGCATAACCACTTGGGAAATTGATACAAACAGTTCCGTTCTCAATGGTTACCTGGCTAGAGCAATTAGTACCATATATTATTCCATCTGGTCCTGTTAAAGCTTCGATCTCATCAGGGGTAATACTTGGCTGTTGTCCTAGTCGGATACCAACATATATTGCTGCGCCACCAATGAGAATAGTGGCTACTATCAATGAAATCGCTATGAATTGTTTAGTATTTATCTTCATAAGAATATACTTCCTTGCTCACATTGTATGTAATTTGAAACAAGAAGTTAATATTATTTTTTAATTTCTTTCAGATTCGAATTTTTCTTCAAAATCCATTCGTTCTTCCTTTATACTATCCTTAAAAACATCTCTCGAATTAAATCTTAAGAATAGATCTCTTAAACCTAAACCCCAGAATCCATTTCCAAGATTAATATTTAATCCTGTAAAGAATATTGTTATACCTAATGTTGTTAATAGTAGTCCTGCTAAAAGTTTGTCTGCTTCATCTGATATCAATGCTGTTTTTGGTAATGTGGGAGTAATTGAAACAGATGGAGTCACAGTTACAGTTTTTGTTATTGTGACCGTTGGTGTGTTTGTACTGGTTGGTGTAATGGTAATTGTGCCTGTTGGCGTAGGAGTTGGTGTCTCACTTATCTCTGGGCTCTCAAAACAGGCAATACAGAAATATATATTGCCACAGCCACTACAGCTTCCTAAATATTTAACTATTCTTTCTGCATTAGCACAAGCAGTTTGGTTTGTGCCATGATAAACCTCAGTCTCTCCTGGATTTGGGTTGGGCACATTAACATCACAGGAACAGTTACAACTAGCTTCGGTTGCTCCACAATTCACACCATCAGGACTCTCACTGAAATCGCAAATAGTCATTTGTCCTAGGTTACAATCGTCTGGTTCAACATTTCGAAATTCGCATTGCACATCAGAACATATTCCTGAACCGCATAAAGGACCACTTCCATTACAACAGTTGCCAATACTAGCTCTTGTATCCCAACAATAGCAATTGCCTCCTGAAATATATGTACAATTTGCAGGTTTGTAGGCTTCGACATCTTCAGGTGTAGTATCAGGTGCTTGACCTAATTTAAAGCCAATATATATTGCGCCTAATGTTGCTATTAGAATAAAAGCTAGAACAAGACCGGTGTAATATTTTTTAAGATCCATTGTAATTAATCAAATTTCTCCTCAAAATCAGCTCGTTCTGAATCTAATTTGTTGGAGAAATATTTAGTTTTGTATTTACCAAGGAATTCTCTTCCACCAAGATACCATAAAGCACTTTCTACAATATTAAGCATTCCCATCTTATACATCCCAGCTCCTAGTATTATGAAGACTAGACCAAAAACTATCATATCTGCTTCATCGCTTATTAGTGCTGTAGGAGGTAAGGTCGGTGTTGGTGTAATACTCTTTGATACTGTAGGAGTTACTGTCTTACTTGGTGTTCCAGTAGGTGTTTTGGTTGGGGTGCCAGTTGGAGTATTGGTCGGTGTACTGGTAGGAGTACTAGTTGGGGTATTGGTAGGGGTATTAGATACTCCGGGTTTCTCACAATCGCAACTAAATTTCTGACGGCAATTATCACAAAGCATGGTATATGTACCACTTTCACCAGGGCCGATAGTATCCATACATCTATCTTCGCATTCTGACACATCACAGCCACAGGGTGACCAGCCAGTTTGACAGTCTAGATAACAACTACTACCTCCGCTATTTACATCCTCATAGCTACAGGTTTGAGACCAACAGGACCACATTTTGCCTGGAGGCGGATCTCCATATTGATTACATTCGGCTCCACTCTCGCATGAGCCTGAGCAGTAATAGCTAGCAGCAGGAAAGATAAGGTTATCAGGAGCTGCTTTGCCCTCAGTAGGAGTAACCTCTGGGGTGGTTGCGAGCTTGATACCAATAAAAACTGCTGCAATTCCAAGTAATACCATTAATATTACTAATACAGCTATCAATATTTTTTTATTTGATTCTTTTTCTTTCATTTATCTCTATTATTAATAACTCTATCTTCGAATTTAATATTTTTTTCACCAAGTTTTTGCCTTAAGCTTAGCTTTATTTGCCTAAATCCTTTACGAATAGGATTTAAGACTAGGATATTGGTACCGGAGCTGATCTGTTTTAAACCTCTGCTCCATAGTAAATTCCCTACTTTAACATCATAATTATGGTTAATGTAGAAAAAGCCGAACATGATCATCGAGATACCGGCAATGATAAATAACCATTGATCTTGTTCTAGTGCTGTACAAGGTAGTATTTCTATAGCCAGACTAAATGTCCCTGATCCAATCAAAGCTCCGGCCTGTCTTGCTTCCACAACACTAACATAGCTATTACCATTTTCTGCAGCGGGCACGCTCATTTCGTAGCTTAATTCCACTGATCCATTAAAAGCATCAAGCGAGATCCCTTCCCATACTAATTTTGTTCCTTCTACCTTCCCGTTATTTGATATTGAATTTGCTTTTAAGTAATCAATACTGATTGAACCAGTTAAATCTTCAGTTATAAAAATATTTTCCAGATCAGTTTGAGAGGTATTGGTTACTGTAATAATTAATTTCACATTATTTCCTCCCTCGGAAGCGCAACTTATCTCTGCCTTCTTAGTAACTGTTACATTGGTCTTTAAGGTACACAGGTCGCTTTGACAACTATCATTAAGAGTCACAGGACTTGAAGATTCATTTATACAAGCATTAAGAACACAGCGTTTAGCAGTATTAACAGTTAAACAAGTACTACCTTCGGCGCATTGTGCTTTTTCGCATCTCTGACCACAATCCACAATAGGTAAGGGGGTCGGAGTTAAACTGGGAGTTGGTGATGTGATAGGCGTTGGCTGATAAAAAGGTGTTGGGGTTGGTTGAACTCCTTGTCCTCCTCCTAAATTAAAAGCCAGATAAAGCGTTAAACCGACAAGTAGTAGGGTTATTAAAAACAGTACTGTTACAATGATTTGCTTAGAGTTCATTAATACACTTTAATATTAAGTGTTAATAAAAATATTAATATAATTTAAATAACTTAACAAATAAATGAAACTAAGCAGAAAGATAATTATTAAGAGGATCTTCATTAATTTAAGAAAATACGACTGATTTGCCTTTAGAGAAATGCTTTCTGCGATTTCCAAATTCCCATATAAGATTACTTTATCGATCATAATTCTCTTAACAACCAGATACATGGTCCCCATAGTTATTAAGAAAAGTGGGAAGAGCTGTGTATCATTTTTAGTAAGCAACAGCATGGCAAAAAGCGGGAAAGTTCCAATAATTATTGAGGTAAATAGTTTTCTAAGTGATTTTGAATTGCTCTGCAGATAGATCGATCTAAATTGTCTAACGATCATTACTAGCACAATTATTAAACTCAATCCTGATAATAAACCATAAGCTGCCAGGAATTGCACTGCTTGAGGAGCGTCAAGGGATTTCATGCCAATACCTAATACGTATTCAATTCCCTTGAGTTTAGTGATCTGGGTATAGCCTTTTTCTAAAGCCAGAAAATCCTCCTGTTTTATTAAAGAGTAGATCGTTGAACTACTAAGAAATATGAAGATAAGGGAGAGTAATAGGATAATTACTGTTGAATTATTCCTTATATATTGACCAATCCTTCTCATGGAGAATTCTTGATCTAATGATCTAAATAGAACAGGTAATACTTTTCTATTAGCAATTATTAGATAAATGATCTGGATCAAATAAAATAGATAGATTGTAAGAAGGGCCCAATTAGGGATACCTGAAAAGATAAAGATCGAAGAGATTATTAAATTTATTAAATGCAATTTAATATTATTTTTTGAGTTCAAACTTAGATACAAATACATAGGCTGCAAAAGGGCAATGATAATAAATGCTGAATAACTTAATTGCAGATTAAAAATCAAAGCTCCTAGTATCGCAATTATTGGTGAAGCATAAAATGCTTGGAATAGTTTTTTCACAGATTCCTTATTCTTGATAGAAGTGAACAGCAGGTAATAATAGAACCAATATGAAATTAGACTTACACCAGATATTTCCTGAAGACCTCTTCCTCCCCAGATGTTGGTATTTGTTTGAGTCACAGCTGTGTTATAGAAGAAGGAGAACGAGATTAATGTGGTAAGGGTAAGTAAAGGCAGATCAAAAGGAACTGTTGGGAAATGCTCGCCTTTAAAAAAAAGTTTCCTTAGAATCCTGTTCATTAAAGCTAATATAGTTATTGCATAGATGCTGATCATGAATGCTGGAAAACCTGAGACATTTATACTTGATAGCAAAAGTAATAGAGCTGTTGAGTAGATCAACAGATCATTCTCAATGAAATCAGATAACCATTTACCTACCTTGACCGGATCTGTTAGATCTTCTAGGGTTGGAATAGTTAAATATATTCTTTTACTGGAAGTGAGGGCAATGCTAATTTTGTTTGCCATTTGATATAATTGATCGATTGAATTATTTTATCAGTGTAACAATAGATCTTAATCTTTGGCAATAATGGAGATAATAAATGGTGCTGAAATGTCTGCAAAGATCCTTGCTCAAATCAAGGATAAGCTTGCTAGTAGTGCTGATAAACCCAAGTTAGAGATTGTGTTCATTGGTAATAATTCTGCAAGCCAAGTTTATGTCGCAAAAAAGAAAGAAGCAGGAGAAGCATGTGGCATAGAAGTTAATGTGACTCATAGACTAGAGGCCACAACACAGGAAGTTAAAGATATTATCTTAAAAGCAGCGCAGGATGATAGTGTTAATGGTATTATCCTGCAATTACCAGCACCAAATATTGATCTGGAACAGGTCTTGCCCTTGATTCCTTTACATAAAGATGTCGATGGTTTAAACCCCCTAACATTAGGTAGATTATGGCATAACAATATTGAGTTAATACCAGCAACAGTAAAAGCAATAATCAAAGTAATGGAATATATAGCTACAAAGCAGGGTTTGGAATTGCAACCATTCCTATCTGGCAAAAGAGTCCTAATAATAAATAGATCGTTGATAATTGGGAAGCCTTTAGCAGCATTATTAATAAACTATGATGCAACAGTAAGTATCGCTCATTCCAAAAGTGGTAATCTGAATGAAATGGTTAGAATCAGTGACATAGTTATTTCCGGAACAGGACAACAAGGGATCTTTGATATTAGAGAGTGTAAGAAAGATACTATCCTAATTGATGCTGGATTCTCACGCCAGGGTGATAAAGTTTATGGTGATATTGATCTAGATGCTGATCTTAATGTCTCTTACCTTTCTCCAGTACCCAATGGAATCGGACCAATTGGAGTTGCTTGCCTGCTAGAGAACACGCTTCAAACATTCTTAGATCAGTCCAAATTATAGGAGCAGTCATATATTCTGCTGCTTCCTTCTTCAAATACTTGCTGACAGATCTTATCAATTTTTTCTTCATTTAATCCTTCATATATTTCTCTTTCCTTGCCTCCCACAACCACATATTTAATATTGTATTTATTAAGCAGTTCAAAGAATGTTACGTCGCTTTCAGTACTGTATAGATTACGGATATCATCTTTTCTTACATTAATTTCTGCTATATTGCTTCTCCATTGCCATTCATGTGTGGGCCAACCGATTACTGCAGTTAGACCTGTATTGGCACTAATTCTGGAATAATAGGTATAGGCATCACCAACAGCTTCGGCAATAATAGCCTGACCCTCTACGTTCTGATTGAACCAGTCGATCATGGCATAATCTTCGGGATATCCTGTCTTGATATAATCATTACCATCCATTGTGCCATAGAATTCCAAAGGACTTTCATTCTTTAATAATGCTTCAATACTAAAACTATCCCCATTCTTAAATTTCAGGAATGGATAAAAGTCCCCCACTGCTTCAAAGATATATGAAAATGACATTATTAATAGCATTAGATAAATACTGCTATTTGCCATTAACAACAAAAAGCCTTGAGCCATGGGGGTATGATAGATCTTTCTGATAATGGCATTAACATAATAGCTGCAGGCAATTACAAAGATAGGCCAGGCTGCGAAATAGAATTTAAAGATGGTATTAGTTCTGAAATAGGGAGGGTTTTCCTTATCAAATAGATCTTTGATATAGAATATCTCTACTCCAATTATTAAACTCAAAGCTGCGATGGTTAATAGTGTCGCGAAAATAGCATTGTCATTTTCTTGTATTAGAGCTTTTACTTCCTGTCTGAATTTTAATTTTTTAGCCTTTAAAATCGCAACATAGGAGAGTAAGGCTACGACTAGAATGATCAAGAACATACCCCACATTAAAAGCCATTCCTTAAGATCCCTTTCTGTATTCCAAGGAACTATACCCAAGCCTCCAATGGCGGGATGGAAATTAAAGAAATAGGGGATCATAAATAAAACGCCTGGTAGCAATAGAGTTGTTTCCAAGATTATGAAGGTTACGATCTTTTCCTTAACAGGCCCTTCAAAGCGAACGAATTGATAAAAATTCACTAAAAGAATTAGAAAGTTTGCAGAAATAAAATCCCAGCTATTGATACCGTATAAAGCTACCACAGGGACTGAGAGTAATAACATCAATTGTACTTTAGCTTTGGAATTGAATTTTAGATTAAAGGAGATATACATAAAGGCAATGAGCATAATAATGAAGGGAAAGCCCAGATAATGTCCATGCAGATCTCCTAGAACTATGGAATAGGCTGGGAATTCATTGATAGCAAAAGGAATGGTCCTAGTAGCTTCAGGGAACCAGTATTCAAATTTCACATTATTAATCAATGCTTCCAAGACTCTATAAAAGTACTGGATAGTTCCTCCAAAACAAAGCCAAATAGCAGCTCCTAAAGCTATTATTATCGAAGCTTTCTTAAGCGAGTCTTTCGTTAATTGCCTAACAATTGAATATGTACTTACAAAAGCATATGAAATTATTGTGTTTAGGGCGAGATTGTAAGCAAAGGACATGGGAATGCTTCCCAGCTTAGCTACAAAAGTGTACATATAGTGGCCGATGTAATAGTAGTTGATAGTACCACCTGAGAACCACATATCAGAGGGAGGGAAGAAAGAGGACCTGCTGATTGAATTCATAAATGCCAGATTCATGAATTTTTCAGTTCCCTCTATTCTGGGATTGGTTGATCTTATTACATTCCAGATCATGAATACAATCAGAAAGATGATCTCTTCATTGAGCATGGTCCGCTCGAATTTAAATCCCTGCTTTTTTAATTTAAAGACTGACCAAATAAATAGCAGGATATAGATTATCAAAGCGCTCCATTGGCTAAAAGGAACTATTTGAAGAGAGCTTAATAGCCACAGAGGAAGTGTTACTGCCAGGAATCCGATGAACTTAGAAACAGCAAATCCTTTATCGAACCATTTCTTAAAGAATTTACCTGCAACTGCCAGACCTATGAAATTAAAACCAAGGAAGATGATATACCAAAGCAAAATATATTTTAGTTCCATTTTCGTGAACTTATTAAATTAAATAGTTCATATGCTTGGGCAATGGCATAATTAGTCCCCCGATCATGAGGATAGATCTGGGAGAAATGAGCATAAAGAAGTCCTTTTCTACCTGTTTCATATGATAATACACTATAGTTTGAAGTTACAATATGCTGGGCCTGGGGAGCTCTAAATAGATATCTGGATTTAATATTCTCTGGCTTTAAATCAGGATAGATCTTTTTTAGATAATTTAGACAGACATCAAAGAGCTGACTCTCCTCCATGTTGAATAGCTTTGAATTGCTATTAGTATATTTCCCCAAATAAATTATGGAACTGCCCTTGAAATTGGTAGAAGAAACCAGATTAGTATGTTCAACTAGTGCAACAAAAGGAGCTTTAGGATCGTTAACACTGGTCCAATAATATTTTGAGAGTGGCATATCAAGCTCCAATACAAAGCAGTAGGCAGCTAGAAATTTAATATTATTTAATTTTTGTGAGTATGATCTAGCTGGTTTGAAAATTGAATTGAATAATTGGGGAGGGATATTGGCCACAACAATATTACTTTCTAAGCTTTTTTTGTGTTTACCAGCCATCTTGATTAGATGCTTGTTTTTTACATATGAATAATTCTCGACATAGCTCTCTTTGAATATCTCTACTTTTAATTCATTTAATTTATCCTCTAATTTATTTATTAATGTATTAAAACTGCCCTTAATGTATCCTAATGTTTCATCTTTAAATGGTAAGGTTCGGGAACTTGATCTGTCGTGGATTCTAATATGGAACCAGTCCATGGAAACTTTATCATAATAGTCTTCAAATTTAGATTTGAGTAAAGGTTCCCAGATCTTGGTAGTGACATTCCTCCCATAATATTTATTACACCACTCCAGAGCTGTAATTTTTGAAAAGTTGGGATCAGGTTTTTTCTTTTGAAGGAAAAAGGAAATCAGACCTAATCTCAGGCGGTCTATGATATTCAATGCCGGGAATTTTAGAATATCAAGAGCATGTGAGAAAGGATAGAATCTTTGACCATCGTAAAGTCCCATTTTACTGGGAAGCCACTCGATCAGATCTGCAATGCCCAGCTCAGATAGAAGTCCTTGGAGATGTTTATCACTTTTAAAGAAGTGATGATAATATCTTTCCAAGTATTCATCACTAATTGCAAAGGCCGATGCTAATCCCCCCAGGTCCTTATTCTTCTCGATTATTCTAACATTGTATTGTTGCTTAGCTAGAAGATATGCTAGAGTTAGTCCTAGTATGCCTCCTCCAATAATTGTAATTTTCGGTGATTTTTTTGTTGGCATATTGCAATTACTTTCGTTTAGAATCATATCATATCATTATTTACAATTTACATTCCTTTTTCAAAATGAAAAAAAATGAATTGAAAAATCAGGATCCTAAAGTTGCTGCCTTAATAGAATTAGAAAAGAAGAGACAATCAGAAAAACTCTCTCTTATTCCTTCTGAGAACTTTTTTTCTCCGGCAGTAAGGGAGGCTATTGGGTCTGCTTTAATGCATAAGTATTCTGAAGGGAATATTGATAAAAGATATTATGAAGGCAATGAATATATTGATGAATTAGAGAGGCTGACCATAAGTAGAGCTAAAGAGCTTTTCAGATTGCCAGAAGACTGGGATGTCAACGTTCAGGCACTGGCTGGCAGTAATGCTAATTTGGCTGTCTATTTGGCAATCCTAAATACCAAAGATACGATGATGTCTATGTATCTACCTGATGGTGGGCATTTATCACATGGCTGGTCTTATGAGCCAGATATGAAAAATGAGGCCAGGCAGGAAGTTTATCTGGGAGGAAAAAGAAAGGTGCATATATCATCCAGATTATTTAATGTTGTGCAGTACAAGACTGATCCTAAAACACATTTATTTAATTATGATCATATATCAAAAATTGCCAAGCAGCATAAGCCTCAGTTAATCATAACTGGGGGCACAGCTTATCCTCGTGATATTGATTACAAAAAGATGCGCGCCATAGCTGATAGTGTCAAGGCTTTATACATGGCTGATATTGCTCATGAGGCAGGTTTGATCGCAGCTGGGGTATTAAATTCTCCCGTAGGTATAGCTGATGTTGTGACCATGACCACACATAAGACGCTTAGATCAGGAAGAGGTGCCATAATCCTTGCCAAAGCCGATCTGATCAGCAAGATCAATAGAGGAGTATTGCCAGGTTTGCAGGGAGGGCCATTCAATAATAATATCGCTGGTATTTGTGTAGGTTTAGGAGAAGCCTTGCAGGCTGATTTTAAACTTTATGCCAAACAAATAATTACCAATGCCCATGTCTTAGCTTCAGAACTTGATAAGTTAGGGTTCGATCTCTTGACCGGAGGAACAGATAAGCATTTGATCCTGATCAATATGACTAATAAAGGGATATTTGGGAAATATACTGCTAGAGCAATGGACAAAGCAGGATTGGTCTTGAATATGAATACCATGCCTGGTGAGACCAGAAGTCCAGCAGATCCTTCTGCTATTAGGCTAGGTACCCCACTTGTGACTACAAGAGGCATGAAAGAGCCTGAAATGAAATTGATAGCTGCCTGGATGGATAGGGTAGTTAAAATTATTCAACCATTAGCAGGCCTTAAATTCAGTGAATTTGAGAAGCAATTAGATGAATCTAAGGAGATCAGAATTATTGCAAATGAAGTTAAAGGTCTATGTAAGAAATTCCCCTTGAATTTCTAAGGGCTAGTAGCGATCTGAATAATCAGATATTTCTCATTCTCTAAGGAAAGAGTAATGAATCTGGTTTGCTCTCCATTTTGCCAGATCAAATTTTGTGAGTCTGCTTTTAATTGCAGTTCAAAATCAACAATATATGTAGGTTCGTTCATTTCATCAAGTGGAGCAGCTTTATTAAGATTAACTATTCTTACGCTATCCCAACTTTTAAAAGATTCTAAATAGGCATCGCTTTCCTCATCACTTAGACGTGAACTGAATAAAGAAATTGCCTCTTCATACTCATCATTATTTAGATAATTGAAAAATGATCTAATAGTGTTTTCTGGATTCAATTCTATAACTGAAATAGTAGGCGTAGGACTTGTTTGCTCTTTATTATCCTCATTAGTTTTAGGCTGTATTAAGACAGCAACTATCAGGATGATGATTAATATGAGAGGAATTAACCCAAGAGCAATAATTAATGTATTCTTGCTCATTTTTAAATATGGCTGATAAGAAAATTATAGCATAGATTTTTTGCTCAGCTTTACAAAAAAATAGCAGCGTGTAACAATTTAGCAATGGAACTGATTCAAATAGCAAAAGCGCTTGGTGCGGACGATATCACCTCACCTACAATACCATTTGTCAAACCTTCCGGAGGAGTTACTCCCTATCCAACTGATGTTGTAGGAGGCCCAGCTATGACTCTAAGTAGTGATAAGGTAAGTTTAAAAAAGGGCGAGAAGGCTCAAATTCAGATAACCATCAATAGTGACGGTGAAGAAGTTAGCTCCTTTAACTTTAAGATCCAATTTGATGCCAGTGTCTTTAAAGTAGTTGATGCTGATGCTAATCAAAGTGGTACTCAATTAAGCTATAATCTGGCATTCTTTGAACAAAAACAGAACAGTGTAGATTCCACTACAGGACTGATTGAATTTAGAGCAGAGAGTCAGGGCAGTGCCACGATCACTAGTAGAGTGATTGGAGTTATTGAAGTGGAAGCTCTCAAGGATGGAGTAAGTGAATTTAAAGTGTTAAAAGAACAGTCGCAGTTATTAGATAAGAATGGATCAGACATATTAAATAGTGTTAATAGTGTGTCTTTAACTGTTACTGATGGGAATCAGATAACAACACCTAGTCCAACTTCTTTTTTTAAGCCTAGTTTTCGTACCCCGGATACAGCTCTGTTTGATAATAATGGCAGTCTTTCAGCAATATTGTTAGGCTTGACCTTTATTATCACTGGATATTACCTGTACAGGAAGAGAAAGGAATATGATACACAACGCTGAGAGGGTTCTGATGAATACGATCATCAGAGTTCAGATCACATCTTCTAAAGGCACAGTATTTACAAAGGAAAGAATTGAGGAATCATTTAGCTACTTTGATCATGTTATTGAGCACTTTTCCCGTTTTGATAAAAGCAGTGAGCTGAATAAATTAAATTCCGGCAAGATCACAAAAGTATCTGCTGAATTATTCAATTTGATCGAAATTGCTTTAAAAACCGCTCATTTAACTAATGGCATATATGATCCTACCATCATTGACCTTCTTGAATTGTATGGTTATGACAAGGAGGCTAGCTTTAAAGGATTAAAAAATCCCAAAATTAGTGATGAAGTTATGAAATTAGCTAGTAATAGAGCTAGTTTTAAAGAAATTGAACTAGATAAAAAGAACAAGGAAGTATTTCTGAAAAAGGGGCAAAGACTTGATCTAGGTAGTCTTGCCAAAGGGTATGCTGTTGATCTAGCTTATGATTTTTTGATGAAGTTCGGGTTTGATGGCATTTTGATAAATGCTGGTGGTGATATCAGAGCATTTGGCGTTAATCAGTTTGATCTACCCTGGAGCATTGCTTTGTATAAAGCGCCTTTACCTAATCAAGTAAGCGACGGTAGTGAAAGTTGGGGAAAAATAGAGCTACTTAATGAGAGTATTTCTGGTTCAGGAGGTTGGGCCAGAAGGGTGGGAATATTTCATCATCTTCTTAATCCCAGTAATGGACTACCTTTAAATGAGATCTCTCAAACCTATGTGAAAGCCCCCACAGCGCTTGAAAGTGACCTGTGGGCCACTGTCTTGTTCCTGTTGGGTAAAGAGGGGCTTGCTCTTCTGCAGCAACGCCAATATCAAGGTATGGTGGTCGATCACACCGGCGCTATTTATAAATCCAAAGAATTCATATATCATTAAATACTTTAGTTCTTTATTACCTCATGGATAAAACAGCCCTGATAAAATCTATCAATAATGGTTTCAAATCACTTAATGTTGCTGATAAGTTTAAAGAGGAAGCTTTAAAAAATATCAAGCTGTGGCTTGATGATCCTCTCTATATTGATTACATTCCCCAAATTGAATATTTAACCGAATCTAATAAATGGGATCTGTTATTAGACTCTTTCTATCAAGTTATCCCTTTTGGCACTGGAGGAAGAAGAGGCATGGTGGGGATTGGCCCAAATAGGATCAATGGCATCACAATTACAATGTCTGCTCAAGGACATTCCCAGTATTTACTCAAAAAGTATGGGTCTGATTCCGCCACAAGAGGTGTTGTCATTGCTTATGATGTTAGGAAATTTCTTAAAAAAGGCATTTTCGATGATGGGAGATTAAATCCGGTAAAAGAACTCAGTTGTGAAGACCTTGCTAAAATGGCTGCAGAGGTTTATGCAGCTAATGGCATTAAAGTTTATCTCTTTAAAAGTCTAGCTTCTACACCAGAGTTAAGCTTTACAGTAAGACATTTAAATGCACTAGCTGGTGATATGATTAGTGCTTCGCATAATCCTCCGGAATTTAATGGTAAAAAAGTAGTTGATGAGCATGGTGGACAATTAATACCACCTCATGATGAGGAACTGGTTAATGTTGTAGTAAATGAGGTTAAAGAAATTAAAAGGCTACCAATACCTGATGCAGAAGCTAAAGGGCTAATCATATATTTAGGAGAAAGAGAACATGAAGAATATTTAAAGGCTGCTTCCCAAATTGGACTTAATGATTATCGCTCAGCGCGTATACTCTATTCGTCATTCCATGGAACAAGTCACACTTCAGCTTACGAAGTATTAAAACGTAAAGGATTCGATGTCGTTCTTGATACAGACTCGTCAACTCCTGATCCGGCTTTCCCTTCCTTGATGTTTAATATTCCAAATCCAGAAGTCATTGAAGCATACAAGAATTTGATGCCTAATGCTGATAAGCAGAATGCTGAAATCATTATAGTGGCTGATCCTGATGGTGATAGGATTGGATTAATGTCTAAAGAGAGTGAGGGTTGGAGATTCTATACTGGTAATGAGATCATGGTTTTAGCTACAGCATATTTACTAGAAGAGAAGCAGAAACAGGGAAGCTTGAAATCATCAAATGTGATTGTTAAAACTGCAGTAACAACAAATTTCTTAAAAGTATTAGCCAAAGAATACCGTGTTGAAATAGTGCCTGATTTATTAGTTGGTATCAAGTATGTGGCGGATGTAATGAATAACCTGGAAAGTGAAGGCAGGATAGACGATTTTTTAATAGGGGGAGAAGAAAGTCATGGCTCAGTTGCCGGCAATTATATCAGAGATAAAGACACTAGTGTGCCTGCAATATTGATTTCCGAACTTGCCTCCAGGGAGAAGGATAAAGGTTCCAGTTTAGGGCAATATCTTGATGGACTATATGATAAATATGGATACTTCAGAAACTATCTGACTGAAATTAGACTTCCTGGAGCAGAAGGAATGAGCAAAATGGCTCTTATACAGGAAGATCTAAGAAGTAATCCACCTAAAACAATGGGTGATTTTGAGATCTCCGAGCAATTAGATTTCTGGAAAGGAGACCCTTTCTTATCTGAAACTGATAAAGTCTCAAGAAATGTCATAATATTAAGATTTAAGCCTATCGCTCCTTTCGCATCCATCCAGGTTACTATTCGCCCCTCTGGAACAGAGCCTAAGACCAAGATGTATTTTGAAATTGGCATGGTACCTAATGAGCAAAGTAGTCTAGAGCAGGAAAAACAGGAAGCGGATACGTTCTTAAAAGAATTGGAGAAAGCTGTGATAAAATACTGCTATAAAATAATTGGCATTGATTTCCCGGATCGGGGCTTTTTGTTATTCTGGCAATTATCAGCTACCGAAAAGATGCATTACTTTGAGATTGAACCTCAAATTGAAGCATTAGTAAATGAAACCGAAAGAAACGTAAGAGATCAAAAACTTAATGAACTATTAGAGTTTCTGGGGAGTAATCCAATAGAAAAAGTAGATAAAGCTTTTATAGCTAAAAATGGTAAAGGAATCAGGGAATTCCTTAATCTAGTTTAATAGTTAATATAATATTATGAAAATAGTATTCTTTGCAGGTGGACCTGGTACCCGATTTTGGCCAATCAGCAGAAAGAAAATGCCCAAACAGCTTATCCCAATGTTCGACGGTAAATCAACTATGCGTATGCATTTGGAGAATATGTTCCCTAAATATGGCTGGAATAATATTTTGATAACAACAACAGATCTATTAGCTACTAAGATCAAGGAAGAATTCCCTGATCTGCCCTTAATGAATTTAATTACAGAGCCAGTAAGAAGAGATCTGGGACCTGCAGTTGGCTTGACCATGATGAAATTACATAAGATGGGGGCAGGTAAAGAACCTGTTGCTATTCTATGGACTGATAACTTCATAGGTAAACCGGAGAACTTCTTTGCCAGTATGAGAGCGGGTGAGCAGTTCATTTTGCAAGACAGCGAGAAGATCATTTTTATTGGAGAGAAGCCCCAATTTGCTAATGAGAACCTAGGTTGGATCGAGATCGGTGAGGAAATTGACAGTATTGAAGGCCAGAAATTATATAAAAGAGAGGCTTTTACTTATAGACCAGACAAAAAATTAGCTGAAGCCTGGACCAAGGATAATAAGCACCTCTGGAATACTGGATATTTCATTACTACCGCAGATTTTATTCTGGGAGAATATGAGAGACAGAACAAGAAACTTTACGATCTATTAGTGCAGATTGGGGAGGCCATGCATACCTCCAAAGAAAATGAAGTGATCCAGGAAGTATATCCTCAAATGGAATCAGTCTCTTTTGATAATGTGGTTCTTGAGGGCGTAGATCCTCAAAAGACCTTGGTTTTAGCTGGAGATTTTGGCTGGAGTGATCCTGGGACATTGTATGCTTTGAAACAGTTCTTGCAGAAGAACGAAAAGGATAATGTAGTAAAGGGAAAGGTAATAGCCTATAAATCCAATGATTGTTTGTTGTATAATTATAATCAAGATCAATTACTAGCAACTATCGGACTCGAAGGATTTGTAGTAGTAAATACGGGAGATGCAATCCTCGTAACACATAAAGACAATATCCGATATATTGGCGATATGCTAAAAGAGTTCGAAGAGCAAAACCTGCAGAAATATCTTTAATATGAATATCAAATTTAGATCAGTAACAGAAGATGATCTGCCCCAGTTCAAAGCTTTCCTTGATGAGCACAATATGCTTTCGGATTCAGATTATGAAAGACTCAGGATCTTCCTGCATAAAAATCCACTACTATCCAAAATGGCCTACCTTGATGACAAGATTGTTGGGGGTGTCCTTTGCAGCTATGATGGATTAAGAGGGCATTTATTAAAGTTGGTTGTAGAGGAAGAATATCGAAAACAGGGCATCGGCAAGAAATTGATCGCTGAAGTTATTATGGAATTAGAGAAATTAGGTTGTCCTGAAGTTACCATAAATTGCAGACCATTTTTACAGAACTGGTATGCCTCACAAGGATTTGAAAAGCTTGATTACATGTTCTATATCAAATATCTAAATTCTGATCATAAAGATCAGTCCTGTTAATTTACTTTTTAACTGCCTACAATGCAATTCTTCATAGATACAGCAGA
>JAKQLP010000034.1 GCA_029567095.1 bacterium
GATCACTGTAGTAACAAGATGCAGGATAAAGAATAACCAGCCTGTGATCCTTCCCATTTGATTAATATTAGTGTTTTGCCAGTAATACCATAAGGCTCCTTGATCAGGTATAAAGTCGGGGCGAACCATATATTGCCCTGCCAAGATCATCAGGATGACCATAAACGCTGAAAACGCCAGCCAGAGAATGAAATAGGTATTAATTTTATCTTTCATAAAGGTAATAATAATTACTAAAGCATAGCTGTTTAGTAAAAAGAAGGCAAAATTTGAGATAGCTAATTAAATAGCAGGGAAGCCTTTTCGATAATTAGAGTATTTACATTTTCGATCTCATCCCTTCGTTTTCTGTAATCATGCCCTACCCCTTCAATCTCCAAATATTCTTTCCTGGTATTTAATTCATCATAAAGTTTTTTAACATCATTAGCTTTGACCTTGTCATCTTTTTCTCCTGCTACCAATAGGACTGGGACTTTGATCCCATCTTTTCTTTCTAGAATATTGTATTGCAGTCTGTCTTTGGCATGAGCATAGGGAAGTTTATAGTATCGGAATTCATTGGAATTGGGGATATCTCTTTTGGAAACTCTAAAGCCTACCTGTTCCCAATCTTCCAGTTTCTCACTATTACCGGGTCTATTTAAAGCGTAAGGAGACATAATGGCAATGGCACCCGTTATTCTTCATCCATTATCGTTGCCAATAGGGAAATATATCCTCCCATACTATGTCCTGCAATTATTATTTGATCATAAGCTCTGTCTTGAAGCATATGATCAATAATGGCTTTCACATCCTGTAAGTATTGAGTAGTTGTAAAATCATCATCTGATCCGTCACTTTCCCATGTTCCTGTAGGGTCCATGCGAACTGCAGTATAGCCAATCTGAGAAAATCTCTCTGCAAGATCTATAAGATGAGGATAATCCTTACTATCCAGTTTGCCCGGGCAAATAACTATTAGCTTCGAACCGTTACCATGTATAGCAATGGCTAAATTACCTTTGTTGCTTTTAATAAATGTTTTTTCCATCCAACCATTATATTACATCTTTAAATTAATTATTGACTATTACGTAAGGTAATAGTATAAACTGGGGCAATGAGAATTAAACAAGTAGCAAAAATAGCTGGCATTAGTATTCGAACCCTGCAGTATTATGACAGGATCGGTCTTTTAAAACCACTTTCCAGGAGTAATAATGGCTATAGGGAATATTCAGAATTTAATCTTAAGAGATTGCAGCGCATCTTATTCTTAAAAGAAATCGGGTTTGATCTAAAAGAAATTAAAGGGATGCTTGATATTCCCGAAGCTCGTCAAAAAGACTTATTTATAAAGCAGCGAGATATCTTGCTCTTAAAACAAGAACGGATAAACAAGATCATTAAGACCATAGATAATGTGATATTAAATTTTAATAAGGAAAAACCAATGGGGAAAAAAGACTTTCAAGCCTTCGATCTAAAAGAAGTAGAAGCACATCAAGAGAAATATCAAATAGAAGTAGAACAAGCATACGGTAATAGCTCGGCTTACAAGGAGAGCACAAAAAGATACAGTCAGTACTCAAAACAAGAGAAGGAGCAAATCTTTAAGAATGGTAGCAGAATATTTTTAGAGATCTCAGCATTGATGAATGAAAAGCCTGAGAATAGCAAAGTACAATCTCTAATACAGGAATGGCGAGATCATATCTCTAATAGCTTTTATGAGTGTAATCTGGAAATTTTTAAAGGTTTAGGACAATTGTATGTAGCCGATGAAAGATTTAAAAAGAATATTGATAAGATAAGACCTGGATTAGCAGAATACTTAAGTAAAGCAATAGAGATCTATGTTGATAGCCATAAGCGTTAAGTCTGCTAGAATAGATTAAGAGTTTAATAAATTATGGATCTTCCAAACAATGTTAGGACAGTCCTTGGATATGTAACTGATTTTTCCAAGGAAATCTTAAAGGATGATCTGGTGGGAATATATCTTTTTGGATCATTAACCTATGACGATTACAATCCCTTAAGAAGCGATCTGGATCTAATGGTGGTGATAAAAGAGAGACCCGATGAGGATACCATCGGTCTGATCAGTAATAAATATATGGACTTAGCAATCAAATTCCCTGATTTTAATGGACGCGTAGAATGTTCTTTCACCCCAATATATATGCTCAACCAATTAGAACCACCCGCTGAAGGCAGAGTATATTTCGGTGAACAATTTTATGCTAATGCTAATTATGGGAATGAATGGATCATCAATAATTATTTGATCAGGGAGTATGGCTTAACAATTATGGGGCTTGATTTTAAGACACTAACGCCGGAGATTAACATGTCACAGGTACAACATGCTTGTTTAGAGGATCTGCAAAAGGAATGGCTACCTAAAGCTAATGATGATTCATACTTAAGTGATCCCCATTACCAATCCTACTTGGTATTGAATCTCTGCCGTATTATCTACACACTAAAACGATCAAAAGCAGGATCAAAAACAGAGGCTGGTAATTGGGTGATTGCCACATATCCGGAGTTTCAAGATCTTGTTGAAGAGGCTCTAGCCTGGACATATGGAGCAAGCATGGATAGGAGGGATGAGATAAAGTCCTTTATTGAATTAATTGCTAGGGAAGCTGGTTTAAATTAAACCCAGCCTTTCTTT
>JAKQLP010000023.1 GCA_029567095.1 bacterium
CTTATGTTAGGAGTATTGAATCTGGGTATAAATGCCATGGGACCTTTAGAAGATATATTCAAATTTCAAATTGGTATTGAGCCCATAGCAACCACAGGCCACGAACTGCAGTATAGGGTCAATTTCCAAGATGGTCAAAGCTTAGTAATGACTGGCCGGGAGTTGATCAAGTATGCAAAAACTGAAGTATTAAGAGCGTTTATCGATAGAATGAGAGGTGATTAAGTAATTACTGGAGGAATTGTAATTCTAATAGGAGTAGGTGTAGGTGAGGGTGTGGGAGTAGTTGTATTTGTAGGTTGTGGGGTATTTGTGATTGTTGGATCAATATCATCCTCATCTGTAGCAGCATTAGCTCCTCTTTTATCAATGATTTCCACTGGTATGGGAGTGGGAGAGGTCATAATCCTTTCTCCTTCACTTTCCTCATTTTTGATCTCCAGTTCGATCACATTTTGATCTGCTTCTGTGCTTATACCTTTTACTGCAGGAGCGGGTTTGTTTTGGTTGCTGACAAAGTCACTGATAAGATAGGCATCAAGTGCTACCAGGAACAAAAACAGTGGGAAAATGACTAGAAATTTTTTCATTAGAGCATGCAACGATAATAAATATATATCATTTCCCGTCAAGTAATTCAATTAAGGATCCTTAATCGTTTATTAAATTTTCACAAATTAAAAGCTTTAATATACACTTATTGAGTAAAGTTTATTAAATAAATGAAAATTGGCTGGTTTGGGAAAATTCTAATTGCCTTCATTGCAGTTGTAATAATTGATCTGCTTGTGATGCAGGATAAAGAGTTTGAATATCGATGGTGGCTGTTTGGGGCTTGGATATTGCTACTTACAGGGATATTTATTGGCTTGATCTGGAAAAAGATCAGGATATCGATTAAAGAATTTAGTAAGGGGAAAGTAGATTGGTTATTAATACTGACCTTGGGGCTAGCTTTGATGACAAGATTCGTATTCCTGGATAGTTACCCTTTTCCTTCAATAGGAGATGAATTAAGAGATGGTGGTTTGGACGCAATGAGAATAGCAACAGGTGAATTAAAAAATATTTTTGCATACGGAAGATATGAAAGTCATGGCTTGATAATCCCGACATTCAATTCCTTTTTCTATCATATTTTTGGAAATAGTGATCTAACGTATAAAGTGCCAGCGGCATTGATCGGATCTTTAGATATTTTAATAGTCTATTTCATTGCTAAAAGATTCATTCATTCAAGATCTGGTTTGATCGCTGCTTTGATCATGATCGCAATGCCTTTGCACCTTTATTATTCCAGAACCGAGACAGTGGTCATTTTCAGCTCTTTAATAACATCATTATTACTTCTTTCCTTATTATTTTTTGTAGAAAAGAATAGTAAGAATCGATTATTTGCTGCAGTAATTATGATAGGCTTTGCTTTGAATTTTCACGGTTCAGCTAAGGCTGCAGCAGGTATTAGTGGGATTGTTGTAGGTATGATCGTTTTGTATAGATACATAAATAGAGGAGGGCTTGTAAAGCAATTCCCGGAATTAATAGGTAGTGTGTTAGTAATTATTATGGGTTTAATAATTGGATTTGGGCCTCGATTGGTATTTTCTCCACCGCAAACAATTTTCCAAACCAGATCACTAATTTTAGCTGAAGATCTCGTTAAAAAAGAGGAGATCGAAAATCCTACCTGGCAGGATGAGGTGGGGTTAATGTGTAAGAAGTATGAACAGTCTGTGCTGGTCTATTTTGCCACACCGGCCAATTCCCATTTTGCCAGTGAAGCTCCGATATTGAGTTTTTTAATCGGTCCTTTCTTTATCTTGGGTGTGATCACGATCTTTGTTGAACCTAATAAACGCAAAGGTGTGATTATACTTTTCGCATTGCTTTTACCATTAACGAATAGTGCTATTACTGAATGTTTGAACTGTGACCATCGTCTCGCCCCGCTATTCCCTTTTGCTTCACTAATCAGCACCTATGGTTTTATGATGTTCTATGATAAAGCATTAAAAAGAGTTTTTAATAAAGATGAGTCGATTCCTATGATGGTGATTATGATCTTAGCAGGGGTATTGAATTTTTATCCTCTTACCGATTTTTATGTTTCCCAAATTGCTAATGATAATATGTTCAGGGTCGGAAGAACTGGTCTTTATCAGAGCTTTATGGCTCAATATGCTGTAGAAAGATTGCAGGAATTAGATTATCAAGGAGATATCTGTGTAATGGGGAACAAGATCAATGTTGAATATATGCAATTAGCTCATATTAGGGAGATGTTTAATTATTATCTACCTTTAGTGAACTTTGAATATTCGGTTAAGGAGGCAATGCCTCAAAAGACACTCTATATCGGATTGGGTTGTGAGAATGATGCAACAATGCTTAGTTCATATTACTCCATAGATTATTGCAAGGAGTGGAAGCCTTTCCTGTGTCCTTTTGAGGAGAATTATCCCTTTAAGATCTATTATGATCCGCGTCTACAATAAGCTGTAATTTCTGATCTCTGGTCATGCTTTTTATCTCATGTTCACGTATTAAGGCCGAAGAATGATCTGGTAATACTTCTTTATATACTAAATCGAAGGGGAGTCTTGAGCGTACATACTTTGAGCCTTTGCCCTCTTTATGGGTATGTAATCTAGCCTCAAGATTATTGGTTATCCCGGTATAAAAAGAGTCGTCAGAGCATTTCAGAATGTATAGGAAATACATGAGGTTGTAATAATTTTATTCAAATCTTATTATATTAATATATCTTAGCGAATTAAAATGGATAATATTAATACTTCAGCACCTCCTAAGGCCAAGGGTGTAAGTTTAGTTGTGGTGATTGTTTTAGTTTTGCTTACAGCTATTGTGTTTACAGGTGTGGGAATAATTGTCTCAAAATATGTGATTCCTGATACTGAAATTGTTAAGGAAGATCCTATTGAGAATGAAGTGGATAACGGGATGGAAGAGTATGTGAGTGATAAGTATGGCTTCTCATTTACTTATCCTGATACCTGGCAGGTTACTGAGAATGGTGGAGAGCCGACCCATCGAGGTTCTGTTAAAGTAAGTAAAGGAGATTATTCCATAGACTTTAAAATTATGACATATCCGGGTATGACCGAGGATTTTGGGTGGGGTTTTGAAGCTTGTGTCTATTCAGATACGTTAGTGAATTTAGATGATTATCAAGCTGTTGGATATATTCAGTATGAGGATTTTAAGCAAATAGATAATGGTAGGGGTAGTTTTAGAAGATCTCAAGTTGAAGACACTGGATTATGGATAGTATGTTCTGCCGGAGTTGAGAATCCGGATAATATTTTTGTAACAAATTCTTTCCAACCCATTGATAGTAAGAATGCTCAAGACAGAAGTCCTTTAACCGGGTTTATTGAATACAATACGCCCACGGTTGATGTGTCAGATGCAACATTGTTGGAGATGGACTTGATACTGCAGTCAGCTAAGATGAACCAGTAGTACTGCTGATTGTCCTTCTATTATTTTCCTGAAGTTCAGGTGGAATATGCTCAAATGAGAGCAAAGGGCATTTGTTATTTATCCAGTCCTCATCAATATTATACTCATGGGCAAATACTGAATCAGCACCTCCAAAGAAAGCGTTTTCCCAATTGAATCCTAGTAAGTTGGCATATTTTTTTACCGTATCCTCATTATCTGATTCGATCTCTATCAAGGGATTTAATGAGGGCCAAGTATCGATATCAAATTCAACATTCTCAGCTTTAATAAAATATCTGGTTCTTTTGGTTTCCTGATAGGCTTTTTCAACAAGACCGACTGAGGCTAGGAATTCACAGGCTTTATTAAAATCACTTACTTCGATCTCCACTTCCTCAACTCCATTTAAGGACCTTTCATTAACATATTTATACGTCATGGTAATCTTATCCACCTCATCTCGAACTCGGGCCCAGGCACCTGCCTTGGGGTAGGATAGATCATAGACTCTTCTTCTTAATAACCTTTCCTCATAGACTAATTCTGCTCCCAATTGTTTTAGCTTAAGAATAATATCGTCCTTATTGATATTAATGAATTTTGCTTCAATTTCTTTAGCCATATTAAAGATTACTATTTATTACATAATCTTAGCCTATTAATTAGAATATGCAAGAAAGAATTCAAAAATGCTTGTGGAAAGTGTTATTGATGGGATATAATTCGCGAACAAGCATTCAAAATTATGTCTCCAATCAATGGTGGTATTGCCCCCGAAGTACTAGGACTCCCTCCTAACCCTATTAGGGGTATAGAGCCCATTATCGCTCAGCGAAGGCAAAGAGGGGATATTGTCCACACATTGCACATTGGGAATAGAACAGAAGATGTTGATCCCTGTGCTGCAGGAGCTTTAGCCCATGCCTTTTTTCGAGGAGAGCTAGCTACATTACCCTATGTTCAATCTGCTGGAACTCCAGAAATGAGAGCTGCTGCTTCTCAATATTTTAAAGGGATGTATAGACCTGAGGAAATTGTAGTAACAGCAGGCTCAAGCGAAGCAATGCTTTATTACACCATGATAAGTCAGGCTCCAGGTGAAGCTAATATAGTATTTGCCCCTGGTTATCCAAACTATTTTACATATGCTCAAGCTACAGGAAGAAGAGTGGCCTCAATTAATAGGAATCCCGATAATGGTTTTAGATATCCTAATCCTGCTGATCTGCATCGTAGATTAGACCTGATGCAGGAGCAGGGGGAAAGTCCGGTATCTATGACCATAATCGCTCCTGATAATCCTACAGGGGTTGTCCCAACAGAGGCAGAACTTTTAGGCTTACTACAAGTAGCCAGGGAGAGGGGTATGTGGGTATTTGGAGACCTGGCCTACAATCATTTGACAAAAAGTGGCGGTAAGACCATGGATCAAATATTAAGGGAACATCCCGAGTTTTTAGACAATACCGTTCTAACAGCTTCTGTTTCTAAGGAATTTAGAGGTTGTGGGGCTAGATTAGGCTGGATCGCCAGTAAGTCTCCCCAATTTGTAAACTATTTCACCCAGTTAGCAGCAGCTCGGGGATCTGTGAACACCATCTCTCAAAGAATGTTCGCACAAGCAATTGGTCAGGATTTGGAGGTTGTACATAATGATTATGAGGCTAATATTGTTCCCAGAGCCAGGGCTGTTATTGATACTTTAAATGATCTTACTGGAGGAGGGGTAAGAGTAGTTGAGCCTGAAGGGGGAATATATTGCTGGGTAGACCTAAAAGGTTTAGGAGTAGAGGATGCTGCTCAATTTACCGGGTTTATGGCTCAAAAATTTGGAGAAAAAGGAGAGGATGGGAAATTACATACAGTAACTGTTGCTCCAGGCAGTGGCTTTTATTCTGCTCAAGATCCAGATGCTCCTAGAACCTGGGCTAGAGTTGCATTAACTGAAGAACCGCAGGAATTGATAAGGGATATGGGCTTGTTGGTTAAAGGAGCTCAAGCTTTTACTAATAGTTGAAATTACCAGAGACTTCTTCTAGGTGAGATTGTTACTATCTGCAGATTATTATCTATACTTCTATTATCAAGGGCTGCTCCTGAAGCAGAATATTTAGTATCGAAAGGGCCAACTCTTTCTAAGACTTGGGCAGTAGGGTGATTATAATGTTTAAAATTCCCTCGTTGCATCTCAATTAAAGCATTTGCGGCAATAAAGATCATGGTTCCTTGGCCATTACGTAGAAATGTTGAAAGCACATTAAGATCTTCTTCTCTCGCCTTTAATAGTTCCGGTCTGTCAGCATGTATGGTTGTTAAAACAAAATTAGCCCGACCTCCAGCATGGAGATTAGAGAACGCAAAATCGGCAGCCTGACCTACTGTGCCTGGGGTAGGGGCTATAGCATTAAAGTTGTGGATCTTAAGTTTTGGTAATCGGTCCCTGATTTCCTGACCTGTTGCCTGAATAATACCTGCTGCAACCTCGCGCATAGTTCTTGGATTCCCCACAATCTCACCATTTTCTGTTAAACCTCCCAGATTTTTAATTATGGATGGAGTAAAAGGGTGTCTGGTTTTAACAATATCGCCTGGTACAATACCCTTGTAACCCGGTTCGATACCTAATGTTAACCTTGGATATGCTCTTGTCAGTCTTTGCAATGGAGTGATCTTATCAAGTGAATGAGCAGCAATTAGTTCGGTTGATATCGTCTGGCCTGTACCCCAATCGAGATTGACTCCCTGGCTTCTTATGCCGTTTACATCGCTCATATACAATTGCTCGACAAATTCAAGGGGTAGGTTGGAACCTTCGGGCAGCATATCATCTCTTATACAAAATGAAGGAACGATTGTCCCGTTTATTCTTCTTAAAGCCATTATCCCCTCTGATATTAAAGGAGCGCAAGCGTTGAAAAGGCGTGGCCCAAAGAGAAGTGAGGCGGCTCTTAAGTTATCAGGGGCCACCTCAGATGGAATAGGGCTGAATTCTGTATCTGTTACATGAACAGGATTCTTTTTCATCTAAGTAATTAATAACGCATATATTATAGAGTAAGGCCGGGCTTTTGTATAGAGTTGTTATATAATATGGGGTGTAGGATTGATTATTGTTTATTCTATTAAAAATAACGGATACCTATGCTATAATGTATTATTCAAATTCGCCTTAACTTAAGTATAGTTTAAGGAGGGATGGTCAGATTAAATATCTGCCTCCAAAAACGTTAAAACTTAAGTAATTACAACCGGCCAGAAGGCCGGATTTTTTTATCTTCCGGCATATTTTAGATTAGTCATTAAAACAATGACAAAAAATTTAAATATGCCCCTTGCACCTCAAAGTGGAGAAACATATCCTGTTTCAAAGTTCGATACAGTTATGCAGGATATTCTTTTAAAGCAGGCGGGAAGATCTGTATATTTGCCAGGTGATCCCATTTGGGCTGCTTCTGGGTTTGGTGGCTGGGCAGAAACATGTACTATTGTTGCTGCGCCTACTGTTGCCAAATTAAACCCAGATGATTTAAATGAATTTATGTTCTCATTAACTTCCGTACCATTTTCTGCGGTTGATAGGACATACAGACACGGACCAGATAGTGATCTTCCCATTCCCAAGCTCTACTTTGATGAAGTATTGGCTCGAATAAAACGGACTATTCATTCCAAAGTTGATCAGGTATTGGCTCTAAGAACTGATCTTAACCTCAATATTCCTGAACAAGAACAGGTAACTGAGACTTTGAATAGAAGAACATGGCTCTATGTTTATCCTGATCCTAGTAGTGCTGAAATAGCTCATAAAGTTATGACAGGTGAATTGGAGGCTGATCTAATGACATTTTCACAATACCACTTAACTGCAGAGCAGGTGGAAAGCATTAAGAAGCAACAAAGATTTAATCCTTTAAAAAAGATATTAGGAAAATAATGAGTTAAAAGAATTATTAATCTTCTTCTGTCAGATCAAGAGTCTGTGGAGTTAATTGTTCAAAAGGAGCCTTATGTTCGGCGTAAAAACGGCCATCATGCTCTCCTAAATTAAGACCATTTTGAACCCCCGCCTGCTGAATGCTTCGACAGCTTGAGGGCTTGTAGACCAACTTGATTGAAGAACCTCTAATGCAGTGACGTCATTTTCGGCAATGGCGGCTAATGCTTCCTGAGCATTGGAGAGAAAGCAGAACCAGAGACAAGTAGTTCAAAAACAAAAAGCTAGGCTTGAGGGAAGAACAACTTTTTCTTTGAGACTACTCAAATCACCGAATCTTTTAGAGAAGAACATCCTGATTTTGTTCCTGTAATTAAAGAATTTATTGACAAACTTAAAGCTTCTAGGAAAAGAAGGTCTAAGAGTTTATAATAAATATATATTTTTAATCTTTTTATGTATGGATAATACAACCGAAAATATTGAGAAACCAACTTCAAAACCGAAGAGTTTTTCGCCTTTAGTTTTAATCATCTCCTTACTTTTATGTGGTTTAATTTCCTTAATTATTGGTATCGTCGCAAGTGTTTTAATAGTTAGATCAAATCCTGGGCTTATCGGTGTAACAGATATTGTTAAAAATGAAATAACAGTTACTCCCGAAGAAGACGGTCCACCAACTCTTACTCCTGAGGTGATAATCGAGGATTCTCAGCCCGCAACTCCATCTGTAACAACGCCAACTTCTACTGATGTTGTTGAGTGGATGACTTATTCAAACGCAGAATATAATTTTACTGTGCAATATCCAAAGGGCTGGGTGATTGATGGTCCATCAACAAATAGATCCTTTAAAATCTTTAATGGTGGATACGTTTTTAATATTCAGATGATGGAAGCATGGGGACCAGAAGCCTGCATATATTCCGATACGACCAGACCTTTATCAGACGATCTTACTATGGTTGGAATGTATATTGAATTTGATAACTTCTTTCATATTAGTGGAAAAAATGGAATGTCTTTTAGAAGAACTCTAGATGAAACCGGTACAAGATTTTCAATTTGTTCTGCAGATGATTTTGAGGTCGGAGAATATATGGGCGAAGCGGTAGAGGCTCAGATAGTTAGTTACACCGTCCCAGCTGGAGCGAAAGATCCAAAGATAATGAATTTACTTGATCAAATGCTAATTTCTTTCAAAGTGAATTAAAAAAGATAAGTATTTGAAATAACAAAGGGGCGCTTGCGCGCCCCTTTCTTTTCATTCCAATTTACTTATTTCTTCTTCCTAGTAACAAATCCTATTCCAATTAACCCCATTAAACTTGATACTCCTAATGCAACGCTACCCAAAACTCCATCATATGTATTTGGATTTTCTGGGTCATTGTAGGCTAGGGCATAGATCGAGAACCCGTCAGTATCAAATGATAATGTACCGGTTGCTGGATCGTAAGTAGCATCAAGTTCTGTTATTGTGCCGTTATGATGTCTGATCACTTTGTATTCGGCATGTCCTTTTAGATCATCACCTAGTGATAGGGTAACGGAGGAATCAGAATTCAAGTCTGTAATACCTGTTCTCCATGCGTCTGTTGTTGATCCTTTGTAGATTAGTTCATTTAAGGAAAGGTTAAGGTATGAACCAACTTCAAAATCACCTGCTGCAGCTACAAATCCGGTTGTGTCAAATTCGGATGCTTCGTCAATTAATAACTCTGCATTTCCATTGATTTCGCCTACGGGCATAGTAATACTTGCTGCTGAGATTTTGCTGGTCTCAAGGTCAATTATATCCGGGTTCTGTTCAAAAATTGCGCTAATGTGAACATGATTAGCAGGCATTATGAATGTGTAAGATGCTCTTCCGGGTTCGGGAGATGTTGGAACACCATTTATCCCGCCAGATACATATTGATATCCATAATTTGGAACAAGCTCAATAGTTACTTCTGTACCTTCTTCAATACTAAAATCATAATAACCACCGGATACAAACTTGAATCCGTTAGCAGCAATTACATTTACTGTACCGTTTACTACTCTTGAATCATCACTATCATCATAATTGAAACCTAATTGGAAGAGGGCCTTGGCAGTTGATTCTAATACAAATGAGCCCTCACCTGTGGTCAATATGTATTTGTTTAACAGGTCTGTCCCTTCTACACAGTCAACAACAAATGGATCAAGATTTTCCATATCTGTACCGGTAAATTCTGTCCATGCCCAATATCCTGCTTGAGGAGTGAACGAACCAACATTAAGTGCGGTAATATCAACCTTACCTCCACCTAAAACTAATATTGATGCCGTGTTTGTTGCCCCATTATCATCAGAGACAACTGTAAGTACAGCATTTTGCTGGACTACTACTTCTAAATTGATTGGATCAGGCATTGTGGGTACTCCCGAAAGGCCAACTGATTCTGCATGAATTGTCATACTACCGAAGGAAAGAACAAGATCACTTGCTATTGCGCCTATCCATGATTTCGAAAGTTCTGAACCTATAAATACATCTCCATCGCCACCAATAATGCTTTCCCCCGCTAAAATTCCACCTTGAAGGTATAAATCTCCAACTTCGGGTCCCATTCCAAATAGGATTGTTCCCTCTATTGAAATAGATTCATAATATGGGCTAGAAGCATTGCTTTGTATAGTAACGTCTCCATTATATGGGTAGATACCCATAGATCCATTTCCTGTAAATGTAATATGTGGTATTGAAGGGCTTAGTGACGCGTCAATATCTAATTGATAACCTGAATAGGGGTTTTGTTCGATTGTCCATCCTGTTCCAGAATTAGAAAGCACTTGAGGGTCCGCAGTTTCGTCAATTACCACAGTATCTCCAATTGAAATTATTGTTGGAGTTGCTGGAGGAGGCGGGGGATCGCCACCGCCTGGTGTATTAAAAGTATTCCCATCTACAATATAAATATCATCACAATTGACTAAAAATCCTTGAGTAACAGTAACTGTAATTACAGTACCTACATCACCGATTGTTAATCTTCCTCCGTCGCCGATTGATATAGCAGGACTGGCTGAATCCAATGCGGATATTGTTAAATCTGCAGAATCTCCAGTTATCGTTATATCGCCGCCCATTGCGAGTAGAGCAGAACTGTCTGTTGTCGCTGTCACTGTGTTTGTTCCTACCAATAAAATATCTAAATCTCCTGAAGCATGGATCCTTTCTAGTGTGGCATTTGTTAAAGTTAAAACTTTACTTACATCATCGAAAGTTACACCGGAAATTCCATGCCCCGCATTATATCCACCAACGGTTGTGTAAATACTTACACCATTGATATCAAGGCTTTGCAGGGGAGCATCCAATGCAAGTACACCTTTTACTGGCATAAGTAGCATCGAAAGCATCAATAGGGCAGATGCTATTGCCTTTAATTTAAATCTTTTAAATAAATTAATCCTCATAAAACGAAGATAAAATATAAATTATGATAATATTAGTTTAACCAAAAAAAAAATGATTTCAAATAAAAAACCCATAAAATTTATTACCCTGATTAAAATCCCATTGATTTTACTTTGTTTAGTTGCGCTGGGTATAGCTATATATCAAATTTTTATTTGGCAGGATGATTCAAAACAAATTGATTCTCAGATTGAAGAAATTTCAAAAATTGTTACACCTTACGAATTAACTTCGACAGATAATTCAACTTTAGTAAATCCACCAGAGAACAAAGAAAATCCATACTGGGATTTCATAAAACTATCTATGATGAATGTAGATTTTGCAAAACTTAAGGATATTAATAATGAAACTAAGGGCTGGATTCAAGTCTTGGGGACTAATATTAATTATCCATTTGTCCAGCACAATGATAATAAATTTTACTTAAACCATTCCTTTGATCAAAAAGAGAACGGGGCGGGTTGGGTTTTCTTAGATTCTCGAAATAACATTGATAACATTGATAGGAACAATATCATCTATGCACATGGACGAATAAATTCTGTACTTTTTGGGACTCTAAAAAATATTCTAAAAAGCGGTTGGCTCGAAACTCCGAATAACCATGTCATTAAAGTCGCAACGGAATCGGGGAGTTCAATTTGGCAGGTATTTTCGGTCTATCACACACCCACAACAAGTGACTATATTGTCACGGATTTCAAAAACGACGAAACATATTTGAATTTTCTAAAATATCTTGAGGGCAAAAGTGCTTATGATTTTAACGTCGAAGTAGATTCTGATGACAAAATATTAACGCTCTCTACATGTTTTACTTCTACCGAAAAAGTAGTAATGCACGCAAAGCTCATCAAGGTTGTTTCAAAAAACTAAGTTTTTTTGCATGAGGAATAGAGCTTAATACGTCAAGCCCCCGGCGATTCCACACAATATGGACACTAAACCGTTAAAGTCAAAAAGCGCAAGATTTAATTGTGCTTGATCAATATAAGAAAGTTGTTCCTTAATAGTGTTAGGTTCACTCGCAAGATGATATTGATGGAATACTTCGCTAAGATTCGTTATTGAAGCTATTATGACTAAATAATGAAAAATTTCTTTATGTAATTAACATGTCGCTCGGGTAGTAGGGCGGATACATATTATTAAGAGCATTTCGCATCATCCTTTGGCTTATAGCAATACCTAAAACCCCAATCGAAGCGCCGATCATTTCCAAAGCAAATTTTGGATTTTGGAATAAGTTGGAATTTGGTTTCTTTCTTTCTCTAACCATATTCATCACTACCATTCCTGTATCAAGTAAGGATGATGCAATATTCGCTATTGAAAGTACGGTACTTGAATCAAATAATAGCTTTTGGGCTTCATAAGTTTCTGGAAAAAAAGTTGAAGCAGCCAAGCCTGCAATAGTTAAAAGGGGAGGCAGAAAGCTTAACCTTGTTAAGAAACCTTCGATTACATTTGATTTTTTTGCTTCGCCTTGCATTATTATAACTCTCTATGAGATAGTATATAAGTATTATATCGCCCATAATATGTTTTTTAAACCTATCCGTGCTAATTTTTAATTGCTTGGAGCAGGCGCTAATGGGGATCCCATGACAGCAGTTTGTGGTTCAGGTCTACTTACTACGATAAAAGATCTTGCAATGTCTTCTTCTGAAAATACTGGCATAAATTTATAATGAATACCGGGATCCATCGTTTGATTAGCCATTCTTCTTCCCCCCTCTACAACTGTTTGTACATAAAATGATCTATTTTCAGTCGAGTTATTTATCGGAATTTCTTCCAAGAGTTCCTCCTGTAAACTATCTGGTAGATCGTTGACATCTGTTCGAGAATTATATTGGTTTGGATCCATTAAAAAATGCATCTGGTTATTTTCATCAAATCTAATATCAAGAATCCTTCTACGCATCCAAGTCCCAGCTTCTTGGCTAACAACCTACCAACCATTTCGACATAAAGGCGTTCAGAAGTCCAATAAAAATTCTCTTAAATAGGCATCACCCAATTTCAGTGGGTCTGTAACTTCCCATACATCTTCGTCATTATCTATCATTTGGTGAACGTCACCTCCGTTTGCGTCCCTTACATTAGGGTCAATCATTCTGAGAACCCCGGTTGTTTGTGGATTGGGGACAGAAAAGCCTGGTGCTACTTCACGTAGTCGAGCATTGATAGAATATTCGCTGGAATCTGCCCTCAAATTATCTGCTACCCATTGATCGAATTTTCGCTGTTCTGCTAAAAGGTCTGTGACCTCAGACATTTGTAGGATTTTACTTCTTCGTATCTTTTCTTCGGAGGTAAGATTATTTTCAGGTTTATATTTCAACCAATAATCAAGCCTGTTGTTTTTTAGTTTCGCTAAAGTTGCTTCCTCTAACTTTGCAACATCCTTATGCATCTGCAAATAGGTTGCTCTTATTTGCATTAAATGGTTAAGTCGATTTCGGACTGTTAAGTGTTCGTGATCTATACCTTGCCCCTTTTATAAAAGAAGCACTCGAAGGCTTTGCTACAAAGAGGTTCTTGCATAAAATTGATGTTGCTAAGTTCTTACAAAAACATGGAGTAATTAAGAAAAAACAAACACCTGACAAAGCAATCAAAACAGTTGATAAATTACTAAAAGAGATATTTTATGCAGGTTATATTGAATATTTACCTTGGGGAGTTACAAGAAGATTAGGACACCATGAGGCTATAATTTCTATTGATGTATACAATACTAACCAAAAAAGACTTAATGCAAAGGAAACTACCTATTCCAGAGTTGATTTAAGAGAAGATTTTGAGTTAAGAGGATTAGTAAATTGTATCTGCTGTGGAAAGAAATATACAGGTGCACCTTCTACTAGCAAAACAGGCAAGAAACATAATTACTATAAATGTAACAATAAGGGCTGTCAGCTTTATGGCAAAAGTATACCTGCAAAAGCACTACATGAAGATTTTGTAAAACTAATAAAAGGAATTAAGGCGAAAGACAATACTATAGATTTAGCATTAAGAATATTTGAAGATGTATGGCAAACAGAACTATCTGAAAAAGCTATAGAGAAAGAGGAAATGCAAAAACAAAAGAATGAGATTGAAGGGAATATAAGTAAATTTGCATTAGAAGCAATCAAAACACAAAATCCAGTTGTAAAACAAGAATACGAAAAGCAGATAGAATCCCTAAGTAAAGAACTAGAACCTATTGATAACTATTTAAGTGCAAAAATTGACTATAAGATTCCTTGTCGAACTTCACAGAAACAAGTTGTTGAAGCACTCAAGAATCCTTATTCAGTATGGGAAAAGTATCAGGTAATACAGAAACATAGGTTCTATAACTTCATGTTTGAAGGCAATTTGACATACGACAAAAATTCGGGCTTTCGAACCCCGAATTTGTCGCTTCCATTAAGGATATTTAGCACTTATGAGAGTAGTGAACCTACTCAAGTGGAGATGGCGGGAATCGAACCCGCGTCCAAGAAACTAACCGATAGATAGTATTACAAGCTTTGCAGATCTGTTTATAGCGCTATAACATTAAGACCTGCAGAAACGATACAGCGCCGAATTGCTGTAAGCTATGCGATCCCATCCCGCAATTCAAAAGATGATCACGCATCCACGCTAAGTTACCCCTAATAGATCCCGCCTGGAGAGAATACTAGTAGAGGGTTGCTTTAACCCCTTTAGGGGGCCAGCAACGACTTGCTTCAATTAGGCAAGTCCAGCATAGTTCAATGCGGGTGCACTGAAGTAGCTGGCTACTTTGTTGAAGAAGCCTTGAAGTTTATTGACGCTTAGTCAATGTCTATAGGTAAACCTATAGAAAA
The DNA here is from genome assembly GCA_029567095.1 of bacterium. Lineage (GTDB taxonomy): Bacteria > Patescibacteriota > Dojkabacteria > B142 > OLB20 > JAKQLP01. The sequence goes on from JAKQLP010000023.1 coordinate 14,702, forward strand.
GATTGTTTTTTAAGAAGGCAACCTATAAAAACTCCTGCTTGCTATGTATCAGCAATATTTCCTGTCGAAGCCAAAGCATCCCCAATAGATGTGCTTCAAGTAGGAATATGCCTACTTGTAAAAGAGCAATGTAATTATACCAGATGGAGGTAATTAATAAGAAGGGGATAGTTATTGCCAAAATGTGCATTAATAATGTATCATCACCATAGTATTTCCGTTATAGGGAAAAATTGGTTATTTAACAATGAAAATGGGTATTTGGGAACAATTCTTTCAAACTGCAAACCAGGCCTATAGTGGTGGGATGTTGCATGGTGATTATTTGGGTAATGCCCTGACCGATTTGAATTTACCAGATGCTCAAGGGCACATTGTTCGAACTGAACTTGAATTAGGCTTATTAAAACCTTTAGCTCAAACATTTGTAATGGCAGTAGGCAGGGAATTAGCTGGGATATATCCAGGAAAGTCCGTATTGCATCTGGTATTAAATAGCACAAACCAACATTTGGTAATTCCTCAATTAAGAATGGGGTTAGAAGTCAGAATGCAATCTGGAGAGATTGATCCTATAATTGATAAGCCCTATGGACAGTTGTTAGGAGCCCTAACAAAGGCCGGTGAGGTATTAGCTGGCAAAGCTGGTCAGCTTTTAACCAGAACTGAGAATCGTGTACCCTCTTTTAGATACTAATTCCCATGCCAGGGGTTTTTGAATCACAGTCCCGAGATATGCTTCAAGCCATGTTGGTCATGGCAAACGATCTTAATAGGAGAGGTAAGGTTACTGGTGTTCATAGAGGCACTGGGATAAGGAATTCTAATCTCTTAGAAACTTCAATCTCTGATGCTTGCGCAGAAGATGGTGTTTTGATTCTAGGCTCTTCCATAGATCCTGTATCTCCTGCCAGGAATGCCCTAACAGAATTTTCGATTACTAAACATGGTGTGCCGGATTTAACACCCGAGGATGTCCTAGGACTTCAAATTTATCGTTATCATCCTCTAGTTATATTTTCTGCGCTACTTCCATCAATTGTTTTAAAAACCATTGCAGGAGAAGGAGCAACATGGGTAACCAGGAACTCCGATTCACATCTAATACCTATCTTTAATAAGAGCTTGGGTCCATTATTAACTCAGTTGGTAGATATTGGTGGGCTAATACGCTTTTCCAACGATCAATTCATCAAGAGGAGTGCTTTTTTAATTCCTCCTGATACACAATCAGGAACATTGCCAGCATGAGGAAGGAATAAATGAAATCTTCGATTGGTATAGTACTTATTCGTATTCCAGTGTTGAACGTTTCACTGTAACTAACTACAGGCAGTCCGGTCAGGATACTATTTACAATGAAAAAGGGAATAAAGCTTAAAAGGAAGAATAATAATTGATTCTTTTGTATAATCCCTTCTTTATTACATCTGTAATACCATAACAGTAATAGACCAAGAAGTAACAGAACGGTTCCAGTATATATTTTGAAAAGGAAAAGTAGGTAAAAGGAGCTGAGTATCAGGATAAGGGATAATGAAAGTAATATTTTTCGGTTGAATTTTATTACCCTGTCTTTGAACATGGAATTAATTAATTCAAATAAGGCAAGCGAGGCAAATGGTATAGCAAAGAAAAATAGGATTTCTTCTAGTGGTAAACCTATTAAATTATGACCTAAGGTGTATTGTTTAGAAAATGACCATACCCCAATGTAGGTAAATATGATGTCCCAGATGATGAAGAATGATCCGACAAGCAGGAAGGCTCTAAGAAAGGCTTTAAAGTTAAGGGTTCCCAATTTTTTCTTAAAGAATAAAGTCATGAGAAGTGGGGCTCCCAATACTAACAGATCAATTATTAAGTAGGTGCTCATAACTTATGGTCTTTAATTATTAACTTCTCAGTAGTTTCTGCTGAGAGAAGGACTCCTGGTACTCCACCTCCGGGATGAGTACTTACACCAACCAGGTAAAGGTTTTTAAACTCCTCGCTGCGATTGTGTGGTCTAAAATTAGCAATTTGTGTTAGTTTAGGCTCTAAGCTCCAGGCAGCTCCTAGGTAGTTATTCCGTTCTCTAGCAAAATCGGCAGGTGAATATGTTCTTTGTACTTCAATATTTTGTTGTAAGTCCTCAAGGCCGAATTTGTATTGGAGGAAATCCAAGACTTTTTTTGTAAAGATTGGTGTTTCTTCATTCCAGTTAACATTCCCAGCCAGATTTGGTGTAGGAATTAATACATAAAGACTGTCACAGCCTTTAGGAGCCATGGAGGGATCAGTTCTCGTAGGAGCATGTAAATACATGGAGAAATCATCGGCCAAGATCTTTCTATCAAAAATATCTGTTATTAATTCTTTATACCTTTCTGAAAGTATTAGAGTATGATGTTTTAACTGTGTATATTGCTTCTTTACGCCCAAGTAGATAAGAAAACAGCTCATACCATAATCTTTCTTCATTATGGCTTTGTTTTTGAATCGGGATCGTTTTTGTTCCGGGATCAGATCTTTATACGTATGAGCAAAATGGGCATTTGAGACTACAATATCAGCTTCTTCAACTTCCCCTTTGACCTTAACCCCGTAAGCCACCTTGTTTCTCACTAATATTTCTTCAACAGGAGTATTTAATACTAATTTCCCTCCTAATTCCTTAAAGACTTTAACCATAGCCTCTACTAAAGAATACATTCCTCCATAGCTAAAATGAACGCCCGTAGTTTTTTCCAGATAAGGAAGCATTAAAAATAGAGAGGGTGCTCTAAAAGGATTGCCTCCAATGAATAGGGTATGAAAAGAGAAGAGAAATCTGGTTCTAAAGTCTTTAAAATATCCGGCTGCCACATTGTAGGCAGGCAGTATTGCTCTAAGAGCAATAGCTCTGGGGGCAAATCCCAGGAAATCTCTTGCAGATATGAAGGGTTTAGAACCAAGTCCATCAGTAATGACCGCCTTATATAGCTTAGAGGCATATTTCATGAATTTATCATAATTTAGTGCATCATTCTCATTGAATTTCCTGATCTGTTCCTTCATAGATGCTTCTGAGCCGTTGTAGTCAATAAATGATTTATCGTGGAAATATACTCTATAGAAAGGGTCTAAGCCTGTTGTCTTTAAATATTTTTTAAGAGGTTTACCTGCTTGTTTGAACAATCTTTCAATGATGGGAATTTCTGTTATTAGAGAGGGCCCCATGTCAAAGGTGTATCCTTTTTCTTTGAATTGATAGGCATGGCCTCCAGCCATGGCATTTTTCTCGTATATTGTTGTAGATATTCCTCTGGATTGTAATCTAATAGCGACGGCTAGGCCACCTAATCCTGAACCTATGATTATGGCTTTTTTCATGTATTTTTAGTGAATATATTCTA
>JAKQLP010000066.1 GCA_029567095.1 bacterium
CGCCATACTTATATCTATACTTATACCCTCTAACTCCATCTGAATGCATTCGGGTAAGTATCTGACCTAGAGCATTATTAAAGCAACCTTCCCTGTGAGAAGTTGGATTTTTTGCTTTTTCACTTGCATCACCCTTTACCTCAATTAACCAATATCTTGCAAATTTATTATTCTTAACTTTTATATCAACGCAATGCTCTTTTAAAGATTTTGAAACTAGATTTTTTCCCCAACCTTTCATTTTAAGATAATCAATAATACTCGTTTTAACAAAATCTTCGTTTAATAGAATTTTATTTTTATTAGGGCTTTTCAAAAAAGTATTAATTAACAGACCTCGCCCAAATTATATCACGGCTATATATAAGTGGCAATTTATATTTAAATGAAAAGATTTTATTGGTATTAAATTAAATTGTTATAAAAATTACACATAGGGAGTGATCGAAGCAATACTGATAAGCGAATTGGGGATTTTCTAGCTATTCGTTAAAAATGGAGCGCGAGGCGAGATTCGAACTCGTGACCTTCTCCTTGGCAAGGAGACGTTCTACCAACTGAACTACTCGCGCCCTTACTATTTTGTATTATATATAATCCTTACCTGTTTTACAATTCCTGTTTCTTAAAAGCCTCTATGACCTTAGCCACAGCCAATGCATAGGCAGCCATTCTCATATTAACTCCTAATTCTTTTCTTTTAGAATATGTTTGTTTAAAGGCTCTAGTGATATTATCTTTTAATTTCTTTAACACTTCTTCTTTACTCCATTTCTCATTATGAATATTTTGATACCATTCAAAATATGAGACTGTTACTCCACCTGAATTTGCTAATACATCAGGCACACTTAAGATCTTTTTACTAAAAAGGATCTCATCTGCTTCGGGAGTAATAGGGCCATTGGCCATTTCAATAATATATCTAGCTTTTATTTTATCTGCGTTATCAGCATTAATAACATTTTCTAAAGCTGAGGGGACTAAGACATCCACCTTTAATTCCAATAATTGTTCATTCCCTATAATCTTTGTACCTTCCATTCCTGATAATCTACCTTCCTTTTGTTTGAACTCTAAAGCTAATTTAGGATCAATTCCCTTAGCATTGTATATTCCCCCCTTAGAATCAGAGATGGCCACGATTTTATGGCCATTTTTATGTGCTAATGAGGCAAAATAGTAGCCGACATTTCCTATGCCCTGAATAGCAATAGTTAGATTATCTTTTTTTACCTTTTCTGCTTTTAGCAGCTCTTCCATTACATACACTCCTCCATATCCTGTAGCTTCTGTTCTTCCTAAAGATCCTCCGTTGTCCACACTTTTGCCAGTAAAAGTAGCCTTCGACTTATTTCCACTAACCTTAATATATTCATCCAACATCCAATCCATTATCTGAGGAGTGGTATTAACATCGGGAGCAGGGACATCCAGATCAGGGCCAATATCATGTGCTATTGCCCTTACATAGGCTCTTGATAGTCTCTCTAGTTCAGCAGCACTTAATTCCCTAGGATCAACAATGATCCCTCCCTTGCCACCACCATAGGGGATATCAGCAATGGCACATTTCCAGCTCATCCACATTGATAAAGCTTTAACTTCAGCTTCATTAACTAGATGATGATACCTGATCCCCCCTTTGTATGGTCCTCTTGAATTATTATGTTGAGATCTGTAGGCAATAAAAGTTCTGATCGAACCGTTATCCATCCTTACTGGAAGTGAGAGGGTAAGTAACTTATCAGGAATACTTAATTTATTAATTATTTCCTCATCTGCTTTAATTAACTTAGCAACGGAGCGCAATTGCGATTGCGCATTTAAATACGGGTCATTCATGGTTTGGATATATTAAATTAATTCAAAAAAGAATTAACTGTCTTTATTATCTTATTGATATCTTTATTAAAATCAAACTTATTTAATTCATAACTCCTGCCCGGAGCTTCAAACCAGGTGATCTGTCTTTTAGCGTAATTTCTATGTGCTGTTTTTATTAGTTTAGCACAATCATCAAGAGATAATTTATCATCAAGATAAGCATTTACTTCACTGTAACCCATACCTTGTAAAGCAATAGCATCTTTAAAACCTGCCTGCCTTAACCTCTTAACTTCCTCTATCAATCCAGACTCGATCATTAACTCGACCCGTTTATTTATTTTCTCGTATAAAGCTTCTCTTTCAAAACTGGGATAAATTATTAAAGACTCAATCTTAATCTTGGATGGGAAGGGCAGGGTAGGGGAAAGAGTTTTTTCGATCAACCTGATTAGCCTTCTAGGATTATTCCTATCGGAATTATTCAAGCTAAGATAGGCCTTACTATTTATATTACTCAGCTTCTGTTGCAACGAGCTAAGTTCTAGTGTAGAGAGATCTTGTCTTAACTTTAAATCTTTATTTGTTTGAGAAAGCTCATAGCCTTTAACAATAGCATCTAGATACAAACCCGTACCTCCAGTTAAAAAAACTGGGACCTGTTGTTTATCAAAATATTCCAGCAATTCATAAGTCAATTGCTGGAATGTGAAAAGATCCATAGCCTGATCAGGATTTAGTATATTGAACAAATATCCTGTTATACCACTATTTTCAAGGTCAAATCCTTTAATGGACTGTCCTTTAATATCTATATCTTTTCCATTCTCTGTAATTACCCCCTTATTGGTTCCGATATCCATTCCTTTATATACCTGCCTAGAATCAGCATTAATAATTACCCCGTTAGTTTGTTTAGCTAATTCAATTGCCAGATCGGTCTTACCTGTAGCTGTAGGACCGGCAATTATTACTGTTTTAATCATGCTTGTTTTTCATTACAATCATATTGTTAATTATATCTTATGAAAAAAGGATTTCTAACATATTCGCTAAGTAGCGCCTTCTATGACATGGCTGCTAATTTAATGAGATCCTTTGGTCTAGTTTTCTTCTATATTAAATCTGGTGATAATATTTATGTTGCTATTGGAGCCTATGCACTCTCCACTTGTTTTTCCCTTGTTTTTCTTTATTCCTTCGCCAAATTCATAGGGAAAATTGGCACCAAATATGCTCTAATAATCTCTAGAATAGCTTATCTATTAGCTACAATACCCGTCCTGGTCTTGAATGAGCAAAATTACCTGCAGGCTTTACTATTTTGGAGTTTTCTTTATGGGATCGCTAAGGCAATGTATTTCATCCCTCAGCATTACATGATCATAAATATGACCGATAAATTGAAAAGAGGTCATTCTATAGGTATGTTAATGGCAATAAGTGCTTTAATAGGGATTTTTTCACCTTTTGTGGCAGGGTTCATTTCGAGTAACTACGGCAATGTAGGATACGGCATAATGATCGCAATAGCGTTTTTTATGTCAGCAATATTAATGCAAGAAATACCCAATTTAAAGTTTCGATATACCGGTGAAATTAAGGATTCATTAAATTTAAAGAACATTAAAAGAGAATTAAAATATTCCATCCTTATTCAATTACAAAGTCAGGATGGGTTCTGGCAGGTGAATATATTTAGGATATTTCAAAACAGTTTTATTGAACTTGGTGTGATCACAACTCTCGTCAATCTGATTGGAGCTATGTTCAATATGATTCTGGGCAAATGGCTAGATAAGCATGATAGATTGCAGGCTTTGAGAATAACTGGCTTTATGCAAGGATCAGGCTGGTTGATGAGGCTGCTTGTTAATACACCTTTAGGGGTCCTTGTATCAGACAGTTATATGCAATTATCAACAAGAGCATTATCAGAATCGGCAACAGTTTTCACTTATGATCTATTAAGCGTCAGAGGTAATGAGGTATTACTGGATGAGAAGATTGTTGCGCGCGAGATAGTTCTGAACTTTACCTGGATAATGGTGGCGATATTATCTTTGATCCTTTTCTACTTCCTAGGGATGGGATCGGTATTTATTCTAGCAATAATTGCCAATTTAGGGATTGTTATCCTCTAATACTTTGTTTACTTCTTCCTGTTCATTCCAAGGATGTTCTATATTCCCAAAAGCAAGACTACGTTCATGAGCCTTACCTGTAATGAACACAATATCTGCTGGTTTAGCTAAAGATATTGCTGTCTTAATCGCATCATGTCTTGAATTAACAGAATTCTCATCAAAAGCAACAAAAGGGATCTTGCCGGAAGCGCTAATATCCTCAATTTGTTTGGATAACTTTGTAACATCTATTTGGTTATGTCCGTCGAATCGGGCTACCAGTTGAGCATTAACTGCTCTGGAAAAGATCTCGTTGTTAATATCTTTCAAATCCTCATCTCTGGGATCCTCTGCTGTAAGAATAACTAATTGGGCCATCTGGGAAGCTACTTTGCCCATATTCCTTCGATCTTTATCTCTTTTGCCCGCACAGCCAAATACCACGATCAATCTGGCATCATTATCGATTTCCCTTATAGAATTTAATGCTGATTCTAGAGCATGTGGGGTATGAGCAAAATCAATTATTACCTTGAAAGGCTTAGTTTGCATAACCTGCATTCTGCCTAATGGGGTAGGGATCGTAGCTAAAGCTTCTGAAATTTTTGATAAAGGGATATATTTTTTACAGACATTAATAGCAGCTAAGGCATTTTCTAGATTGTATTTACCAATTAAAGGTAATTTAAATCCAACTTTGTTATAGGTAAATTCCAATCCTTCGAAACTACTTTTTACATCTGTTAGATCCTCTTTCCCATACCATAACTGCTTGATCTCATCCTCACTAACATCTACTAGGAATTCTTTTAGGAATTCCGCAGATTTAGTATCATCCTTATTTAAAGCTACAGTACCACCCTTTTTAACTTGTTCAATCAATGAGGCTTTAGCTAAAGCATAGTTTTCCCAGGTACCATGATAGTCAAGATGATCTGATTTGATATTTGTTATGGCAGCAGCTTCAAATTGTAATCCCCATAATCTATTTTGAGCCAATCCTTGAGAGGTTGATTCAATCACAACATATTCGCTTTTGGCATCCACCATCATTTTTAAATATCTGGGAACCATCCAGGGGTCAGGAGTAGTAACATGAAAGCCAGTGTCTAATTCTTTATCTCCAATTTTTGCGGATATGGTGGATAGATATGCTACATTAAAGCCATTAGCTTTTAATATGTGATAGATCATTAGAGTGGTTGTGGTCTTGCCATCAGTTCCTGTAACACCTATTAGTTTTAATTTCTTTTGAGGGAAAGCATAAACAATATTAGCCAATATTGACTGAAATAAATGCCAATAATTTTTAATTTTTTTAATTAGTGCTGACACGCTGTTTGCTCTCAATGATCTTAGCTAATTTTTTTCTTATTCTATGCAATCTGGTTCCAATATTAGTTTCGCTCAAACCAGTTATCTGTGCAATACGACTATTGCCCATTTCTTCAAAGAATTTATAGTAGATAAGGTATTGATCATCTTCTGGTAATTCTTTAAGAGCATTAAAAAGCTGAATATCCTCTTCGTCGCGCTCTATTTCCATTTCAGCATTAGGTAAGGTTGACTCTACAAGATTAACAATATCTTCAAAAGATTTATCATTCTTGTATTTATTCATCTTACGGTAATAATCTATAAGGTGATTCCTGGCAATTCTAAAGATCCAGGCTCCTACACTAATTCCCTGCCATTGAAAGTCCTCAATTGTTTTTAATACTTTTTCAAAGACCTCGGAGGTTAGATCTTCTGCAGTCTCTTTATTTGTGACTTTCTTTTGTAGGAAATCCAATATCTTAGGCTGGAAAACTTCATACAGAGACTCGAAATCTGAACGAGCGAATTTCTCCTTCAACAATATTCCTTCTTTGTTAGCGTTTGATTTCTCTTTTATATCAGGCCTTTAATATATTTAAATCAGGTGTTTAAAATACCTTTGATATTTTTTACAAGCTTCAAAGGCATTTCAAATTTTAACAGGGAGTACAAGGCCTCCAGAAGAGGGATATCTTTGGAGAGGGCAACACTTATTGCTGCAACTATGCTTTCAGATTTTACAGTGGGCAAGAACTGTGTCTGTAGTTCATAGCGTTGTGAATTTTTCTTTAAAACCACAACATGATTACTTTGGGTTTCATATATCAAATCAGCATCCTTTTGGCCGAATTTAAACAGTTTAGGATAATTATTAAGTATTTCTAAAGTCTCTTTGCTATCTTTACTATTGATAATTATCTTACCCTTCTTCTTCCTAGTGTTATTGATCAAATTATTCAATATCTTTAATTCTTTATTAAAATGAGTGATCACTAGAATATCCGGTTCAATGAACGAGGTCCAAAAATCGGCGGTATCGTCCTTGGTATAGTTCAAATTCAAAATCATAGCCTGAGGATTAGGCCTTCCTAATAGCAATCTTACATTGGCCCGGAATAATAAGAAAAGCCAGGAGGGAATGGACCTTTTAACATCCTTGTACCCCAGTATTGCTAGAGGAATGGAAAAATCCCACCAAGGCTCTGTATTTAATCTTCTGACATTAACTTTGGGGTGGAGTAGAGTATAGCTGAGATCCTTAACAATTCTTGTGTCATAAGCACCAGCCACAACAATCAGCTCCATGTTATGCTTTTTGATAGCCCATTTGGAAAGAGCTTTCAGTTTTTGTTTTAATAGGAATCGAAACATGATCTGTTACAATTTTACAATATCAGCCCCTAATTTGCGATAGTTTTCTAATAGATCAGGATATCTTCGCATCAAAGAATCCTCAGCATCTTCTAGAATTGTGGTGCCTTCAGCTGAGAGAGCCGCCAGGAAAAGGGCCATTGTAGCTTGAATAATGTTAGGAGCTATTAATTTGGCACCCTTAAAATTAGTGGGACCGAAGGTAATTATTCGATGCGGATCGGCCATAATAATTTTTGCTTTCATTTTGGCAACCTCTTCAATAAAGAAGAAGCCATATTCATAGAAACTATTATGAAAGATCATACTGCCCTTAGCCTTAAGGGCAGATACAACTGCAACATGGACAAAATCAGGAGGCAGGAAGGGCCAGGCAAATGTTTTAACATCGAATATATCTCCCCTGACTGTTAAAGCACATTCCATTTTTTGATTACCATTAACATGAATATCATCACCTTTTATCTTTACCTTAATTCCAATTTTTTCGAAAAACTGTAAGATCATGCTCATATGTTCTGGGATAGCATCCTTAATAGTGATCTCACCTCCTGTCATAGCTGCAGCTGCAATATATGCACCAATATCAAGGTGATCCGGAATAACTTTCCAGTCAACACCATGTAATTCAGATACCCCTTCAATAGTTAATCTATTAGAACCTATTCCATATATTTTTGCACCCATGGCATTGAGCATATTACAAAGATCTTGAGTATGAGGCTCTGAAGCCGCGTTATATATCTCGGTCAAACCTGGAGTAAGAACAGCAAGCATAACGGCATTTTCGGTAGCTGTAACTGAAGGGAACCAGGACCAGATCTTGGCTCCATGTAGTTTTTCAGCTTCCAGATAGTAGCCTTTTTCGCGAATATATTTAGCTCCCATCTGGACCATATTGTCTATGAAAGCATCTAAAGGTCTTGTCCCTAATTTACAGCCACCGGGGATGGGCATATTGGCTTTTTTGAATCTGATAAGCAAAGGCCCCATAAACATCACTGATGCTTTAGCTTTTTGGGATAACTCCGGATCGATCTCATAAGTAGTTAATTCTTTAGCATTGATCTTCACACTATTCCCCTCATCAAGATAGGTCACCTTACCTCCTAATTGCTTGACGATCTTAAGCATCAAACGCACATCCGAACTTAATGGAACGTTTCTAAGAATAACCGGCTCTTTGGTGAGTAGAGCTGCCGGAATCAATTTCAAGATCGAGTTCTTGTTTGGTACTGGAAAAATCTCACCATTAAGAGGCTTACCCCCAACTATTTTGTATGTTGCCATTTTGTAATATTGCTAATGAATAAATAAGAACGAAAATATAAATAAAATATGTCATTAATATGCAGGGACTTGTAAATGATCTTTTATAGCTTCAAATGTATCTAGCCATAAGATCCTGGCATTATAATAGGAAAGATCTCCCACTTGAGGTCTTTCCAGCTTTATCAACATAGCAAAGGTCTTTTCAGGCGAGACATCAAACCCTACGAATGTCGCATTGATCTCGCCAGAATACCCAGCTCTATCTGTAAAAGGGATCAAAGCAGTACCTGACTTCATAGCAATATTGTATTTGGATAAATATTTGAATCTTTTTTCAATCAATTGATTCAAATATACTCTATGCATCATTTCCCCCATGGTTTTAGCAGTTTCTGCTCTTACGGTCTTGGCAAGGATCTTCGGCTTCATTATAGTTTCGTTACCATCATAGTCAACGACCTTCGAGACCACATAGGGCTGCATCCGGTAACCATCATTAGCAAGCGAAGCAACACCTGATAAAGTTTCTAGAGGAGTCATTGAATAGCCATGACCATAAGAATAGACTGCTTGGTCAGCATAATTCCATTTAGTAAAATTCTTTAAATTGGCATATGATTCATCAGGCAGATCTATCTGGGTTGGAGCTCCAGCTCCAAAAGCAGCCAAGTATTCATAGAATTCCTGGTAAGTCATGGTCAGGGCAATATGCCTGAAAGCGATGTTATCTGAAGCAGTAAGACCATCAAGCACGTTTATTGTCCTGCGAACTGGTCTTCTATCGTAAGTACAGATACATTCCACGGGTTTATCAGATTTATTGTTCTCAGGATTTCGGCAATTATCCTGAGGCTTGGGATCTGGACTAATAATTTCGCAACCGTTATGTCCATCCGGTAATAGAATAGTATCCGGAGTGACCTTACCAAGATCAAGCGCTGCAGCTAAAGTGAAGGTTTTAGCCACGCTTCCTATCTCATACGGAGTAGAGATTGCTTTATTTCCAAATGCTTCAAAATCCTCTGTCTCATAATATTTATTAGGATCGAAATTGGGATAATTAGCCATAGCTAATATGGCCCCGGTTTTTGGATCAATAATAATTCCGGTTGCTGATGCTGCCTTGTAATCTATGTATCCTTCCTGAAGTTTCTGTTCCAGTATTCCCTGCAGTGTTTTATCAATAGTGGTGTAAAGATTAGCACCTGGCTTGGACTCAACAAAATCAGCATCAGCCAATGCTATTGGATTACCAAAGGAATCAAATTCTGAAGAGACAATACCCTCAACAGGCCTTAGTGTTCCATCCCAATATTGTTCCAGCCCCCATACACCTTGGGAATTTTCATCATAAAGGCCAACATACCCCAATATCTGACTAGCCAGCCTGTCCTCAGGATAAACCCTTCTATTTACATATTCATACTGAATACCTCTAAAATATTTTCCTGAATCTTCTGATTTTAATTCCAATAGAGCATCTTTTGATTCCAATGGTATTTTAGTTGCGATCTTGATCCATTGGGCTGAAGTTTGAAATTTGGCTTCTAATTCAAAGGCAGTGATACCTAAGATACTGCTAACAGACTCATAAAATTCCTGTCTGGTTTGATCCCCTCTATTCTCGGCAGATTCCATTTCAGGCAACCAAACATATATATCAAAACGTGGTTCTGAATAGGCGAGGGTAGACCCGTCACTGGCTAGAATGCTTCCTCTAATGGAAGGGAGTTTGATGTCTTTGAATCTTTCATTAGCAATGGCTACAAAACGTTCATTATCAAAGACCTGCCATTTAAAAAGCAAAACAACCACCAGGAGGGATAGTACAATAAAGATAAACCTGACTATCTTTAGTTTTTTTATTTGTATCTGATTACTAGAACCCATATTCTTATCTAAATCCTATTAGTTCATTGCTGAGATCGAAAGAGTATCGGGATCTATCATTTTTAATTCTTTTTGTTTCAAATTATCATCTCCAGCCAACCCTTCCAGTACGACCTTATTTGATCTTAACTCCAAGATCTTAGCTTTTAAGATTTCATTTTCAATTTTGAGATTGCTTTGCTGAGTTCTAATGTCATTGAGCTCCTGGCCCTTAGTTCCCATATTGGACAATAAGTAGAGCTGCATAAAGATAAGGACACCAACTAAAAGGAGTGCGGATATTATCCAGTTATTCCTGGTCAAGCCAGACAAGTGCAAGTTGTTCATAAGGCAGTAAATATTAAATTTTTCGTATAGCCCTTAATTTGGCGCTATGACTTCTTAAATTTTTCTCTATCTCAGCCCTTGAGGGCTTAGCTAGTTTAATTAAAAGTTCACATTTCTTCTGCTGTGCAAGAGCTAGAAAGAATTGTTTTACTAATCGATCCTCACCAGAATGGAATGAAATAACTACCAATACTCCTCCCGGGGCCAGTGCTTCGTAAGCCTGGGGCAGCAATTGCTGTAGATGATATTGCTCTCGGTTTACAGCAATCCTCAAGGCTTGAAACACTTTGGCCTCAGGATGTTTGTTTGTACCTGTGCGCGATCTGAAAGGTACAATTTTCTGAACAATAGCAACCAATTGTTTCGTAGTCTTAAAAGGTTCCATCATTCTTTGCTCAACAACTTCTTTAGCAAGTCGTTTCGCAAAACTGATATCTCCTAGATCTTTAAAGAGAAGAATAAGCTCTTTAAAGTAAAGACCATTTAATAGATCAGCTGCTGTTACCATGAGTCCCTGTTCCATTCTCATATCAAGGGGTGAATCTTCCAGATAACTTAGCCCCAATCCCGATTGGTATTGATCTGTTGCCAGACCTAGATCGGCAAGGATGCCATTAACTTTATCTATCTTAAGATCAATTAGTAATTGCTTAAGATTGGAATAATTCCCTTGATATATGATGATTGTTAAAGAGCCCTTTTCCCTAATATAATGGTCCGACTGTTTTTGAAAGGGACCAAACTCTTCTAAGGCATTGGCTATAGCTTTATCATCTTTATCAATCCCAATTACTATACCAGTTTCCAGTTTCTCAATAATTTTTTTAAAATGACCAGCGCCTCCTAAAGTCAAATCAACATAAACTCCTCCTTTTTTAATTTCCAGCGCTTCAATAACTTCACCGACCATTACCGGTTCATGTATATATCTATTCATAATTTTTCTTTAACAATTCTTCGGCCAGATCCGGGGCAGTTTTAATTATCTGGTCTAATTTCTTTAACCAGGCCTCTTTGGCCCAAATCTCAACCCAATCCTCTATAGCTACAAACAAAACCTCATTATTAATATTTGCATAACTTAACAAACTGTTAGGCACAACAAACCTTCCCTGACCGTCCAACTCCAACTCAAATGCTCCTCCTAGAATAAACCTCTTAGTATCTCTTAAACTAAGATTTAAAATCGTGCTTTTATTTATCAAATCTTCAAACTTTGTCCATCTCTTTTGATCCAGTAGTAATAAACAACCCTCATAACCTCGTGAGACAATAAGACCTTCTCCCATTTCAGATCTAACTTTCTTAGGTATGGCCAATCTGTTCTTATCAGTCAGCTTACCATCGAACTCTCCAATTAACATGGTGGGAAATATGATGAATTAGAAGTATTAATGAAGCAGTGTGGTATTTGTAGTAAAAATACTTAATAGTGCAGTGTCAAAGAATTTTGACTTGTATTTAGTTGTTCACCATACTTCACCACCTGTCACCACTATAGAACAATTAAAAAAAATTTACAACAAGCAATTAAGCAAAATTTGCCCGAAATCGATCCGAAAAGTTGAAAATAACAAGTAGAAGACTTACTGCGAAGACTTATTCCTTGAATTATACGAATCTATAAAATCCAATAATTCTTTAGAGGGAGTTACTGATTTAATTAAATACTTAACTTCACTACTATTTCCATAAACTATCTTGATCCTGCTATTACCTGGATACTTGTTCAATAAGGCTTTAAATTGACTAAGCAGATTCTTATCACTTTCACCGCAAATGTCGATCTCTAATTCCTTTTTACGCATATACTCATCCGGATCCATAACCCCATCAAGCATTAAGCTCATTTCCCCATCTTTGTAATTAATAGTTCCTTTTACAATAATGGGTGTAAATTCCTTAATAATATTCTTTAACTTTTCATAGTCTCTAGGAAAGACAACCCCTTCCAATCTGGTAGCCTCATCTTCAATACTAAGAAAAGCCATGGCTTTGCCATCCTTTTTTGTTCTGATCACTTTGATCCTAGTGATCATTGCTAATGCCGAAAAAGGAGTTTTATCTGAATAGTTAGCTAAAGAGGCTAGGGGAGTAAGTCTGAAAGGAGTATTTAAATTAAGGTACTTACTCAAAGGATGCCTGGATAAGAATGTGCCTAGTAATTCTTTTTCCCAATTTAATTTATCAATATCACGTTCCTTAATAGGCTTGGGCAAGGGCTCTTCCTTGAGATCTACATTACCCTTATCCTCAAGACTCATGCCAAAAATATCAGTCTGTCCTCCTTCCCGATTCTTACGAAGCTTGATCACTCTCTCAAAAACCATAGGGATAGCCTCTAGTAACTGATTACGATACCCAAACTGATCTAGAGCTCCCACCTTAACTAGAACCTCTAAGTCCTTCTTGGTTAGATTGGAAGGCCCAACAGTCTCAATCAGATGCTGCAAGCTTCTGTATCCTTTTTCCGGTCTAGAATCAACAATATGCTCCATAGATTTCACGCTCCCTCCTTTGATGCCGGAAAGCCCGAATCTAATCTTTTTACCTTCCTCAATCGTAAAAGACACAGAGGAATAATTAACATTGGGGGGCAGGACTTCTATCTTCATATGCCTAGCCTCTTTTAGATCCCTCTGGAGTTTATCGGGAGTGTTGCAGTCAACTTCCATCAAACTAGCTAGAAATTCCAGAGGGAAGTTTGCTTTCAAATATCCAGTTTGGTAAGCGATCATAGAATAACAGGCTGAATGGGACCTATTAAACCCATAATCAGCAAAAGGCTCAAGATAGCTGAATATTTTCCTGGCAGTTTCTTCTTCATAGCCCTTGGCTTTGGATTTGGTAATAAATTTTTCTTTTTCCTTCTCCATAACCTCCTTTTTCTTTTTACCCATAGCCCTTCTTAACATATCCGCCTCTCCAAGCGAGTAACCCGCAAATACTACAGCAATGTTAATAACTTGTTCCTGATAGATGGCAAATCCGTATGTACTTTTTAAAACTGGCTCTAAACAGGGATGGGGATAATCAACTTCTTCAAGACCTTTTTTACGGGCAATATAGTTGGGGATGTAGGCCATTGCTCCTGGCCTGTATGCTGCATTCATAAAGATCAAATCTTCGATCTCGGTCGGTTGCAGATCTTTGAGATACTTCTGCATCCCATCAGACTCGAACTGGAATATTCCAACAGTATTGCCGGCTCTAAACAGATCGAATGTTAATTTATCTTCAAGCGGGATCTTATCAATATCGATTTCTATCTTACTGGTTCGTTTAATAAGTTTAAGTGCCTTATCAATAATAGTTAGATTGGTTAACCCCAAAAAATCGAACTTCATTAAACCAATAGGCTCCAAATGCATTCCCTCATACTGCGTAATCTTTTTATTCCCATTTCTGGCTTCAAGCTGCAATGGTACATAGTCTGTTATGGGAGAAGGGGTGACTAAATAACCACAGGCATGAATGGAAACATGCCTTGCTACATTCTCAAGCTTGGCTACATATTTCGCTAATTCTTCAAGATCAGGCGAGCTTTTAATAATTTCATCAAACTCCGGGACCTCTTTACGCATCTTCTCAATGGGGTAGACTTTACCGAATTTAACTATGACCATCTTACTGAGCCTGTCCGCAAGTGAAAGGTCCAAGCCCATTACTCGGGCCACATCCCTTATAGCTGCCTTGGTCTTCAATCTTCCAAAAGTACCAATATATGATGTATTAGATTCTCCATATTTATGGCTCATATATTCGAACAATTCATCTCTTCTATCATCTTGAAAATCGACATCAAAATCAGGAGGGGAGGGTCTTTCCGGGTTTAAGAACCTTTCAAAGATCAATTCCCACTTAATAGGATCCAAATTAGTAATACCTAGAATATATGCCACAACACTTCCAGCTCCGGAGCCTCGGCCAGGGCCTACTAAAATCCCTCTGCTTTTAGCCCAGGCGATATAGTCTTCAACAACCAAAAAGTAATCGTTGTATCCTTTTTGATCTATGGTTTTAAGCTCATAATCGATCCTGTCCTGCAGACTTTTATCAACCTTGTCATAGCGTGTGGAGATCTTCTTCATTACATGAGCTTTTAGTAGCTCCTTAGTC
>JAKQLP010000070.1 GCA_029567095.1 bacterium
TAACTTCTTCATCAATTAGACTGGTTTCTGTATTCAAAATTGATATCCTTTTATCTAGCTTTTTAATTGATTTACCATAGGAATCTAATCTCTTTGAATGTTCATCCAATCTTCTCTCATGAAGTGGTAGGGTTGCGTCCAAGGTAGCTTGAATTCCGATAAGGGTATCTTGAATTTGGGAAATATTCTCTTTAAGTGATTTGATCTCAGTTTCCAGTACATCAATTTTTTCTACTTTGTAATAGATCTTTGTTATAAGTACTTTTAATTCGTTTTCTTCTTTCATGGTGAGCATAATAATTAATATATCATAGGGTTTGGAAATTAAATATTCCTAAACTTTTGTACAATCTCTGGGATATTAGTTCGGATTTGAGTGGAAAGGCAGTTGGAAAATTATTTCACTGCAAAAAGCTTTCTTATTGATTTTTCATGAGAAGCTAACTGCTTGGTATGCTCATCCAGTCTTTTTTCATGAACCGGCAAAGTAGCATCTAATGTGGCCCTAATGCCTATAAGTGTGTCTTGCATTTGGTTAAATTGTTTTCTAAGAGATTTCAGCTCAGCTTCTAGCACATCAATTTTATCAAACTTATCAAGTTTGGATATGACTAGTTGCATTAAGTTCTTGATCTCTTTTGTTTCAGCCATAGTGAACATATTAATTAATATATCATAGGATATGGAAATTAAATATTCCTAAATTATTGCTCAATCCTCTATAATATCCCTATGGATAAGAAAAAGATAAAAACAATATTTTTTGGAGCAGGTATATTTGCTAGAGAGATTCTAGAAGGAATTGTTAATTATGATTTCTTAGATATTGTTGCTGTAGTTACTCAACCTGATAAACCGGCAGGAAGAAAACAGGAATTAAAGCCCTGTGAAGTAAAAGAACTCATAAATGAGCACCCGGAATGGGAATTCAAGGTGTATCAGCCAGTTAAATTAAAGCTGGAAGCAGAAAAGATCTTGGAGGAAACTAAACCTGAATTTGTTCTGGTTGCTGATTATTCTCAGATGATACCTAAAAGCATAATAGATTATCCTAAATACAAATGTCTTAATGTGCATGGCTCTCTGCTTCCTGATCTTAGAGGAGCAGTTCCTGTTCCTGTTGCAATCTTGAAAGGGTATAAGGTGACGGGAGTAACTATACCGATCATGACACCAGGATTAGACGATGGAGATATTGTTGTGAGCTGTGAATTAGATATTCTGCCTGAAGATACTACTTATTCCTTAAGACTGGAGCTTGCCCAAACTGCTGTGGAATTAATGGAGAAGGTTTTACCTCAATGGTTTGAGGGAGGACTAAAGCCAGAGCCTCAGGATCAAAGTAAGGCAACTTTCACTTATGAAAAAGATATTGCTAAAGATAAGGCTAGAATAGATGGGGAAACCAGCATAGAAATGGCTGATCGCATGATAAGAGCATTCATTCCCTGGCCTATTGCCTGGTGTGAAGTGGAATTAAATGGCAAAAGAAAGAGAGTTAAGATCCATAAAGCAGAGATGATTAAGGATCTACAACTGGAACCAGGAGCTTTTAGAAAACATGAAAAGAATCTCTTTTTAGCTCTAAAAGATGGAGTCCTTCTTATACATAGAGTGCAACTAGAGGGCAAGCCTATTATGTTTGGCAATGAAGCCCTATTTCTTGCTAATATTAAGCTAATTTAAATTAGTATTAAAAAATCATGGCTAAGATCTTCGTTACGGGTGGAGCCGGATATATTGGTTCTCATACAGTATTAGAATTACTTCAAAAGAATCATGCAGTTACAGTTATAGATAATCTGGAGAACAGCTCTCTTCATAATCTGGAACAGGTTAAAAAGATGAGCGGTAGAGATATCACCTTCATTGAAGGGGACCTTAGAGATTTCAATAAGCTTAATGAGCTTCTTAGTGAAGGGTATGATGCCGTGATACATTTCGCTGCTTACAAAAGTGTAGTGGAATCATTTAAAGAGCCATTAAGATATTATGAGAATAATGTGGGGGGCTCTATAAATTTATTCAAGGCAATGTTAAAGAATAATATTAGAAATGTCATCTTCTCATCTTCGGCTGCTGTTTACGGGCAGCCTCAGAAGCTGCCGGTAACAGAAG
>JAKQLP010000085.1 GCA_029567095.1 bacterium
TTCGTCACCTGGGTACAGAAGTTTGAGTAAGCCACTTACAGTTTTATTGACTGCGTTAGTATCACGTCCACTTAAAGCACCACCAAAGTGAACTCTCCCCTGAATCGCTGAAAGCCTGCTTTGTAATCTGAGTTGACTCATACACTCAGATAGAAAATCACTTACTAATCCAAAATGGTCTGTTAATATTTCTTTTCCTATCTTAGGAACATCCCATCCTGGTAAATAAGCATGTATTCTATCCATTAGAGCCGTATCGTCACGCATTTCTGGAGGTAATGGTCCAAGCAAATGTCCAATTCTTTGCTGATGTTCGACATCAACATCAAAATTACCAACCATGACTATACTGCCATCAGCTCTTATACTCTCTTTACCCCTACTAAACTCACCTGATTCCATATAGCCTTTCATTATGTTAATGCCATCTTTTTTATCAAATGAAATGCCTGAAATTTCATCAAAACAAACTACATCATACTGACAAACCAATCCACGTCTACCACTATTATTATCAACAAACATTTTTGCTACAGTCGCCTTGCCACCTGAAACTAAATGCGCATAGGGAGAAACCTGTTGAAACAGATGGCTCTTACCTGTTCCTCGTGGTCCTAGCTCAACTAAATTATAGTTTCTCTCAACAAAAGGAACCATCCTTAAGAAGAATGCATCTTTAGCACGATCATTTAAACCACTCGGTTCAATTCCTATACTTCTCAAAAGAAAATCCTTCCAATCCTTTGTTGTGAACTCTTTTCTCGCATCTGCAAGTACATCAAGTACGTTTTTCTGAGACAACTGTATTGCACGAATACTTTCAATCCCAAACGGTCTTCCCCTATTCTCTTGAGCAATTGTGGCATCATAAGCTAAAGACACCTCTGCATAAAAACCTCCAGTTAATATTCTCTCGTGCTCACTGACTAATTCAGGAGAAATACGTATATCTTTTAATTGTAAACTAGGCAGAGTAGCTACATAGGAATCGCTTTTCTCATCTAATCTTGCATTGATAATATCAATTATCCTTACTTCACCTTGCTCCCTGGCTCTAGCTTTAAACAACTCTTGTTCTCCTGCTTTAACAGTCTTAGACTTCAGTTGTTTCTGAACAATTTCAATTCCTTCTTGAATTTCATCCTCATTAGTACTAGCGCAATATCGACCTAACATAAACTCTACTACATAGGTAGGTACAGGGAATTGCCTGCTGAATGTTCTAACCAAATCTTTTTTTACTAAATATCCATCTAATACTGAGGCAGCAATTTCATCAATTCTGTCAAAATTCATTTATTGCTCACCTCCTATAATAGTTGCTATTTGATAGACTACTTTATCATTTTCATCAAGTACTACTAAAAAGGCAGATTTTCCTTCATAAATATCATCATCAACGACCACTGATGTTATCCCATCTGATGGAAATTCCTTGACCCCCATTACTATTGAGGTTTCTGGCATTGCTGGCTTCGTTCTAATGTCTAGCCTTAAATCCTCAAATTGACCTTCAGCAGCTACTTTACACCTCATGCCCTTCCAAACAATATCTGTAATTGTTAGCAAAGCGCTATTATTACCTTTTGGATCCGATATCAATAAATCAAGCAGGATATTTTCCTGAAGGCTTATCCCTCCATGTGTATATTCTGTATTTGCTCTATAACATCCGGCTCCTTCAGCTAATACAAAATGGACATTCGGATTCCAATACCATTGATAATAGTTACCATCTAATAAGGCTCCTGGTTTTGCTGCAGCGGTCCTCCCCCATTTACTATCAACAAGGGATGCAGCAATATTTACCTTTGGAAGTCCTCCTGGCATCATTAACCAGCCGTGATCTGATAAAATCTTTACTCTAGACCAACCATTTGCAAATAAAATCTCAACCTTTTCAACAACTTCATCAATATAACGACTGAAATTTTGAACTATACGCCAACCCAAACTATGTCCATCTTCATCTATGTGACTATAATCCAACCATGCATTATTTTCTATTTCTTTTCTATAATCACCATGCTTTAATACTTTCCAACCTTTTATATTCATTAGACTTTCTAATCTTTGTGATAATGCTTTTTGATTTGATTCTTTGATCACAGGGCAAAAATCTTCATTATCCACTTCCAAACCAATTAACTCATCTGCTATTGGCATTAAAGCTGGTTTGCAGGTAGCAGTTAATGAAGGGAGCTCGGATAATCTTGACCGATACATTACATCATACCCAAGTGCAGTTAAGTTCTCTGATACTTGTTTTGCCATATCAAACCGTAGTCCGTCTACAAACAAAATACATTCTCCAGGTTTATGTTCGCTAGGAACTGACTTGATTGGATTGGTAGCAATTGCCTTTTGCAAATTCCTAGCACATTCATCTATCCATGAAATGTATATGGATCTTATAGCATTAGTAATCGCATCAATATCCTCTTGTTTTTTTACTAATTGCAAAGCTCTAGAAACCGCATTATCCACTTTCCAACCCCAATCCTCATAAGCTTTAATTATTTCTGTTATGTTTCCAGTAATAATTTTCTGAGTATGTTCTGCAATAATACTTAGCCAGTACATAGCTTCCGCCAATGGAGCATCTCCACTTGCAGCCCATACAAAGTTTCTTCTTTCGCCATGGGTCTTTTCTAATTCAATAATTCTATCTCTTGCGTTATGTTCAGCTAATCCAACTAATAGTTTTAACTCTTTTCTTAATGCATTCTCTTGCTGATCATTCCATTGTGGCGATCTGTCAGGCTCTATACCAAGTGGCATAATAATATTGCGCATGACTTGTGGTATAGCATTATATTTTGCTGGTGCTTCACAAAATCTATCCCACACAGAATCCCATTGTGGCTCTTTCCATGCAATTTTTTCAGCAGCAGTATAAATTGTATCCTGCTCTGGATTAAGCTGAAACTTTGAAATACAAATTTCAACAAAAGCTTCCCACTCTTCATCGCTTTTGCTTTTCTTAAATGAATCGGGATCATTTATCCAGTTAAGAACATCTCTTATGGTATCTCCACCTGTTAAAAGTGCATTAAAATAATCCTTATCTAAATATTCATTTTTTAAAGAGTCAATCTCTTCAAACAAAAGCTTCACTAGAGCTCTATCAAGTGCTTCAATTGTTTGAGTATCTTGTTGAATATTTAGTCCTAATCCTCCCTTTTTAGTTTTTAAATATGCTAGTGGTGTCCAGTCTCTTGAATTTATCTGAGACCAGATTACACCACGATACTGCAACTCTGCAAGTGGCATAAGTTCCTCAGAGCAGCTTTCCACCGCTCTTATATCTTGTCTACTTACACCTGGCAAATATAATACCGGAACTTTTCCAATAGGAACTTTATAACTATCAATTAATCCAGAAATAGCTACTCTTAACCATATCGCTGGTCCCATATGAACTTCAGGTTTATATTCCCCAAGTACAAGTAGTTCTGGCATCTCACCTTTAAGTACCTCTACAGCCTTTTCCCAAAGCTTTTCTTTATCAGTCCATAAAATACATTGAGGTGGAGATTCAGCTTCAGGATTATAATTTGCTGCTACTCTGATGCTGTTTATTATATTATTTATTAATTTCAACTGAACTTCACCTCATCTTCTTTTGCTTTTTTCTTTTCTTCTAGTGTCAAATGGTAATCATTGATTCTATCTCCACCAAACAAATGATACCAAGGACTATTTTCTGTATCTTTACCTCTGTCTTTATTCCATTTAATATTTGGTTTATCTCGTAATACTCCAGCGCCTTTTTTTCCCACATCTCCAACTAGCATAAAAGGACGAATGTTGACACGTACACCATCATT
>JAKQLP010000143.1 GCA_029567095.1 bacterium
ATTTAATAATGAACTTTACAACGGATAATGCTGACTCCTGTACTATGAACTGGGGAGTGGAACAAACAGGATTAAATAAATTAGCGGACCTTAACAGATCAGGAGCTAAATTCACATCGTATCTAATGCTTGGTGATCCAATACCTTCTACTATTTTCTATAAAATATCCTGTGGATCTGGTGCTAATCAGTGTAGCAGTAGTAATAGGATCACACTATCCACCAATAGTATTGATAACAGCCTGGAATTCTTTAATTTTGATCTTAACTTCGGTCCTTATGGCTTTGTAGCATTAACTGGATTAGTATTAACGATCACACCGATCTCCATTGCTTTCCCTCAATTCTGGCTCTATGGGATAGCCTGGATATTCCCTAAGAAAAAGCAAAAACCCTGGGGAATTGTTTATGATCTTAAGACTTTCAATCCCATTGCCTTTGCTGTTATCAGGCTTTTTGATAGCAATGGCAATATGTTAAAACAAACCGTATCAGATCTGCAAGGCAGATTCAGCTTCCTCACGGATCCTGGGACATACCAAATCAGCATTGAACATTCGGAATACAATAAAGTATTTAAAAATATTAGTATCTTAAGAGAGGATAGCAAGATAGCTGAAAATATCGGCTTAGTATCACTGGAAGGAAACAAACCCGTAATTGCGAGCCTCAGGAACAGTCTTGGCAATTTCTTCATGAGAACATACTGGTTATTAGGATTTCTGGGTATGATATTTAGTTTTATCGCTATGATCACAAATTTCGAATTCGTAAATGTAGCAATATTTGCCATCTATGTAGTCCAGATGATAATGATGATAGCTTTAAGGCCGAAGAGAGATTTTGGATATGTCTATGATAGTGTTACCGGGGAAAGAATTAAGGGGGCGTTTATTCAAGTGCAGGATGTTAACCAGGGAAGGCAGATCGATGTGCAAATGAGCGATGAAAAAGGAAGATTTGGATTCAATCTTGATAAGGGAGAATATATCCTGATTATAAGTTCGAATGAAAAGAAGGCAACAAAGGCTAATATTGATCAAATCCAATTAAAAGACGGAACTATTGGTTTGAAATACGACACAAGTATAAAAAATCTTGAGATAGGATTATCTTGATCGATTGGACATATTTAAATATCTGGA
>JAKQLP010000129.1 GCA_029567095.1 bacterium
TGCCTAAATCTAGTTTAATGATGTTGGTTTCTGCCTGGGCTGGCACTGATTTAATTAAAAAAACTTATGCTGCTGCTATAGCTGAACATTATCGTTTTTTTAGCTATGGTGATGCGATGTTTTTAACATAATTGGCTATTAATATTATCTTATTAAAGATAATGGGCTTAATAATTTTTACTTATCTCTCACCCTTTGTTATAATACCCTCATAATATATATACATTAGTATATATATAAGTAATTAACAATTCATGATTAGTTATCCCTGCCAAGCTAATATTTTTAAAAAATAATCACCTTTTCCTAACCATAGGAATGCTTTTACTTTAGTTGAACTTCTCGTAGTTATTGCCATCATTGGTTTACTATCTACTCTCTCTACTATTGCTCTAAATAGCGCTCGCTCTAAAGCTCGCGACTCTCGCAGGTTAAGTGATATCCACAATCTCTCTTTAGCTCTAGAGATGTATTATGCTGATGTTGGCGCCTATCCCTTATCACCTACCTCGACAGGGATTATTGGCGGTCTTTGTCTTAGTGACCTCGGTATTTCTTCTACCTGCGGGATTAATACGTATTTTGCTAAAATCCCCGATGATCCTAAAGGCAGTAAACATTATCTTTATTCTACTGTAGTTAATCCTCAATACTATGAACTAATCTATGAGGAAGAAACCATCCCTGATGATTGTCCCCCTTACTGGATTAGAGTACCAGGCAATACTTTATATCATACCCGTACCTTTTGTGTGATGCAATATGAAGCTAAAATCAAAGGTCAAAACGATGGCAACCAAATCTATAATTCTAGTTATGAACCTGAATCTCGGATTAGTGGTACCCCTTGGGTTAATATCTCTCAAATCAATGCTAAAAGTGAATGTGAATCCATTGGAGCTCACCTTATAACTGAAGATGAATGGCTAACTATTGTCCGTAATATTGAACTGCAACCGGCCAATTGGACCCTGGGTAGCGTTGGTTCTGGTCAAATTCCTCGAGGTAATAGCGATAGCAGTGCGGCTATGGATGGTACTGATTCTCTTACTGATATCCATAAACGTACCCTTACTTTATCTAATGGTGAAGTTATCTGGGATATAGCTGGCAATGTCTGGGACTGGACTGATGCGACTATTTTAGGTAAAGATGAGCCCCAGGGCGTGGCCAATCCTACTGGTTTTGGATGGTATCAGTATTCGAACCTTTATTCTTATGGCGCTCTTTCTCCTGAACGTCTTTTGCCCTTAAATCCTACCTGGAATACTAACCAGGGTTATGGC
>JAKQLP010000006.1 GCA_029567095.1 bacterium
GCAGGGTGGAATTTCTTCTCCTTGAGCTCAGAAATGATTGAAAAACATAATCCCACATCTTACAGCCTTTTACAATCATGCAACGCTGCTGGTGTGAAATGCAGCCTATTCTCAGACTTTAACGGTCAATTAGACAATCCGGTTATATACAGAGAAGAGATCTATGGTAAGGAATATACATTAGAGGCAGGCAAGGGATATGTAATGAAAGTAGATGCTAATCCCGGAACCATCTCATTTTAATTAGCAATGGTAAAGTAATGAAACATGCTAGTAAAGCCTGGATCAAGAGGCAGAAACTTAAAGACTTAATAATATTAGCTTTGCTTTTCATATTAGGGATATTTATTGTCCTAATATTTAAGCCAGGTTATCTAGCTAATATCTTAATAGTGTATTTACCAGGGTTGGTTTACACTCTAACAAGACTAAAAAGATCTACAAAGAAGATCTTAATATTTGGGCTTCTTTCAATTTTGTTCATAGTTCCAGTAGAGATACTTGCCAGATTGACAGATAGCTGGGATGTGGCTTCGGATTTTCCCAGGGTATTAGACATTGCTCCACTAGAGAATATGCTTTATGGAGTTATTAATATTATCTATCCTTTAGCTTTCTATGAATACTTCTTTGATAATGACAGGAATAGGAATATCTCGCCACGCTACAAATATCTGGTAGGAATATATTTGATCCTATTTGTCACCACATTTATAGTCTATTTCATTGATCCCATTCTCTTGAAATTGGATTATTGGTTATTAGGATTACTGATACTATCACCCATCTTTATACTGCTTTTGATCTTTAAAGCGCATATTATTAAAAGATTGGTATTGCCAGCTGTGTTTTTTGGATTGATGTATTTGATTCACGAAGCAGTCTCCATGTATCTGGGCCATTGGTGGTGGCCCGGCAGCTATATCCTGCCCATAACTGTCAGTGATCATATTTATCCCTTAGAAGACTTAATTATTTGGATAGTATTTTCAAATATTGCTGTAATTTCAGGTTATGAAGTTTTGTGGGATTGAAGCTAAGGATTTAGGTCAATTTGTCCTTTGATTTAAGAGAATTAAGGTAAAGCCCTGCTAATAAAACTAATAATCCAATGGCTAAAGTTGTTGTTGTGTTTGAATCCGTTGCTGTGGGAGGTATTGTTCCACTTGGCATTTCATAATACTGGGTTACACCTCTTGAGACTGTTGGTGTATTGGTCCTAGGAATGCTGGTTGTTATGATCAAAGTATTAGTGGGGCTGGTTGTGATAAAAGTCCCAGTAGGACTTGGTGTTGTAGTTGTAACAATAGGAGTATCGGTGATCGACACTGAGGGTGTAGTAGTATTACTAGGGGTAATGGTCGGTGTATTAGTTGGCGTGGGCGAGATGGTGGAACAGACACAAACATCGGTTTTAGTGGTTCCATCAGGACATACTATTTCGCATCTTCCCTCCCCATCGTTATACCCCGACTTACATTCCACCTGAGAATCAGGCCAGCCACAGGCTATATCATCTCCAGCTGCACTACACCCGGTTTCTCCACAAGCCATATCTCCATCCTGCTCTTCAAATACGATAGCGTTAATGATCTCGGCCAATTTATCATGTCCAGCTCTGTTAACATGAATAGTATCCAAGCTATATTCTTCCTTTAAACAATCATTACCATCACTGAAAAGGGCATAGACATCAATGAAGTAGTCCACATCATTATTAGCTTCGATCCAGTTATTGATCTCTTTGGTCTGTGCGACCTTGTTTCCATCTGAAGTATAGTAGCAGCCCCAGGGCAGAATAGGTATGGCGGCTACTTTCATTCCTTTAGCTTTTGCTTGGGAATAGATATATCCTAGATTTTCCTGGGTAAAACTGACGCTCCGGCCTGAAGCAACGTCATTAACCCCTCCTAATACTATCAATAGATCATACCCGCCGTTCGCGACGCTATCTTCGTATTGTAATCGCATCCCTTTAGGATTTTGAGCAGAGCCTGTTTGGGCCGCACCTACTGCAAAACTATCGGATTGGGTCACATCATAGAAAAGTTCAAGTTGAGAAGGGTAATGGTAGTATTCTAAAGATGAAGGTGGATCAACAGATAAGGAATCGCCTACTGTTGCTACTTTAATATCCTTACTAAGAGCAGCAGTATCGGTTGGAGCCCAATTTACTCCTGAATTCAGAGCTTGATTAATGATAGCCATACCAGCCAGCAGTATGGTTATCAATAAGAGCAATGTTGTCAGGGAATATTTATTCAATCTAGATTCTTAATCTTTCCCCATTATACCTGCCCTGGAATTTGATTTCATTCCCTTCTTTTCTCCCAGATCTTTCTAAACAAAGATAGACTAAGAGTAGATAAGAGAAAGCCTAGAGTTGGAACTATAGCATTTATTAAAGGCTGGGGAGTACCTATACTAAAAAAGAAGAGGGTAATAGTTAAATAGGTTAGTAATGCAATAAGAGCCTTTCTAATAATGCTAGTCTCCCAGGCTTTATCGGACTCCACTCGGGAATTCCTCTGTTCGATCGCTTCTATTCTTTTTTCTAGTTGCATATATTTATCCATCAGACATGATTGTATCATCTTTGTTTAATTCAAGCTCTTTCAGTTTAAATCTCATCTCTGAAAGAATAGTATATGCTTCTAGTCTTTTCTCAAGATCATCGAATTGAAACAGTTCGGGATAATGCTTCTCAAATAGAGGTAATATTTTTTCAAATTCTTTCTCCTTAGGTTCTTCGATATATTCTTCAGGATCATAGCTCATCCTATTAACCCAGTTTAGGGAATAATCAATACTTACCCATTCCACTCTCTCCAGATCAATTACAGCACTTATCCTGTTGTTATCTATTAAGAAATTGCCAAAATGAACATCGTAATAGCTGATCTTCATATTCTGTTCTTTCAAAGCAGGAAGTAGAATATCCATCCTGATCTTTACTTTCCTAATAGTATTAGCTTCATATATACCACTTTCTTCCATTCTTAAAAGATTCTTTCTAAATTCCGATTCGATCCAATCCTGCCAAGAGGGTATTTGATTGAATAGTTCGGGGACTGCTGATGTATCAAGTGAATTTATTGTCTTAAGATGATTGCATATTTCCCTGACTATCTGGGATTTAATATCATCTTTGAGGTTTTGCCAGGCATTAATTAAAGGAATGCCTGGCATCTTTTCCATAACAATGTAGGGCTGGCCTACAACTTCACCTTTGGTATCAAAACAAAGCAGCTTGGGCACAGGTACTTTATCTTTTAGAGCATTCAGGCACCATAATTCTTTACGAAACAGGTGAATATTTTTTGGGTCCCAGCTCTTTAGAATATATTTATTATCAATCGTGAAAACATCATTACTAAATCCAGTATCGATCTCCTCTATTAGGGAAGCTTCTCCTAGTCCTGCACAGGATGTGATCTTGGTTATTTGCTCTGCATCTAGATGCATATATTTAATTCATCTGATTAGAATTATTTCAATTCCTAGGGATTAATGCAATTTCTTTGTTGGACCATCTTTCTTAAAAAGATTTTCATACAGGAATCTCCTCCAACCTCCATTCTTCTGCAGGGACTGGGAATATTATCGTGGATCAAGCAGCGTCCTTGTTCTAATTCTTTACAAGCTCCGATCCTGATCCCATCAACATCATTCGGATAATTTTCTAAAGCGTATATCCCTTCAGGAGCTGCCTGAGATTTAAGTTGAGCATACATTGTTTTAATATCTGGGTATGTTCCAGCAGGATAATAGATTACTAGGTTTCTGGCAGCTAGTTTAATTAAGTCTAAGCGCATCAGGCCATACATAGCAATATCGCCTTCACAGCAACCTCCTTGGCATAAGTCACAGCTTGGGGAAATTTCCATATTAATTTTTTAGCATGAGAAGTTCTTCAAAAGCAATAGTAATTACTTTGTTCAATTGCTTTAGTGCAGGGTCTGGATCCTCATCCCTAGCATGGGGGAGATGGCAGCACTCATAAATTTATTATTGATTTAGCAAGGAATTATAAAGCTGCTGGGAATAGGAAGAGGCGTTAAAAGCCAGTATTAAATGATATATAATTAATATATTGTTATATTGCAATTATGAGAACAGTATATCCAATGGTCGAATGCTTGTTGCCATCACCTGCTGATAATGGGCATGAATTTACTGCAGCCTTCACCCAAGCTTTTGGTTATGCCCTATCTGAGAATGTTGCAGATCCTAGGGCTAGAGTTGAGGTCAGACCCGGTAGTGTTCATTTGCAAGAGATGCTTACCCCTG
>JAKQLP010000002.1 GCA_029567095.1 bacterium
GTAATTATGGTTAATAGGGCGATCAGTATCAATATGATCGTCACAATCAATGATGTTCTTTTCTTGATCTGATTAACTTTTCTCGTTCTATATTCAATAAAGGGAGGAATATCCCAATCCAGATAAAAGTCAGTAGTGATAAGTTGCATAGAATTACCATGGCAATAATCACAGGGAATATATTCTGTAGTTAAAGGTAATTGTTTGCTGCCCCAGCCTTTACAGACCGGACAGATTTCCACTCTTTCGTTCATTAAATATTTACTTATTTAGATATTGTATGGGATTGTCGGGAATATGACAAACTAGTCTAATTATCTTGTCAGCATTTTGATAAAATAAATAAATTTTAATAATTAGTTATGAGCGAAAAACTCAAAGGACTTAGATCATTCAATCTGATCATGTCCATCCTGCATTTCTTGCAGGCTTTAGCAGTATACTTTATCAGCGACCCTGAGAAGGGAGTTGTTCCTATTACTGTTAACTATCTTAAATTTGATCCTGCTTTGCAGAAATTACTTCCTGCTACAGAGCAGATCGCTGAAGTTAATCTAGCCTGGTTCGTGATCATTTTCTTCTTAATGAGTTCACTTGCGCATCTATTTATCGCAACTATCTATAGAGCTAAATATGAAAGTGATCTTGCGAAGGGAATAAATAAAGCTAGATGGTTCGAATATGCCTTAAGTGCTAGTGTTATGATGCTTGCCATTAGTTTCCTTTCCGGTATTTATGATCTCTCAAGCTTGGTCATGATATTCACCTTAGATGCTTTAATGAATCTTCTGGGACTTGCCATGGAAGTACATAATAGTGGTAAGACTAAACCAAATTGGCTCACATATATATTAGGATGTGTGGCCGGTATTGTACCCTGGATCGTATTTGGGATCTATGTCTACGCCGCTAGTGTTTATGGTGGAGGCAATATTCCTGATTTTGTTTATTGGATCTATGTCAGTATCTTCCTGTTCTTTAATAGTTTTGCAGTTAATATGGTCTTACAATACAAGAAGATCGGTAAATGGTCAGATTATCTTTATGGTGAGAGGGTTTACATCATTCTTAGCCTTGTTGCTAAATCATTATTAGCCTGGCAGGTATTTGGGGGTACATTAAGACCATAAAACTGTTTAGGGGTGGTATAATCAGGGCAGATAAGGCTAATTCATGAAGCAAACAAATATCCGTAATAATCAATTAACCGGACTTGTTATCGGGATAATATTAATTCTACTATCCTGCTGTGGCTCGATCTTCCCTTTGCTATTCTCCCTAGACATGATGAGTATTGGATTCGCACTTCAATGCTTTTCCTTGTTCTTCTTTTTAATGGGATTGATCACATTCCTGATCTATTTACAAAGATATTTCAGATTAAGAAGTATCTTAAAAGGTAAAGGTCTATTAGTTCATTGGCAATACGATAAAGCTGAATACATCAGTGAGGTTGAAAAAGACAGAGATGAAAGAAGGAATCAGAATCTAATCACTTTGGGTATAGTCTGGTTCTTTTTTATCACCATAACCGGCCTATTTGTCCTAATTGCCTTTATGGAAGGTGAACAGGATTCTCTGCCTTTGTTCCTGGGTATCATGGGGGGAGTTCTATTAATAGTGAATCTAGCAGCTTTCTTGATGCCGGAGTTAATATATCTATCTTCCTTAAGATCATCTTCTGATGTGCTCATTGCCAGAAAAGGCATGTATCACATGGGGCAATTGCATATCTGGAATAATGCATTGTCTTTCATTGAAAACGTGGAGATCTCAGCAGATAAAAAGCAGCTTATCTTCACACTTCGCTATTTCACTAAACTAGGCTGGTTCAAATATGAGTCCTATGAAGTTAGGGTGCCGATACCTAAGGGACAGTATAAACAAGCTAGGAATGTAGTGAATGAATTAGGTTACTCAGCCTGAGTGAAAGAGCCATTGATCATGTTGCGAGCTCTGATAGTGGTGGTATTCACACTAATATTCCCTGCAAATTCCATTAGTATTGTCTGAAAATTTAAGGGGTTCCTAGCTGCTTTTAGACATTCAGGATTATGAACACCAGTTGGATTCAATTCTATTAGAAAGTTCCCAGCCGTATCTCCTGTTGTAAAGACAAAGAGCTTTCCTACATCTGTTAATTGCGCTGCCTGTTCCAATAGGGCACTTGTCTGTTGTGCAAAGAATAGTCTAAAGGCGCCATTGCCACCTTCAGAGTGCATCAGTTCTGCTGTAAATATTGATTTGTTATCAGTCATTTTGTTAAATATCCAATATATAATTATATCATTTGAGACGAGTATTCTAAAGAGTTCCTTCATGCTAATCATTAATTAGACAACTACTTGTATTGATTCAAATTCAGTAATATCATTAATTATTACTCATTATTCATTTCCCATGTCGGAATTAGCTCCTAAATCTGCTCCAAAAAAGAGTAAGACACCATTTCTGATCGGGTGCATTATACTCTTGCTTTGCTGTTGCAGTATTTTAATAATTGCAGCACTTGCCTATTTCTTCTCCCAGCCAGTTACTCCCGATATTCCTAAACTAGATGTCACTACCAGTGAATTAGTGGAATTGGGAAGTAGTGCAATGGATATGGAAGGGGGAGTGTTGGAGGTGAAAGAAGGCCCTATGGCTGGAGTCAAACTGGAGATCCCCCAAGGATCATTGGAATCTGAAGAGACGATCTCAATTTCATATAGGGAGGTTGAGAATACTAATCTTCCAGAGAATATGGGATTAGTTAGTAATATTCTGGTATTAGAGCGTACCAATCCCGAATTAATGTTTCTGCATCCTGTCGCAATAACAATACCCTATGATGTTAGTAAGACCAAATACAATGAATTGGTCTCAGCTTATGAAATGGATCTGGAAACAGGGTATTTTGATGTGGCTACGACAATCTCGATTGATTCTGAGAATGGCAAGATAACTTTTCTAACAAGTCATTTTACTGATTTTGGAGTTCTTGAGTTACTTAAGAAGGTAGAAGAGATCGTTAATGCTCCTATTGATACAGGTTTTAATGTGAGTAGGGATGGCTGGTTCATTACTAATAGAGGAGCATATATTACACCAGCAGGTAATTGTTTGGGAATGTCTGCTTTTGCCAGGCAATACTTCATTAATTACAAAGGCAGTTCGGATCAGTCTTTTTATCAAAGGTTAAGAGAAGGGGATAAGAATTTAGAAGTGGATGATAGGATAGCTCAGGAACTATCAGCTAGAATTCAACTTTCCTACAGAGATAGATGGAGTGTTCTGGACCAGGATATGAAGCGTTATCAGGCTGGTGTTTCTTTGCCTATGTCACAAGTTCAAAGTGGCCTCTCCATCATTTCCTCACTATTACTTACAGGTAAACCTCAAGTAATATATATGGACCAGCTTTTTAAGAAGTATGATAGTGCCGGAAATTTTAAGGAATGGGGTGCTTTATTAAAATCGCATTCTGTACTTGTGTATAAATACGAGGATGGATTCTTTTATCTCTATGATCCTAATTTCCCTTACCGAGAGTCAGATCCAGGACGTTCAATCAGAAAAGTCGCTTTTAATACTACAGACGGCTGGGATATATATCAGTCCAGCTTAACAGCAGATTCAAACACAATCTACTATAACTACTTCCTGCATTTTGGAACCAGTATCGCTTTAAAGGACTCTTACCTAGATGAACTTTGGGAGAAAGCTAAGGGAGGATTTCAAGATGCCAGCTTTCCTACTATTACAGTCACTAGCCCGGAAACAGATGCAATTATTACTGAAAAATCAGTAATTCTCGAGGGTAATGTCACTGGAGCTAATTACCTTAGTAGAACAGATAAGCATCTTTACTTCTATTATCCCAATGGCAGTGATGGTCTATCAGTTTTTAAGAAGAAATTGGATGATAATGGCTATTTTGAAGTTGAATTGCCTGTGATACCTGGGAATAACTTAATTGGGATATTAGCATCCGGAAGCAGTCAATATGAGGCTTGGGCTGGATTCCAGTTTGTGAAGTTCACTTCAACAATATTACCCTCGGACATGATCATAACCATGACCTGGGATGCAGGACAAAGCGATATAGATTTGCATGTTACAGATCCGATCGGTAATCATATCTATTACCAGAATAAAAGCAGTAATGTTGGCTCATTAGATTTTGATAATACTTCAGGTTATGGTCCAGAGCATTACACTATCTCTTCTGAAGCAGGCAATCAAATGCCTGTAGGAGATTACAGAGTTCAAGTTCATTATTACGCTGATCATGACTCAGACTATTATTCCACTCAGACAGTACCCTGGACGGTACATTTGAAATGGGTAAAATATCTAATGCCTCAAACAAATGAGCCTGTTTGGGAAGAACAAACAGTGACTGGAGTATTAGGCGCAGAGAAACAATATCAGGATGTATATACAATAACTATCAATCCGGTTGAGGTTCAAGAAATCAAGAACGAGAAATATCCTGGCTGGAATCTCTAGCTTAGGCTTTGAGCTTTTTATGCTCCAAATAGGAATAGATATACAGGTAAAGTGTAATCGCTAAGATCGGGATCAGAATGAATAAGATAGCCTGTTGAGGGAAAAATATTCCCAGTAAGCTTAATATACCAGCTAGTTTAAATAGCTTACCTCCAATTTTATGAGTCTTATCCCAGACCTTATCACTTGATAACGTCCAAGGCGTTCTAATGCCTATGGAGAAGTTCTTTTTAGCATGTTCTATCAATATCCCACAGTAGAAAAAGAGCAGAGCAAAACCCGGTGTGAGATATCTGATCAGCTCAAATCTATATCCCAGATTCCACATCAATGTTAAAACATGAAGATAGAACAGGAAAATGAATATGGCAATCAGAAAGCCGTAGAAATATTTATTAAATGTCTCAATATTCTTTTTTAAAGGATCGATTCTAGGAACTATTACAAGTAAGGCTAACATTATTACAGAGAGAATGGGCATAAAGAATAATCCCCAATTCTTAGGCATATACCCATCAACTTCTCCAGCTGCATTCCAATGAGAGGCCATTAATTCAGGCATTTGAGGAGAAAAATAGATACTAAGGGAAAAGGATAATGCTATTATTATTAGAATTGCAATTATTGTGTTTCTCATTGTATTTAAAGGCCTATGGCTAATTATACCATAGGTCGCCAGTGATTATTTTATTGAGCTAATGATGGCTTCTCCCAGCTTCCAGAATATATCAGGATCTATGGTTTCGATGCTTTCAAAATTCCCTGTATAATTTATTTCTAATGCAAAGGGCATTCCCTCACTGTTCTTGGCAAAGATCACCATCAGATCTCCTCTATTTGAATCTTTGTATTTTTTTAATAAATAGTTCTGCCCATTGATTGTCATGTTCTTCTCGGTTATGACGGTTGTATTCGATACTATCCCATCAATCTTGTATTTAGGAAATCCTTCTATGAACAACTCTATAGTGCTGTCAATTGCATATATGGAATCGTGGCTGAATACTGAATAGTAAAGATTGTATTTCTTACAGTAGAATTTCGGATCTTTTAAAGTTAAAGAACTACTATCCAAAGTATCGCAATCTGGATCCAGCTCATACATGCCTCCCATTTCATAGTCAGGCATTTCTGTGGGGGTCTCGTAATAATAGTATGTTGAGGCTTTAGGAAGCTTGATAGATAGGCCTGCTTTCTCTAAGACCAATTCACGGCCAGTGCTGGGATCATTTAAGAAGGTATTAATTTTTAACATCACCTCAGCAATTGTCTCACTCTGGATATTAGGATTAACTGCTTCTCTTGTAGGTTTAGGTGTAATGTATGTTGGGAAATCATAAAGGGCGACATCACTTAGGAAAGGGCTTAAATAGATATCCTCAGCAATGTTCAGATCTTCTGATTCAATATCTAAAATCACATCCGGCCTACCACTATGATGCTCTATGGTTAATGATATAGGAGTCTCTCCACCTGGAACATTGTATTCACGTTGCTTAATTTCAATAACGCCATCTCCAAATACTAAAGTATTATCACTAACAACTGGGAAAAGAATGCTTTGTTTATCTGTAGTAATTAATACCTTATCAATGGCATTTTCATGAAGAGGTAAATTCTTGTTCTCATATTTAAATGATAGTTGTAGTAAATTTACTCCCGGGATACTTGATCTAGTTAACGAGGCATTAACATCCCTAAACTCAACGCCACTATTTATTACCTGTCCTGCCGCCGAGTTGTATATCATTCCAGCAATATATATTGAGCCCATTAACACAAAGCCAAAGGTTAATAGTAAAAGGATGATGGAAACAACTTTCCTTTTTGTTGATCCGAAGAAGGTGTTTTTAAGATTTAATTTCATTTTGAATTATTAATTTAAAATACAGATAATTGTTCGATTATTTTCTCTACTATTAGAAATCTCAGGGCTTTATCCTCTTCTCTAAGAATAGAATCCTTAACCACATCAACGTATTCAATTGTTACGGCATGTCCATTATTTAAATTGAAGATATAGTAATTTTCTACTACATCATTACCGTAATAATTCCTATAGAACATATTTACTACCCTGACATTTTTATTCCCAATCACTTTATTCTCACTATAGACATCAATTCCATACTCATTTCCAACCGGACCAGAATTGGGAAATCCATCGTAGATTATGGTAAATTCATCACTGAATTTAGATAGCTCGCTTTGGGAATAAATATCATAATCAACTTCAATATTTTTTCCCTTAATTAATTCCTCTTTAGGAGAAAGCGTTACTTGGTCCAGTCCCAGCTGGAAGTAGTAAGAGTAATAATCGTAATCATCATCACTGTAATCATACCATTTTGCAGTTGAGTAAAAGGGTAGGTTGAGAGTGATCTTAGCCTCGTCAATATTAACCTTCTTCATAGAAGCCTTATCACCATTTAGAAATGCTTTAATATTATTTATCAACGATTCATATTCTGTATCTGTTTTATCAATAGTACCAGGATCATTTTTACCAGGCGTTTGGTCATTAAGCGAGATCAAGGCTGCAGGAGCTTCGATAGTCTCAATATCATTGATATTTACTGAATAGAAATATTTTTTAGAATTAGTAAAATTAACCTGCAGAGGCTCTACTATACTAGGCATATCCCAGGCAAATTCTACCTCAAGCTCTCCTCTAGCTGGCACTTTATACATCACTTGAGGATTCAATAGCTTATTGCTTCCTGCATAGTTAAACAGCTCACCAGTATGTAAAAGCATATCGGTTGAACTGAACCAGAAGTCCCAATTGTTCCCGTTGATAAACTTAAAGTTCAATAATATCCTTTTATTATCATCAATAATGAATTGCTTGGCAGATTTAAGTTCAATATCAAACTTAACATCTGCATTTTGATCATTAGCAGTGATATTCCCATAGCTGTAATTAGGTCCTAATACTGAGTAGATCACAGCGATCAAAGAGATAGCGATTATGAATAAGAGGAATAAGACAAGAAAGGTTGAGGACACTTTGATAGTGATCACTTTCTTTGCTTTATCCTTACTAACTTCCATATTTTGAGTATTTTCCATTTTGTAATTAATATTTACCTAATAGTTGCCTATAGTGTACAAATTCCACTTCCTGATAGCAATTTTAATCAAGTTTTATAGTGATATAATGGCAGGGATGTTTTAAGACTCCTATGCAAATTGTTGAAGTAAGATTCTTAATAACTAAATACGGTAAGATCCTGCTCTTAAAAAATGAGCAAGACCTGTTTTCAGAGATGGGTAAATGGATCCTTCCTGGTGGCCCAATTAAAGTTGATGAGAATCTAAAACAGGCCGTTAATAGAATAGTTAGTGATAGTAGTGGCTGGAAGACCAAGGATGTAAGATTGTTTAAAATTGCTACTTTTAAGGATGAATCTGACAATATCCTGCATGAGATTGTTTTCATTGTTGAAGCTGTTAAGAAAGACCATTTAATAAATAGGCCAGTGCGCTGGTTCACTTTGAACGATCTACCTGACTATCTAGAGATCACCAAAGATCATAGGGAGATAATTAAAGAGTATAAAGAATTGGTGCATAAGGGCAAAACATTAGATTTGGAAAGATTGCCTCCTGTTTTTGATCTTAAAAATTCTGCATTAATAAAGTCCCAGCTGCTTCAAAATCCATAGCTAATTGCGTTTAAAATCATATTATGACAAGATAATATATATATGTTTATTGCTATGGATACTGGTGCTCAAAAACAAGAAGTATTGGATTTTCTAAGATCCCAATTCATTATGAGTGTGGCTGTTGCTGAGGATAATAAACCAAGCTCCTCCATTCTGCTTTATTATGTTGATGACGATCTAAATTTCTTTTTTGCAACTCACCGAAGTTCGCATAAAGCTCAGAAATTATTAAAAAATCCCCAAATCAGTTTAAGTGTCTGGGAGCATAAGAATATGATGATCCAGGTAGACGGTGTGGCAAGTGAGATCACTGCTGACCATGATAAACTGGCGATCATTGATAGATTGGCTGAATCTGCTATGAAAGGACAGGATTTCTGGCCTCCACTACTTAGGATCGGTGGCCAGGACTATATCGTATTTAAGATCAAACCAACCTGGATCAGGAAATTGGATTTGAAAAGAGATACCATGACCCAGGAAGAGACACCTTTTACAGATATTAATTTAGGATAATGGATAAGAATATGGCAGTCATATTGTTTAATGATTCCGATCCTGTTTTTAATAGAGTAGTGAAATTGAAATTCCAGAGAGAATTGAATTGGGATGTGAAAGTTACTTCCAGTTACGATGAGGCGTATAACGAGTTCTTAGCTACAAGACCAGAGCTGTTCATGACCGAGATAGTCCTGAATGATCCAGAGGGCAGGACTGGTTTTGATCTAATTAAAGCATTAAAGGATAAGGGTTTGAAAAAAACTGTCGTTCTTTCTACATTAGGTCAGGAGAGTGATAAAAAGTTAGCAAAAGAACTGGGTGTAGATCATTACTTTGTTAAATCAGAGATTTCCTTACTGCAGCTACTTGAAGAATTAAAATTGATCTTAGGGAATTAATAAGGACTGCTATTAAGTCTTCGCATCAGCTTTTCTTTAACAGGACTTCTGAAATCCTCAGTATCAAGTTCTCGTGTTCTAAAGAAAACCGCACTTTCTCTATCATAATATTCTCCTTCTGCTAGTTGTTTATCATTAAGGAATACGGGAATTAGCTCATGATTTTGCCTGCGTGTAGCTACCCCTATACAGGGTGGAGAATAGACAGCAGGGGATTTGTACCCGCCAATAAAGTTAGTGCCTCCCTCATCTGTCAGATCAAGCATATTGGGAGAGAAATCAGGTTCCAGATATATTTGCCCACCCTTCCAGCAATATTTAACAGTATTGACTCTTCCAATACTGCTTAAATTCCCTAAGTTCCTACCTAAAGCTCTAATTAGTACACTTTCTACCTGCCTACAATAAGGATGATTATACCTATTACCATATTCAGGCAGGGCAATATGAGCCCAGCCTTCAAAGTCGGATCGGGGAGTGTTAATGATATTTAAGCCGAAAGCGGCTGCTGTTTCTTCATTTAACCACATGATTTTTGAATATGAGGAGAGGTAATTATATCCCAATAAGCCTAACTGTCAACTCTATGGGATTACCTGCTTTCGTTAACGAAGAATTCACCTACCTTTTGGCAATTGCCTCCAATATATTTACAGGGATCTTGAGTCCCATCAGCCTCTTTGAAGCCACTAAATACTGAGAAATGCAGATGTACATTTCTCATGTCCGGGGTGAACATGGAAAGATCTCCTTGATAACCGATAAATTGCCCTTTTCTCACTCTTTGTCCGATCTTTACATAGATGAACTGTTCTTTGGTAACTGCATTAGCCATATGGCCATAGTATGTAAATACTTTATGAGCAGGAACATTGTAAAAAGAGGGGATAAGATCGCATCTAATAGTAACTCCGCCATTACCAGTTTGAAAACTCTCCACAACACCATCGCAAGCAGAAAATACAGGATTGCCTCTATGAGTATTAATCGCTCCGCCATTACTTGTAGTGGTCCAGAAATCAACTCCATAATGGTAATAGCCATTGTTCTCATCCAGATAAGTACTGACTTGACTGCCGACTGTTCCAGTTGAAGGTATAGCAAAAGGATAGACGCTACTGCTGGTACTTAATCCTGCAATCTGCTGACTTAATTGATCTACCTGGCTATTTAATTCCTCTTTATTCTGACTAAGTTCATTCAGCTGTTGCTCTTTGCTCTCAAGCTCTTCACCTAATTTGTCTATGGTAAGCGAACTCTGGCTAAGATAGGCTTCATGATTGGATTTTAATACAGCGATTTGCTGCAGATAATTCTCTCTAGAGATGAATAAGCCTAATTCAAACAGGAATACTGCAGTGATAATCAAGCATATCGATGCTAATGCGATCAGCTGTTTATTAGTCCCAATCATGGGGCGTAGATATTTAAAAATGGTAATAATATATCCTAAGTATTATTAAAAAAGATTACAAGAATAAATTTTAGACTCCTAAAGTTGGTACTCCTTCGAATATTGGTTCATAAACACCAGGCATGGGCCAGTTTTGAGTCGCTTCTGCAGCTGCAGTTTCTAAGGCTTGTAAGAAAGCCTCACCTGTATTTGAAGGCATAACCCTTACTTCAGGTAATGTAGCCTGTTCAGTATTTGGTGATGTCATAATTAAGAGATTAAAAAGTAAAATAAAGCTCCGCTTTTTGCGGAGCTTGGAATTAAAACAAGATCATTCTCCGCTTACGAAGTATTAAGAAGAATGATGTAAATGTTTTTTATCATAATAAAAAACCTCCCTATTAAGGGAGGTTTAAAGCTAATAAGAATTGCCCTCCCTAAGACAGGTCTAGAATAATAAGGATGGAGGTAATGTTTCTTTTCATAATATTGAATTTAGTATTTACAAAAAAGTAAGTCAATAATTAATTAAAGAAAATTTGTCTATAAGCAGATTCTTCTTCTAATGGATATTTATACTCAATAACACTGCCATCAACACTCCAGCGGTAATCGAGTAGGGGAGACCAGTTCGGATCATCACTTTCATAGTCCATAGTAAAGACTGTTACATAAGAGGCTACTTTAGTCCCTTCCAGATCATATACATTTAATTTCTCATTGCCTTCTGCTTGTACTAAGACGTATTGTCCGTCAGGTGAAATAACTGGAACACTAGCCATTTCATGGGCAGCTCCATATTCTCCAGCTTCGATCTCATAACTGTTAACACTATTGTTGTCTCCATCCATAACGATCATAAAGATTTTCTGGGTTAGATCGTACGCGCCTTCTGTTATAGGGGTTGTGGCTATAAATGTATGTTCATACCAGGATCCTACAGCAGGGAAAACTAATCCCACTTGGCTAGTCTCAGTCTGCCTAATAAATGTCTTAGCATTCTGATTGTATTCCCATATTACTAGTGGTGTTTCTTCATTATTATCTTCACATTGAGTTACTAGGAACTTGGCATCATCGGATAATTCTGCTGTATAGCATCTATTATTTCCAATTTCCTGCTTATTTCCATCAATGGTGAGTGTTAGTATACCCGGGAAGCCGCTAGCTTCATTGACCATAACAAATTCCAATTCAATTGCTCCAATTTTTTGTGAGACTAAAACTGTATCTGAGGGAGTGTCTGCCTCGTATGGATCTTGAGTTGGAGTCGGGGTATGGGATGTTGTTATCATATCGTAGTAGCAGTTTTTAGGCTGTGTATTGCAGTTAAATAGGGCAATCCCCAATATTAAGATTAATGCCCCCATGAGAAGGATTACTAGGATCAGGAATATTATAATCACTGAATTTTTCTTGGAAGGAGCAGGTACTTGAGGTGTTGGACTGGTCATAATGTTTAATATTCAAATTTATAATTTAATATATCAATTAAAATCCTAAATTTGAATACAGGTTGGAACACTCTAGCCACAGACTCCATGACAGCCCTGCTGGGCGAAACTTGTAATTGTAATGTGGTAGCATCTGGCTATGGAAATTTAGGAATCTTTACTGATTGTATAGACTTTGATGAAAATTTTACCGTAGAAGCCTGCATGCTTCAAAATGAATGTACTGGTGCTAGATGCTGCGCTGAAGGTGAGAAAATTGCTAGAGAAGAAGCTGCCAAGCAGGGGGCTACTATTACAAGTATAGATTGTACTGGTTATCCTTCCTGGGTGAATTCCTGTAATTAATTTGAGTTAGAAGTTGCTGCTGTTAGTATCCCTGCTGTACCTCCTACTGCCGTAGCAATTGGAGCTTGAGCGAATATTCCAGATGTTAAGGTTGAAGCAAAGAATGAGCTGCCAAGTAAGGCGCCAACATATCCCAATCCTGTACCTAGGATCGCTCCGGCTAGACCAAATAGAGAAAGTTTTAAACCTTCTTTAAGAAAGCGGAATATGAATGGACTTTTTCTTTCTGGACTCATAATCACAAAGATGTATATATATTATATATATTACCAATAAATTAGTTGTTAGTCAATAAACAACATTTAGGCAATCAAATTTAGACTCTCCCGTTATAAATAATTATTAGGAATTAATCATGGATACAGAACTTAAACAATCCCTTTTACATTTATTAAAGCTGCGTTTCGAAAAGAATATGAAGCGTCATCAAGGTCTTAAATGGGATGATGTATTGGCTAGAATTGAGCATAATGATCAGAAATTAAGGGTGCTAAATGAGATGGAAAGTACAGGCGGAGAGCCAGATGTTGTAGGATTTGAAAATGATCAATATATTTTTATGGATTGCTCAGCCGAAACACCTGAGGGCAGACGCAATCTTTGTTTTGATAAAAAAGCCTGGGATGATAGAAAAACTTTTAAGCCTAAAGGAAATGCCAAAGACATGGCTAAAGCAATGGGAATAGAGCTACTTAATGAGGAGCAGTATCGCTACTTACAGCAATTAGGAGAATTTGATCTTAAAACCTCGAACTGGATAGAAACACCAAAGAATATACGTGATCTGGGAGGTGCTTTATTTGCAGACAGAAGATACAATTCTGTATTTGTTTATCATAATGGCGCTTCTTCGTATTACGCTTCAAGAGGCTTTAGAGGACTATTTAAAGTATAGATTTCGAGCTTGTTGACCTTGGGGGGAATATTCTTAAGCATAAAGAGATGTCTTTTAGTGACGAGACACCTATTTAATGAAAAAGTTAATATCTATTATATTACTGATCCAGCAGGCTTGCCGCTCCTAGATACCATTGAAGGGAAAATTAGAGTTGTAATGAAGAAAGGATAGTTATATTCCTGAAAATAGTTGAGGATAGAGAGTTCGGAATAGGTATAGTGCTGCTTCAGTGGGACTATCAGATATTTCACCTGCTACTACCATTTTAGAAATCGAATTAATTGGAAATGATCTTAAAAGGATATCTTGTTCTTGTCCTTCAAGAGCAGACTCTCCTTTCTGACAATCTTTAGCATAATAGATTGAAAAGCCCTGAGTGGATATGCCCGGAGCCAATCTTAAATATCCCGGATATTCCATTTTTGATGGAATTAAACCAGTTTCCTCCTTCAATTCTCGCAATGCTGCATTCTTCGGTGCTTCTCCCTCATTGATATCTCCTTCAGGGAATTCCAGTGAGAAAACAGCTGCAGGATATCTGTAATGATCAACAAAATAGAGATCATTATCTATTTGGGGGATAATTAGGACAAAGTCAGCACGA
The DNA here is from genome assembly GCA_029567095.1 of bacterium. Lineage (GTDB taxonomy): Bacteria > Patescibacteriota > Dojkabacteria > B142 > OLB20 > JAKQLP01. The sequence continues at coordinate 13,756 of JAKQLP010000002.1, forward strand.
TCGATATAGTCATAGGTGCCGGGTTTGCCATTAGGCATGATCACATCATCATGCTTAAAGCTATACCATTTATTTTGGTAAATATTTTTACTACTTTTTTTTATCCAGGTTGGATCGTTATTCCCTCTATCCATTTTAATTATTAATCTTCTCAATTCTATAATAAAATAGGGAAATATAGTAATGAAAAGCTTCCTTATCCGTCTTTAATTAACTATTAATATTTTTCATATGAAGAAAATCCTCGTAACTGGAGCCTTCGGTCAAATAGGCTCAGAACTAGTTCCTGCCCTGCAACAGAAATTTGGCCAGGATAATGTGATTGCTATGGCTCATCGTAATGTGCCCCAAGCATTTAAGGGAATCGTTGAAGTAGGTGAAGTAACAGATAAGAAAGGTATGGAAAAGTTAATTAAGAAGTATAAAATTGATACGATCTATCATTTAGCCTCATTGCTCTCAGCGACCGGTGAAGCCAATCCTCAATTAGCCTGGGAAGTGAATATGAATGGACTAAAAAATGTCTTGGATCTGGCAGTGGCACATAAGATGAGAGTGTTCTGGCCCAGCTCCATTGCTGCTTTCGGGCCAACAACACCAAGAGAGATGACGCCGCAAAGGACTGTACTGGAGCCTACCACCATGTATGGAGTAACTAAACTTGCTGGTGAACTTTTATGCCAATACTATACAAAAAAATATGGACTTGATATCAGATCAGTCAGATATCCTGGATTAATAAGCTATCAGGCTGAACCAGGTGGCGGTACCACAGATTTTGCTGTAGCCATCTTCTATGAAGCTATTAAATCTGGCAAGTATGAATGTTTTGTAAATAAAGATACTATGCTGCCTATGATGTATATGGATGATGCTATTGAAGGCACATTAAAACTTATGGATGCCCCTTGGGATAAATTAACTATTCACACTAGCTATAATTTTGCTGCGATCAGTTTTACTGCAGAGGAGTTAGCTAGGGAGATAAATAAAAGAATAAAGGTTAAAGTTACTTACAAACCTGATCACAGGCAGCAAATAGCAGATTCTTGGCCTAGATCTATCGATGATTCAGTGGCTAGAAAGGATTGGGGTTGGAAACATAAATTTGATCTGGGTAAAATGTGTGATGTCATGATCAAGAATTTAACTATTAAATTACAAAAATGAGCAAAGATAAATTCCTTAAACTGTTGCAACAAGAACTAGATAGGATTGATGGAGTCAAAACAGCAAAAAGAAATGAAAGGATAATTACGGGCTTTACTAAAGATCCTTCTCCCAAAGGCATTATCAATGGCAAAGAAGTATTGATATTTAATTCCAATGACTATTTAGGTTTGCGATTCCACCCTGAACTGCTTAAAGCAGAGCATAAAGCCAGTGAGGAGTTTGGAACAGGCCCCGGAGCTGTTAGATTCATTTCCGGAACTTTACTTCCTCATAAACAATTAGAAGAGAAATTGGCCAAATTTCATAAAAGAGATGACGCCATTATCTTCTCATCAGCATTTGCTACTAATCTAGCAACCTTATTCTCCCTGATAGTAGGTCAAAGCAAGGATTCCGTCGTTGATAATGATGTGCTAGTCATTTCAGATGCCTTAAATCATAGAAGTATAATTGATGGAATTAGGATTGCTAATCACCCTAAAGAAGCTAAGGCTATATTTGAGCATATGAATCCAGCCGATCTTAGTAGAATTCTTAAAGAAAATGTCGGGAAGTTTAAAAGAGCATTAGTTATCACAGATGGGGTATTTAGTATGTTAGGAGAGATCCAAAAATTAAAGGAGTTACGTAAAGTAATTTCTGAATATGATAAGAAATATGAAAGAGGGATCCTTCTTATAGTTGATGATGCTCATGGCATTGGGGCTCTGGGTGAGCATGGAGCAGGCTCTGAAGAGATAGAAGGCGTTCAAGCAGATGTATTGATCGGTACATTAGGCAAAGGTTTGGGATCTGATGGAGGCTATGTTGTTGCCGATCAGGTAGTTATTGATTATTTAAGAGAGTCAGCCGCTACCTACATCTACTCAAATTCTATATCCCCAGGAACAGCAGCAGCTGGTTCAGCAGCAATCGAGCTTTTAAGCAAGAAGCAAGGCCAAGATCTGATCAATAATCTTAAAGCTAATATTGTTTTCTTTAAAAAGCTGGTTAAAGATAATGATCTTAAAATGGCTGCCGATTCGAAGCATCCTATCCAGCCATTACTTATTGGCTCGCCTGAAAAAACCAAAGCCCTGGTTTCATTCCTTTTAGAAAAGAACATACTGGTAACAAGTATCAATTATCCAGTTGTAGCTAAAGGTGCTGATGAGATCAGGATCCAATTATCAGCTACTCATACAAAGGATGACATTAAGCAATTGATAGATGCCTTATTGGAAGCCAGAAAGAGCATTGAGTTTTAATATGGTTGATTTGATCTGGTAGAATAGGTGGCTATGAAGCCCATAGATCAAGATAGCCTACCACACTGTACTTTACCGGATGGATCATTCTGTACCCTGTGCTGTCATCTTATCATCTCTGATGTATTAAGAAATGGGCAATTGCACGAGAACAGGCTTTATCAAAGATGTGAGCATTTAGTTGATGGTAGCTGTAATGTTTACGATGAGAGGAGTGATACCTGTAGAGGCTTTGATTGCCAGAATACAAGAGCCACTCTATTAAAGCAACTTTACACTATAGCTCGATTATATGGATTGAATAAAGACAGATTACCTCAAGAGCCTTTAAAAGGTGATAAATATTATAGGGGGTTACCTTAGTATTTAATTCACTTTACTATCAAATTGCTAATAAGATCGGAGCAAATTTTGATAAGTGCCGCCTCCAATATGCTAGACCTGGTATGTGCTACTTCGCATAATATTGAAGTAGCTCCATTCTCGATAGCCCTTCTAATCTTATGATGACCGTCAATGCAATAGTGAGTGTCATTTGTTTCTATCAATTGAGGAAACTCTTTTGATCCTTTTCTTCTTATACCATTTAATCTTTCTGCAGTTAAAAATGGCCTTGTTCCATAAATAGTTTGAGGGTTAATTTCCTCAAAAACAGTTTCTATTGGAGCAGAATGTGTATGCATTCTGATGAATTTATTAAGAGAGGGCATATTATTAAGTATTAACACGCGAATTATATCATGCAGTAAGATAATTGCAGTGTATTTAAAAATAGGCAGGGATTTGAGTTATCCCTGCCTATTCTATTACTCCTTTAATTAGAATTAGTTTTGTCTTTTAATTAACCTAATCCTAGTCTGTATAGCGATTGTTATCAGAGCCACTATTCCTATTAACATTAGTAATACTGAATATTCAGGGATGGTGACTACTAGAGGAAAAAATCCCAGAAACAATACTATCATAGGAATCCCAATCCTGTTTGAGAAATTAAAGTTTGTTATCTTTCCAATCAGGTAATACATCAATCCTCCAGCAACTAGCCAGGCAATTAGAAAAGCTAGGTATAAAGGCATAGAGTAGTACCCTACATTAGCAATCGATGAGAATACCTCCATGGTCGGATCTATGGTAAAGCTAGAGATGTAATGCATTAAGGGGAAGAATACGGTGAATAGGATCGAGATCAATCCAATATCAAAGATGGCTAATCTCTTTGCGAACTTGTAAGCCATATAGCTTAAGATGGAGATGAATACGAAATAGACGGGGGCCATAATGAAATATACTCTGGAGACTTGTTCCGAAGGGTTCAATTTATCTCCAATGCTGAC
>JAKQLP010000026.1 GCA_029567095.1 bacterium
GCCGGGGACTACAGGATCAGGATTATCTGCCAAGGTGACATTGAACTCTGGTAATTTGGGAATGAGCATAATGCTGTCTTCTGAGGTCTTAGAATATTGCCGCTCCTCGGAATTATCTCCGGCTGTGCTGCTCCAGTCCAAATTTGCCCTACAGCTCATGGAGTATTTATTAGCTATACTATTATCAATTGTAGCTTTATATCTAAGCAAGATTTTATTATCGTCATCCCAGGATGGATCAATTTTAGGAAAATGCCCGCTTAGGCTTTGGGAATCCGATATGCCGCCATCAGGTCCGTTTAAGATCTCCAATGATCCAGGAATATAGCTAAGGCCTTCAGCTAAATATTCATTGATAACCACATCATATGCATTGGATCTGCTTGCGGAAGAATGATATATGTTAAGGTCGCAGGTTATTGTATCCCCGCGCCATCCACTTGCCGGCTCAAAGAAGCGATCGATCCTCAGGTCGGGTTCAACCACCTTTACAGCTTCAAACTCGCCGGAAGATGTATAAGTTTTATTATCCGAATCTCGATAGTTCAGAGTTGTTTTTATAGGAGGTAGAACTACCCCATTTTGATTAGATTCAACATCAGCTACTGTCACCTGGAAATCTAGATTTAGATCCTCATTTCCGAAGTTATCTATCTCACCAAAGGTCCAGATTATTTGACATGGATTGCTGCCAACAATAGTCTCAGCAAGATAGTTGATATCTTGATTGGTAACAAGACTTCCTGATTTATAAACCATACCATTTGGCAAACCTAATGAGAGGGATACATCATATATTTCATTAGATGGTAAATCGATACTTATTGTATAAAAATCATTGGAAAAATCTTGGCTATCTTGACCATGAATGCACAAAATTGAGATATATATAATAAAAACGGCTAATAGCTGCAATTTGGCCCTCACAGAAGTATCCCTCCTTATTTTCTTTGGTTGATGTAGCTTCCTTGATATATAGATTTCGTTCTCTTAACTTGATGACATAGTAAAGCGGAAAATTTATTGAAAACGCTGCGGGTCAAGATGATCGCAGCATTTCAAGAAATAACTTTAGATGTTCAGAGCCACTTCACCAGAGTCAATGAGCTTTCCTTCTTCATCGGTTACTGCTGCCTCAATTACATAGTCACCAGGGGAAAGTTCAGATTCAGAGACAATAGGCATACTGAAGAGCCAAACACCGGTCGGCAGCACCGAACTAGAACTCTCTAATGGCTCTGAAGCTGCGAGAGTCTCTCCTTCCTGATTCTTCAAGACCGCCTTGGCAGTAGGCTTATAATGAACATTTCCAGTATTCATAAATCTGAGATTGATCACGACGCCTTCATTACTTTTAAGAGTATCCAGGTCTTTAATTTCCCCCGTCTCTACAAATTCTGATCCTTTGATTTTGAAAAAAACCGGTACTTGGATTACTTTGGTAATCACTATATTCTCCATTTCTTTTACAGGAGTTGATGTTTTTAAGGATATGAGAGCATACCTGCTTCCGGTCCCTACATCATCTGGAATTTGAGCCTTAACCAGAATTTTCTGAGGAACATCCGGCTGAATTTGGATCTCCATTGGAGTTACTGTTAAAAAATCTTTTGCAGAAAATTGCTTGTTATCTTTTTCTGGTGGGAGCATAATATTAGTGCCATTTTCGTCCATAGCAAACCCGGATAAATTTACAGTCAAAAGTGGCGATACATATTCATCCTTGTCCAGAGATACATAGATCTCGTGATCTAATTCTTGACCGGGCGCGACGGTCTCACTAATAAGCCCGCCAGTTACCTTTAAACCGTCTGCTATTGGAAATGCAGATAGGGCCAAAAGTGCCACCAAAGCTAAATTTGCCATTCTTGTCTTCATCTTTCGATCATCTCCTTTTCTTTTAGTAATATCTCAAACAAACA
>JAKQLP010000041.1 GCA_029567095.1 bacterium
CCCCTACTCTTCATCGTTTAGGCATTCAAGCTTTTCAACCCGTTTTGATAGAGGGTAAAGCTATACAATTGCATCCATTAGTTTGCGCGGCTTTTAATGCCGACTTTGATGGTGATCAAATGGCGGTTCATGTACCTCTGACAGAGGAGGCTAAGGAAGAGGCTGCCACCATAATGCTGTCTTCCAACAATCTGCTTAAACCGGCTACCGGTGATCCAGTGACCGTGCCCAATCAGGACATTGTTTGGGGAGGTTATTATTTGACTTATATTGATCCTGACGCCAAGGTGCTTAAAATTTTTACTGACGAAGAAGAAGCCGAAAGAGCTTTTGCTCTGGGCGTGATTGGTCTGCAAGATTTAATTAAGGTTCGAGTAGCCAAAGAAAATAGTAAGTTAATAGAAACATCTATAGGCAGAATTTTGTTTAACAAGATTTTGCCTCAGGAGATATCTTACGTCAATAAAACTTTGGACAAAAAGGGCTTAAAAAATATAGTAGCCGAATCTTTTCGCCGCTTGCCTCACGATGACACTGTTAAATTGTTGGATGATATTAAGGACATTGCTTTTCGTTACATTACTTCTTCTGGTTTATCTTGGGGGATGGATGACATTCCCAAGTTATCTATTAAAGATGAGCTGGTTACGGAGGGTGAAAAGAGGGTAGAAGAAATTAAGGATCAATATAATAATGGATTATTAACCAACAATGAAAGGCATGTGAAGGTTATTGAGGTGTGGAATGAGATTAAGACCCGTATTTATAAGCAAAGCGAAAAAGCCTTTTCTAAGAAAAACTCTATTGCCAGCATTCTTGATTCTGGTGCTCGTGGTTCATTGTCCCAGATGATACAGATTATGGGTATTAAAGGCTTGGTGATTAATCCAGCCGGTGATATTATTGAATTGCCTATTAAAGCTAATTTTCAGGAGGGCTTAGATGTCTTGGAGTATTTTATTTCTACCCATGGTACTCGTAAAGGTTTATCAGATACTGCTTTGCGTACAGCCAATGCCGGTTATCTGACTAGACGCTTGGTGGACGTTTCCCAAGATGTGGTGGTTTTGGAAGAGGATTGCGGCGATAAGGAAGGTTTGCTTATCAGCAAACAAGAGAGTGAGATTATTAATGAGCATTTGGTCGATAGGGTTATTGGCCGAGTGATTTTAGATGATATTAAGGATTCTGTTAGTAAGAAAGTCCTAATTAAAAAAGGAACTCTGGTAACTAAAGAGCTATCAGAGCATATTATCAAAGCTAATCCTGAACAGATAAGAATCAGATCGGTTTTGAGTTGTAAGGCGATCCGCGGCATTTGCCA
>JAKQLP010000005.1 GCA_029567095.1 bacterium
GTGACTATCTCAGCTAATGGAACTCCGGATTTATTGTAGTCTAATAAGGTTTCTGCTCCCTCGTGAATAGACTTACCTGTATCTTCTTCCTGATGCACTCTTTTAATTCTGATCCTGATTGAATCACCATTGAGATCATATTCCAAGTAGCCATTCTCCCCAAAGGGAAGATCATACTGGGAAATCTGATATCCTTTAGGCAGATCAGGATAAAAATAGTTCTTTCTATCAAATTTTGATTCCTGGTTGATCTTACAGTTTAAGGCCAACGCTAACTTTACGCACTTCTCAATAGCTATAGCATTTGGTACTGGTAAAGCACCGGGTAATCCCAAACAAACAGGACAAACATGAGAATTCGGCTTAGCCTGGAAATATGCTGCATCACAACTGCAGAACATCTTGGATCTGGTTTTGGTCTGAACATGGATTTCTAATCCAACCACCATTTCATATTTACTCATGATCCGATCCTCTTTTCAAAAGTAAAAGCTGTGTTCAAAATTAGTTGCTCTTTAAATTGTGGCCCAAATAATTGCATCCCAATAGGAAGACCCTCCGGATTATTTCCAATGGGTATACTTATACAGGGCAATCCACTAAGAGCGCTGGGCTCTGTTAATAGATCAGCCATCTCTCCAAATAGAGGGTTATTCTTGGTAACACCAATTTTGGGTGCTGGCCCAGGCATTGTTGGTCCGGCAATAATATCCACTTCCTTAAATGCTCTTTGAAAATCATTAATTATTAAAGTTCTTACCTTCTGAGCCTTTTTGTAATAGGCATCGTAATATCCAGCAGATAGAGCGTAAGCACCGGTCATGCTTCTCTGTTTAGCTTCATTGCCAAATCCTTCACCTCTATTAAAGCGGATCTGATCTAAGATTGTCTCAGCTTTTTGTGAGGAAATATGTCCATATCTGATACCATCAATGCGAGCCAGATTCGATGAGACCTCCGATCTACAGATCAATGTATAGACAGCCATGGAATATTTGGGATCAAGAAGATCAATTTCGATTAATTTGGCACCCAATTTTTCATACTCTATCAATTTCTCAGCCACCAATTGTCTGGAATAAGCATCGATCCTGTCATCTAAAAATTGTCTAGGGATCCCGATCCTTAGCCCCTTAACATCATCTTTTAGCGTCTTAAAATACTCAACCTTTCCTTCAGGAATACTAGTTGCATCCTTTGGATCAACCCCTGAAAGAACATTACTAACAAGCGCAATATCTTCTAGACTGTTTGCCAATACTCCCGGCCTATCAAGAGAAGAGCCCATTGCCACTACACCATAACGAGAGAAGCGACCATATGTGGGAGCAAAGCCGTAAAGCCCGCACCAGGCAGCAGGACCTCGAACTGATCCTGCAGTTTCGCTGCCGATAGCATAAGGCACCATATCTGCAGCTACAGCTGCCGCACTGCCTCCTGAAGAACCTCCCGGTATTCTATCTGTATCATAAGGATTTTTTGTAACTCCATAATCTGAGGTCTCCGTTGATGAACCATGAGCAAAGGCATCCATATTGGCCTTGCCAACTATAACTCCTCCCGCTTCTAACAACCTTTCTGTAACTGTAGCATTGTAAGGAGATATATAGTTATCAAGGATCTTGCTGCTAGCAGTAGTTTTTGTACCAATCAGATTAAAATTATCTTTCAGAGCAAGAGGGATTCCGGCAATTGGATCAATTTCCTCTCCTCTGGCTATTTTCTGATCCATCTGTTTGGCAGCATCCATAGCAATCTCTTTTGTCAGATTAACAAAAGCATTTATTTCCTTCTCCTTACTTTCAATCACACTTAAATACGCATTAAGTAGTTCCACAGCTGAATATTCTTTTTGGATCAATCCCTGATTTAACTGCTTAATAGTTCTTTTGCTTGTATCAATTCTTGTCATGATATAACTCGTTTGACAATAAAATAGCCATTCTTCAGATTATCTTTATTGGGATAATTCGATATATCTAGGCCCTTTGAAGGCTCATCTTTTCTTAGAACATTTTTAAGACCATGGGTTTGGGAAGTCTCGGCTACTTTTGAAGTATCTAATTCCTTAAGTACATCAACTGATTCTAAAACAGTATTAAGCTGATCCTGATAATGGGATAATTCATCATCGCTCAGATGTAATTTAATTAAATCCGCGATCTTTAATACTTGTTCTTTAGTTAATTTAGCCATGAGGAAATATTGTTGCTAGTTTGTAATTTTAAACCATAGCAAGTTAAAGTGCAAACGCAGGTTGTAAAGATAGCATAGGGTAGGGTAATATTAAGCCATATTATTGAATATTATGCAAAGAATAATCTCCTGGAATGTTAATGGTCTTAGGGCAGTATACAAAAAAGGTTTCCTGGAACTACTTAAGAAATTGGATCCTCAAATAATGAATCTTCAGGAAATAAAAGCCCATGAGGATCAGCTTCCTTTTGATCTTAAGATTGCTGATGGTTATGTTTCCTATTTCAATTCAGCACAAAGAAAAGGGTACAGTGGTGTTGCTACTTACACTAAAGAGGCTGCATTAAGTGTTTCCAACAATATTGGTGAGGAAAGATTTGATACCGAGGGCAGAAGCTTGATCCTAGAATTTGAGAAGTTCTTTCTTCTAAATGTATATTTCCCCAATGGACAAAGATCACATGATAGAGTCCAATTCAAACTGGAATACTATGAGAAATTTCTAAAGCTCTTAAAGGAGTTAGAACAAAGTGGGAAAATGATCCTATTTTGTGGAGATGTTAATACAGCTCATAAGGAAATTGATCTGGCAAGACCGAAAGAGAATTCTAAAACATCAGGCTTTTTACCAGAAGAAAGGGCATATCTAGATAAATTTGTTGATAACGGCTATGTTGATACATTCAGGATGTTTAATAACGATCCTCAAAACTATACCTGGTGGGATGTAAAATCAAGAGCAAGAGAAAGGAATATTGGCTGGCGCATAGATTATTTCTTTGTAGATGAAAAGCATAAAAAGAATATTGTAAGTGCAGGCATATTAAATGATGTTATGGGCTCAGATCATGCCCCAGTTTATGTTGATATTGAGATATAATGAATTTAATTATTATTAAATTTAAATGAGTAAAATTAAAGTAAGAATTAATAAAGATAAATGCATAGGCTGTGGAACATGTTACGCAACAGCTCCTGAGATCTTTGAAATGGATGTGGACGGCAAAGCTAAAATCACTGCAGCTTTCAATGAAGTTGAGATCACTGATCCTGCTATGATCGAAAAGGCTAAAACTGCAGCCTCAATGTGTCCGGATCATGCTATTGAAGTAGAGGAGCTGGAATAAATATCTCGCTTTTATATATTAAATCCTATGTAGGATCTAATAAAGCATCAAATCATTAGTTCCTACCAGGAATGCGAATTATATTAAAAAAGCCTCAGGGCTGCTTATTCAAACTTATGCGCATTTGGGCAAAGTAAGCATTAAGTCTGCTCAGAAAATGAGATACGGCTACCGTTCCCATTATTATAGCCCCTTCAACATGCCAGAATAAAAAGTCGAACTGCACGCCATATAAAGAGGGGATCGAGTAACGTAATACCATAAAGAAGCCGAAGCCCACAGCGGGTATTAACGTAATTAGCAGCACACTGTTCCAGAAGAAATTAAACACACTGACCTTAAATAAACTGCATTGATAGTTCTTTTTGCATAAAAAATACCAACCCCAGTAAATAAGCAGTGTGGGGATTACAAGCAAGCCTAGATTATAAGGATTTTTAGGTTGCTGAGCACTACTATCAGAAACAACAGTTGGCTTGATTGTGGGACTAACAATCTGACTTTGAGGAGTAGATGTAGGTGGGTCTGTAACTGTAACGACTTCCAAATCACCAATTTTGTATTGATCCAACAAGGCATAGGTGCTGCTCTTATGATCTCTGCCTGTACCAGCTTTAGTTTGAAAATCTTCAGTCATATCTTGGCCACACCAAGAATCAATTTCTAGAAATTTATCATGACTTCTCAAATACGAAGTAATGTTATAAACACTTTGTTCAAATACCATCCAGCAATCATCAGGTGTATTATGAGTTGCTACCTCAGTTAGAGTATAAGAAGCAGCATAAGAATTAAATGGGGAAACTAAAGAGAATGCTAATAGCAGCAAGACAATAATTTTGTTTAAGTGCATTTTATTATATTAACTTCTTCCCATTATACCCATAGGGTATATTACGAGCAACGTTTTGAACAACATTGCCCTTGAATCCACTTTTTTTAACAAAATCAACAACTGTTCCAGGTTTAACGGTATGTAAAGGAACCAATTGCCTTACTAATAATTGGCTTAACATATCCATAAGAAGATCTGAGGGTAAATGGCCTGAAGTTTCCAGATTTTTAAAATCAGTATCAGCATTTCTCATCAATCTCTCTAATTTTAATAATTCTGCTTTGGGTAATTGATATCCAGCATAAATAAGACCCTGATCTTTAGTGCGATCTCTTGGCAGGAATTGTCTGGGATTAACATGTTTGAATTGCACATCATCTTCAACTACGGTAAGTATGCTTTCCTTTCTACTAAGATCAGTTAATTCTCGAGGAGTATGCAGATGGAACTGGGGATTAAAGATTCTAGATCTACTTACTGCAGGATAATCCATAGGCTTGTATGTAGCACTGCTTCTCGGTGTTAAATATATATCAGTAAATTCGAAATCAACTTCTGAAGTTTCCTCGGAAACAATTTGCTGATAGGCAGCCAATTGCCAGGGTAATACAATCCTTCGTCCTGCTGTTCTAGCTACTTCAGCAATACGCTTCAATCTGCCCAGGTCTCTTCTGGGGATCTGTACAAACAAATTCATGTCCTGACTTTCGGAAAGTAAGGCCCTTAATTCATCCTGCAATCCTTCCTCTGTGCGTTGTTCTCCAGAATTACCCAGATTGTTAGTATCTAAAAACAAGATGTCTGTCTCAGGTGATCTAGCAACAATATCCTCTAGTACCTTACTTGTTCTTGGACCAGCGCCCAAGTCCCCAGTAAAAGTTATCCTGGCTCCTTTGTTGGTCTCGATATCTAGAGAACTGGAGCCTAAAAAATGATCTGTTTCACTGGCAACTACTTGTCCAAATCCTTCAATATTGTGAGGTTTACCTGGTTCAAGTATCTCAACAGGTCTCGTGGCGTATTCTAATTCCCCGGCAGCGTCATATCTTCTAACCCTAGTAAATTGCCGATCAACCATTGGCATAATTGCCCCTATCGCCTTTAACATTGCAATCGTGCCTCTGGTCCCCATTAATGGGATCTCCGGCTTAATTATTGGCAATGCTAGATTGGAATCAAAATGAGGATGAGAGGAATAAACTCTGCTCACATCCACACCTTGCTCTATCTGCCACTTAATTCCTCTTTCAATTATGGCTCTTTCTTCTGCTGAGGGAACTGTGGTTTGCAATAGAGTCATCAATTCCCGAACAGTATTAGGATGCTCAGGCTGATCAGGCGAATAAAGTCCAGGTATTAAGGGAGTAGCATTCCTTCGTAATAGTTCAGGCTGCATTCTACCCAAAGATAAATGACCGAAACTATTTGAATGTTTTGCCTGCAAACGAGGATCCCCACCTGCATCTAACAGTATTGAGGGCACTGGCTTATCTCCTGATATTATTTGGACTGAGGCAGAGGGTCCATTGGAATGTACAATGAATGCTTCTGTAGCCATGATGTTATGTGAAGATAATAACATCAATATTAAGTTAACAGCAAGTCAGAAATTTACATTCACTTGCCTTATGCTTTATTATCTTACTATCTATCAAATATTTTCAAATGAATGATTTTACATTTAAAAATCCCACCAAAATCATTTTTGGTAAAGATTCCCATCTTCAGCTTGCAGAGGAATTAAAAGGTTACGGTAAAAAAGTAATGCTAATTTTTGGCAAGAATAGCGCTAAGAAAAGTGGAGTATATAGTAAGGTATTAGATCAGTTAAAAGATCTTGAAATCAAGGAGTTTTGGGGAATAGAACCTAATCCCAGAGTAGAAACGATCAGGAAAGCTTTGACTCTTGCAAAAGACTTTAAACCAAATATCCTATTAGCTGTTGGAGGAGGCAGTGTGATTGATGCCACGAAATTAATTTCTGCATCATATTATACAGGATCTGACCCCTGGGAAGTTGTAAATGATGCTAACCAAATCACAAAAGCTCTACCTTTGGCTACAGTATTAACAGTCGCTGCAACCGGCAGTGAAATGGATTGTTACTCAGTCATTACTAATTGGAGCGAGCATAAAAAGAACTCATGGGAATCAACTTTAGTCTATCCCCAATTCAGCATTCTAAATCCAGAATTCACTTATTCTTTATCTGCACTGCAAACTGCTTATGGGATTGTAGATATTTACTCACATGTACTGGAACAATACATGAATACTACAAAGAATGCCTTATTGCAGGATAGATGGGCTGAATCAATCATTCAGACCTTAATAGAAATTGGACCTAAAGTAATTAAGGATCTTGATAACTATAACCTGAGAGCCAATCTAATGTACTGTTCTACCATGGCCTTAAATGGATTTATAAGTATGGGAGTTTCCCAGGATTGGGCTACTCATAATATTGAACATGAGCTTAGTGCGTTTTACGACATACCTCATGGAGCAGGCTTGGCAGTATTAACTCCCCATTGGCTTAATGAAGTAAAATCCCAAAAGCATGACAAAATGGCACAATACGCTCGTAGAGTTTGGGGACTTAAAGGCGAAGACGATGAGGTGATAATTGAAGCTATTGCTAAAACCTATGACTTCTTTTTTGATCTAGGCATTGCTATGAGCCTTAAAGATTATGGAATAAATGATGAGCATTTTAAGGATATGTCAGATAGATTGACTCCCAATAAAATTGGAGAGATCAAACTTGATCAACAACAAATCTTAAATATTTTAAATTCAAGCCTGTGAAAAAGAAATTAATCTCAATAGTTACGCCTGTCTACAATGAGGAAGGCAACCTTGATAAGTTTTATGAGCGAGTTAAAGGTATATTGAAACCCTTAAAATATGATCACGAGATCATATTTGTAAATGATGGCTCTAAAGACTCCTCACTGCTAGTATTATTAAGATTAGCTGAATCAGATAAACAGATCAGAATTATTGATTTCTCAAGGAATTTTGGCCATCAAATGGCTATAACTGCTGGGATGGACCATGCCATAGGTGACTGTGTCATAATCCTAGATTCTGATCTACAGGATCCTCCTGAAGTGATACTTGATCTAATTATGAAATGGGAAGAGGGATATGAAGTAGTTAATGCTAAAAGGAAATCACGAAAGGACGGCTTTTTTAAAGATATGAGCGCAGTTCTTTTCTATAAATTCCTTAATGCCATATTGATTAACAAAATACCCGAAAATGTAGGTGATTTCAGACTGTTAGATAGGAAATGTATCAATGTTCTTAAAAAAATAAAAGAGAAAGATAGATATCTTAGAGGTTTAACAACCTGGATCGGATACAAACAGACGATAGTGGAATATGACAGGGCTAAAAGGGAATGGGGCAAAACAGGTTATCCTATTACTAAAATGGTAGGGCTAGCTTTTAATGCCATCTTTTCTTTTTCCAGACTCCCAATGAAACTGGCAACAATATTAAGTGTCATGTTCTTCTCGATCACTTTCTTAGTAATCATATATGCCTTAATATCACAAATCCTTGGTCAAACAGTACCAGGTTGGTCTTCACAAATTATTATCTATTCGATCTATCTAGCCTTACAAATGATGATCCTAGCAATCATCTCTGAATATGTGGGCAGAATATATACTCAAGTCCAAGATAGACCTTCCTACATAGTTGCCAATTATATCAACTTTAATAAAAAACCCCGTGACTAGCACGGGGTTTTGAAATTCTAATTAAGAATTATTACTTCTTTTTAGCATCCAAAGCTCTTTTCTTGGAGAAGTAATATACTAATGCTCCTAGGCCACCTAGTAATACAATGATTATAATCCAGGTAGTTTTGTCTGGTAATTCTGCTTCCGTTCTCTTTAAGACATCGATCAACATCCAAACCCATAATGCTAGAGATAAAGCTAGGATCAAGCACAAACAGCAGTATACAAGTAACATTACACCACCAACGCCAGCTCCTAATGCATCTCCAGCTCCATAATCATAAGTATAATCATATCCATAATCATAAGCAGCAGCCATAACAGTGCTTGCTAATGCTCCTAGGGAAATTGCTGCAGTTGTGATCCTGCCGGCAATCGTTGAAAGCTTATTCATAAATGAAAAATAATAAATATTGATTTGATTTTATGATAATACCAATGACAAGTAAAGCTTAGAGGTATTTTTTATTAATATAGCTCTGCCACTTCTGTGAGCTGAATTCTTCTTTACACACTCTTAAGCTGGACTCTTCTAAAGAGTACATGCCTGCATATTGATGAATATTGGTCTTGAACCAGTCATTGATCAAAGCTATCTCCTTTTTATTCAGTTGCTCATAATCAAGATTAAGATCTTTTTGCAATTCATGATCCCACATGGCTGAAAGGGTTGAACCTAGAGAGTAGGTAGGGAAATAGCCAATACTACCAAAAGACCAGTGAATGTCTTGCAGGATTCCTTCAATATGATTTGCTGGTGTAATACCTAAATATTTCTCGTAGGCCTTGTTCCAATACTGTGGGGCTTCTTTAGTATCTATTTCACCAGCAAGCAAAGCCCTTTCAATTTCATAACGGATCAAGATATGGTAATGGTAGGTAATCTCATCAGCCTCCACTCTAATTAAACTGGGCTTAACATGATTTAAGAAATCATAGAAATCCTCGACATCAAGATCTTTGAATTTAGGATTTAATGAGCGTAGATCTTTAATGAAATACTTTATAAAGCCTCTACTGCGTCCTAATATATTTTCCCAGAATCTTGATTGAGATTCATGCAAAGCATAGCTGGTATCGGGCCAGAGGGGGGTAGATTCTAATTCCTCATCCACATTACTGGCAAATAAGGCATGCCCAAATTCATGTATGGTAGGCATCAATGAAGTATTAAATCCTAATTTGGGATATCTAGTTGTGATTCGCAGATCATGAGGACTTAAGAATAAAGAAAATGGATGAGTAGACACATCTAATCTAAATCTTTCTGGATCATGGCCTAGAAAATCCAGCACCTTGGCATTTAATTGTTGCATTTTAACTAAGGAATAACCCTCTTTTTCTAGATCCTGATATTTTTTATGAGACAAGCTATCTAAGGGAATTTTATTCAGGAAATTCCTTAAATTAGAAAAATAGTTATCTAATTCCCTAGTTGTCATACCATCCTCATAAGTATCAAAGATCACATCATACTCATTCTTGGAAGGATCTAAATACTGCGCTCTTTGTCTTGTCATTTTAAAGATCTTAGCCAGATAAGGTTCGAATAATTGATAGTCATTCTTTTTTCTAGCTTCTGCCCAAATAACTGAAGTGACAGCTATTAACTCAGACCATTCGGAAATGTACTGAGCAGGCAGTTTCAAATATTGATCAATGCTTTTATTTAGATAATATAAAGCCTTTTGTTCATAGATATTAAGATCTTTAATTTCTTTTGCCTGTTTTAAAATGCTTAAAAACTCCTTATCTAAAAGCTGCCTTTGAATAGCTAAATTCAAATCAGCCAAAACCTTACTTCGCGATTGCACTCCCTTAGCCGGCATATATGTCTCTGTGTCCCAGTTGATAAGATGATTAGCATACATTAACGACCAGACGGGACGATAATTATCAAGTAACAGTTTTATTGTGGGATTATTGAACTTCATGATATATTTATTTGCAATATCTAATATCTTTTGATTATACCTAATCTCTTATCTCAAACAATATGAACAAGAGGAAAAAAATGGCCAATAAAAAACATCGTAAGGCCAAACAAAAAGCTGTTAGTCTACGTTATAGAGGTTAGTTAATAATTCATCTTCACCTCCTAAACGCCAGAATACCACGCCCCCAAGCTTATACTTCATTGCTAGATCAGTTCGATCTAATACTCCTTGTGGGGAAATATATACAAGACTTCTATAAATACCATCCTTTTTATACTCAAATACTTCTTCACCTTCAAACTTGTAAGCATTACCATCATGATCTTTTAATATGTTTTTAACTTGTGAATATACATAGGAAGAGGCGTCCACTGAGCCATTACTATTTCCCATATAATTAGCAATGAATGGTAAGGGTTCATTAGAATCGCCTTTCCATTCATAGGAATAGAGGTGGATTCCTAATATTAATTTCTCTGGGCTAACCTTAGTAACAGCATATTTAAGAACTTCATCTATCCAATTAAGTGGGCCAATAGGACCAGGGAATTTTGAGCGGGCAAAAGTATAATCATAGGCCATGATCCTGATTTGATCTGCATACAATGAGATTTCGTTCCAATCCTGGACTTGTCTAGTTTCTTTTAAAGACGGATAAAGAATATCATCACCCCACTTAGCAATTACCGTGACTATGAGCTGCTTATCACTTTCATGCAGCTTGCTGCTAAGTTTTTGTAGCATCTCAAAATACTTGGTCTTATCTGATAATTTTGTAGATTCATAATCAAGATCAATGCCATCATAGTGATTATCTATCACTGTTCTTACTATTGAGTCCACATGTCGATCAAGATTCTCCTGGGATTGTAATACCTTTGTAAAAAGCTCATGATCGAACATGGCAATAGCAGGTATCAATTTGATTTCAAACTCCTTAGCTACATTAATGATGTCCTGTCTTTGAGCTGGATAACGGGTTTTCAAACTGCCATCAGGGTTTAATTCATACCAAACAGGACTTATGCTATTTATTAGCTTATTATTCCTTCTAAGTGAATCTAAACCTGAGCTACTGCCCCAGGAAGGGATCCAACCAGAATATGTAAATGACTGAACAGAATATTCATTAATTTGAACTTCGGACAAAGTATTTGCCGAGTTCACTTCAGGAATTTGAGTAGTCTTTAAGTCGGATTGAACTTCCTTGTTTACTAAAGACTTATCAAAAAACATAAGAAAGCCAAAAACTATTAAAAAGATTGCTGGGGAAATTAATAAAATGAGAATCCTATTTTTCATCAATACTGATTATGGTTAATTCTTGATCCTGATATTGGAATTTGTCTCCTTTATTAAGCTTTGATAGCTTTAATCCAAAAGGCGAAGCTGTAGAAAATCTCATCAAAGAGGGATCTCCATCTTTTTCAACAATATAGAAAACATGATCATTATTATTATTATCCTTGGAGATAATCATTTTGATATATTGCTTATCCTGAATAAGCATATTCTTAAGATCCATTAAGTTCAATTCTAAGACCTCAATCATTTCTGATGTTTGGGTTGCTTCTTTGTATGAGGCAGCTGTATCACTTTGCAGGATTTTTCTTAATTCCAGCAATTTCTTTTCCTTGCTTTGAATCTCCTCAAGTATTTGTTTCCGAAGCATTTTTAGTCTAGAATAGAATATATTGGAATAAACAATTATACATTATGGGCAGATTAATTAAACACTGTGCCAAGGGTCCTTTAGAGATCAAAGAAGATATGAAGGGCAAATGGATGTGTAGGTGTGGCCTTAGTTCAAATCAGCCCTACTGTAATGGCAGCCACAAAAAGACATTGACAGAAGAAGAACCAAATCTATATATCTATAAAAATGGGGAACAAATAAAAGTTGAAGACCCATTTTCATTAGACTGCTCAATTACTTAATCTGTTATATCCACAATAATGGATAACAAACTTAAAATTCTGGTAGCTGAAGATGAACAAGATGCCAGGATGATATATCTTGATATACTTACTACAGCAGGATATGAAGTTGATGGAGCCGAAGATGGTAATGATGCCATTGCCAAACTTAGTAAGAAAAAATATGATCTAGTTCTTCTTGATATCATCATGCCCAATTTGGATGGGATTGCCGTATTGAAAGAGTTAAAGGCCCATCCCGATAAATACGGAAATATGCCAGTATATATGCTGACTAATATCGGTAGTGAGGTAGCCATAGAAAATGCAATAAGTCTAGGAGCCAAAGGGTATATACTCAAATCAGATACAGACCCTGCTGAGCTTGCAGAGTTAATCAAAAAAGCTCAGGAATAATCTAATTTATATTTCAATTTAAATAGAATGAAAATAACAGGCATTAAAGCCCGTCAGATACTTGATAGTAGAGGCAATCCTACAGTTGAGGCGGATGTGATCATTGATAATACATTTGTAGGTAGAGCTGCAGTTCCTAGTGGGGCTTCTACTGGGAAGTATGAAGCTTTAGAAATGAGAGACGCTGATCCCAAGATCTATCATGGCCAGGGTGTATTAAAAGCAGTTAACAATGTTAATACCAACATTGCCCACGCCTTGATAGGGCTAGAAAATCTCAGCCAGGCAGATCTGGATAACAAAATGCTGCAACTTGATGGGACAGCTAATAAATCAAATCTCGGAGCAAACGCCATATTATCTGTTTCCCTTGCCTATGCCTGGGCTGTATCTAAAGCCAGAAATATTCCTTTGTTCAAATTGATCGGTGAAATAACAGGCAATACTAACTTTGTTATGCCCAGGCCCATGATGAATATCATGAATGGAGGCAAACACGCCAACTGGGCTACAGATATTCAGGAATATATGGTAATTCCTATGCAGACACTTAGCTGGTCAGACAGCTTAAGAGTGGGAAGTGAGATCTATCATACCTTAGAAACTCTTTTAAAAGATAAAGGTTATTCTGTAAATGTTGGTAATGAGGGAGGATTTGCTCCAGCCCTGAAATCCAATCAGGAGGCTCTTGATCTGATCGTAGCTTCTATTGAAAAGGCAGGATATAAATTAGGAGAGGAAGTGAGCGTTGGTTTTGATGCAGCTGCATCAGAATTCTACAATGACCAAACAGGCATGTATGAATTAAAAAGAGATAATGTAGTATTTACTAAGGCTCAAATGCTGGAATGGGTGCTATCTCTATCTGAAAGATATCCTGTCACTTCTTTTGAAGATATGATGTCGCAAGATGATTGGCAAACTTGGGTCGAATTAACTAAAAGGGTAGGGGATAGAATCCAAATTGTGGGAGACGACTTGTTAGTAACTAATGTAAAAAGAGTAGAGGAGGCCATCAATATGAAAGCCTGCAATGCTCTTCTGGTTAAAGTAAATCAAATAGGTACATTAACAGAGACCTTAGCGGCCATGAAAATGGCTACTACAGCAGGTTGGAAGAATGTAGTATCTCACAGAAGTGGGGAGACCGAAGATGTAACCATCTCACACCTAGTAGTTGGTACCGGCTGCGGACAAATCAAATCAGGGGCTCCTTCCAGGTCAGAAAGAGTTGCCAAGTTCAATGAACTGCTCAGAATTGAGGAGATGTTAAAATAGTTGATGTATTTAATAATTTGTTATCTTAGTCTTTTATGAAGACCTATTATGTTAAGGATTTGGAAAAAGGTTTAGTTCTAAATAATGAGAGTTTTGCCGTAAAGCTGGTTGAAAGTGCTCAAACTAAAGATGGTAAGCCTTTTTTCAAATTGATCCTTGCTGATAAAACAGGAGAAATTAAGGCCCAGATCTGGGCTGATAATATTCCTAATATTGAAAAATCAGCATTAATTGCTGGGAATGTGATCTTGATAAATGCCATGGTGGAAGACTACAGGGGAGTACTACAACTTAATATTCTCAAAGCTTCCAAGATCGATGAAACATTGTTAAGTGAATATATGGAAGCCAGTGATTTTGAGCTGGATGATCTACTAGAGCAATTAAAAAAACATGTCACATCCATTAAGGATATGAATATACAGAAATTCCTGGAATCCATAATTGCAGATGAGAATATGGGACCCAAATTAAAAACTTATCCTGCAGCAGAATATGTGCATCATGCTTTTCAGGGAGGTCTACTAGAGCATACAGTAGAAATGCTGGATCTAGCCATGCCTTTGAAAAAATACTATAAAGAAGCAAACTTCGACTATATAATTGCCGGTATTGTCCTGCATGATCTAGGAAAGCTTTTTGAGCTGGAACCAGTGGGAGTCACAATTCAAAGAACAAGAGAAGGCTATCTGGTTGGTCATTTAGTAAAAAGCTATGAGATACTTTTAGAAAGAGGCCCAAAATATCTAAATCAGGAACAAATACTAAACCTCAAGCACATTATATTATCTCATCATGGTTATTTGGAATTCGGTAGTCCTGTGGTCCCAGCTACTATTGAAGCAATAATCGTCAGCTATGTTGATCAATTATCATCCAAAGCCAGAATATTCCAAAAGATAATTCGTAAAAACAGCGAAAGCGATAGTGAATTCGCTGAATTCGATAGAACTATTGGTGCTAAGGTATATCTGGGCGATCGAAATCCCAGTGATACTCTAGAGTTAATCTAGGAAATTAAGAAATACTAAGATCATAGGATCCCTGTTCAATTCTTTCTTAACCTGAGCCGATAACCTTTGTTTGATTACATTCATCAATTCTTTAGCTTGGATCTTGTCATTTTCCTGTAAATATTTATTCAGAGACTGAGTAGCCATGAGGTTCAATTGCTCGAACAAGGTGGGATTATCAGGAACATATGTCAACCCTTTAGATAGAAGCTGAGGCTGTCCTATTACCTTTTTATCCTTAAGGTCACATAGAGCAGAGAATATCATAACTCCATTATTACCTAATTGAACTCTTTCTGACATAACTATACTTCCTATATCTCCAATTCCAGAGCCTGAAACTAATACAGGAGTATTACGTATAGCTTTGCTCTTATTAACAAGTCCATTATGAAAGTTCAAAACTTCACCCCTTTTGGGTATGACAATGTTCTTTTCTTCAAATCCCATACCTACAGCAGTTTGAGCATGCTTATACAAGAAGGATTGATAGCCATGGACAGGAACAAAATACTTTGGTTTAACTAAATTCAGCATCAATTTCTGATCTTCTTCATACCCGTGTCCACTAGTATGAGTATCAATGCCTTCCGATTGTTTGTAAACAATGGCTCCTAATTGAGATAGATCATCTAAAAGATTTTGAATATATATATCGTTCCCAGGTATTACTGAGGCCGATAAAATCACTGTATCTCCCTTTTTAATAGATAGATCAGGATGCTTATTCTTAACTATTCTTGATAAAGCAGCCATCTCTTCCCCCTGAGATCCAGTTGCTAAAACCATGACTCTATCATCTTTTAATGTTTCTATTTGAGCTAAGGGGAATATTGTGTTTTCAAGTCCTTTAAGATAACCAAATTTCTTGGCGACCTCTATATTATTGATCATGCTCCTGCCAGCTATTGCTACTTTTCTATTGGTCCTTTTAGCAATATCGATTAATTGAATAATTCTACCCACTAGAGAAGCAAAAGAGGACACAATAACTCGGCCTTTAGCACTCTCAACCATTCTTAAGAGATTGTCTTTGATCTGCTTTTCTGAACTGGAATGTCCTTTCTTAAAAGAGTTGGTTGAATCTGAAAGCAAAGCTAATACTCCTTCAGTACCGATCCTAGCAATTTTGCCATAATCTGCAGGTTCTTCCAGTAAAGGGGAATTATCAAATTTAAAATCTCCAGTATGGACAATATTGCCCTGTGGAGTTTTAAAAACCACACCTACAGATTGAGGGATGGAATGATTAACATGAAAGAATTCAAAGGAGACGTTCCCAAAATGAAGTTTGGAATCCTTATTGATCTTATGCAAACTATTAAAGTGAGGGAGTCTTTCTCTCAAATTATTCCTAATGATCTCTAAACTAAATTCTGTACCATAAACAGGTATATTACCTAAAGATTTCAAGGCATATCCAAGAGCCCCAATATGATCTAAATGACCATGGGTAATTATTATTGCCTTAATTTTGTTTTTGTTTTTTGTTAAATAATCTAAATTAGGAATTAAAAAATCAATTCCATAAAAATCACCGTCAGGGAAACCCAAACCCATATCTATTACAAAGATTTGGTCGTCATATTCAAGAATGGTTGAATTAAAACCAATCTCTTCAACACCACCTAAGGGGATGACTTTTAAATTATTCTTGTTAAAATGTTTCTTATCGTTCATAAAAAAATACTTACTAATTAAACTTACTAATTAAATATTATACGCATCTTAATGGGTAAATTGAAAAAACTTGCTGGAAAATTAAAGAGGAATAAAAGATACATCTTTCTGTTTATAGCAATTGCCCTACTATACATCCTATTATTAATTCTTTTCAAATACTACAATATCAAACAAGAAGACATTCGATCGCTGCTTGAGCCTTTAGGAGCGTTCGGGATTATCGGTCTCTATGTTGTACAAGTAATCTTCGCTTTAACACCATTACCCGATGGCGTAATGCCTATAATAGCAACAATCACCTATGGTTGGCAAGGGTTTATTGCAATTTATCTGGGAATGCTTACTGCGGCGGTAATCCACTATTTCATTGCCATAAAGCTTGGAAAAGCCTTCATCGAAAAAAGATATCCTAAAATAAAATATTACGCTGAAAAAGTTAAAGGAGGAAATGAGATTATTAAGTTAATATATATTAGAGTATTTTCTATTGTCAGCTTTGATGTTGATGCCTATGTAGCCGGCTTCTCCGGCATTAATTTTAAAACATATCTATTAGCTACTGCACTTGGACTGCTTCCTACAAATGCCTTGCTTATTTTAGCAAGTTCCGGTTTGTTTGCTGAAAGTTATCTTGACTATTTAAATATTGGATTCTGGTTTATCATCTCACTTTCTGTATTGGCATTTTGGTATAAACAAAGTAAAATTAATAATAATTAACTTTTTTCAAAATCATCATGTTTGGAGACGTAAATCAAGTTACACTGCTTGGTAATATAACTAATGACCTAAATGTCAGATATACACCAAATGGCAAAGGAGTATTAAATTTCGGATTAGCTACTAATAGAAGATATAGATTACCTGATTCTGAGGAATGGAAAGATGATGTAACCTTCCATAATATTGTCATGTTTGGGAACCAAGTTGAGATGTTTTCGCAGAGAGCTAAAAAGGGAACTAGAGTCTATGTTCAAGGTAGATTACAAACCAGATCCTGGCAGGATAAAGAGGGGAAGACTAATTACAAGACAGAAGTTGTTGTTGACAGGATAATTCTAATTGATCGTTATGAGAGAGGTCCAGCCTCAGAGCAATATAGCGGAGGTCAGGAAATGAGCTCAATGCCTGATGAGGCCATGGAAGAGAAAAAGGCTAAAAGAAAAGGACACAAAGATGAAACTGTAATTGATCCTGATGATCTTCCATTTTAATTAATCAAATGCATGAAATACTCACTTCTATTTGGGAAAACCAACAGGACAGCTAAAGAGTTCGATTCAATAAATGCGACACTATTACAAAAGGCTGGATATATAGATCAGGTAATGGCTGGTGTCTATACTTTTCTGCCTCTTGGATTAAGAGTGCTTTCAAAAATTGAAAATATCGTAAGGGATGAAATGAATAAGATCGCCTCTGAGGTTTTGATGCCCTCATTATCACCCAGAGATGTTTGGGCCAAAACAGGAAGATTAGAGAAAATGGACGTGATGATGCAGACCCAAGGGGCAAACCCGGCATCATTAGCAAAAAATGACAGCAACTATATCCTTAACGCAACTCATGAGGAGATTGTAACTCCTTTAGCCAGTAAATTTACTTACAGCTATAAACAATTACCTTTAGCTCTTTATCAAATTCAAACTAAATTCCGAAATGAACCAAGGGCTAAATCAGGATTGCTTAGATGCCGAGAGTTCAGAATGAAGGATCTATATAGTTTCCATAAATCTCCTGAAGATCTAAAGCAATATTATGAGGTAGTAAAGGCTGCATATAATCAGGTCTTTAAAAGAGTGGGGCTAGGCAAAGACACCTTTATTGCTCTAGCTTCCGGAGGTGATTTCACTGATGATTACTCCCATGAATTCCAAACCAAATGTGAAAGTGGAGAGGATTTAATTTTCCACGCATCTAAAGCGCAATTACATTTCAATAGAGAGATCGCTCCCTCCCAAGCAATACTTCCTGAACAGGAAAGTGAACAAAGGGAAAAACAGGAAGTACTAGGAGAAGGAATAATTGGAGTAGAGGATCTGGCAAAATTTCTAAATATCGATGTAAGAAAAACCACCAAAACCTTATTCTACCAAGCAGATGATCAGGTTGTGGCAGTTGCCCTAAGAGGAGATTACGAAGTTAATGAATTGAAATTAAAAAAGATCTTGAAATCCAAGAAATTGGAATTAGCTACTGCTGAAGCAATAAAGAACTTAACTGGAGCAGAAGTAGGATATGCAGGGATCTTGAATTTACCAGATGTTATAAAAGTGATTTTTGATGATTCACTAAAGGGTAGAACTAATTTTGAGACAGGGGCCAATAAGACAAACTATCACATTATCAATGTTAATTTCGGTAGAGATCTAGCTGAACCTCAAGAATTCCATGATATTAAACTTGCTAAAGAAGGAGATATCTATTACGAAACAGGAGAAGTTTATGAAGTGTATAAAGCGAGCGAAGTCGGTAATATTTTCCCTCTCTATACTAAATTCTCTGATGATTTCAATTTCCATTTCACTAAAGAAGATGGCAGTGAAGGTCAAGTATTTATGGGCTGTTATGGCATAGGTACTTCTAGAATCATGGGCGTAGTGGTAGAGAAATTCCATGATGAAAAAGGGATCATCTGGCCAATTAATATATCTCCATTTCATGTTCACTTAATAGGACTAAACCTTGATGATCCAGTCGTATTCAAAAAATGCGAGGATGTCCACTCAAGATTAAAGCAGGAAGGATTGGAAGTATTATTCGATGATAGAGTTGATGTGAAAGCAGGATCAAAATTTAATGATGCTGAATTAATAGGTATTCCAAATATTTTGATAATTTCTGCTAAAACCAGTGGTGAAGAATATGAATTCAAAACTAGAAATGACGGACAAAGCAGACATTTAAGACTGGATGAAATAATAGGGGAGATTAAAAGCGATCTTTATTCCTGATAATTGAATTCTCTATTGGCATACTCTCTAAGGAGCGCTCCAGGTATAACTATCTCAAAATCTATATAGCTAGGAATATCTAATGTGTTACGAATGATCTGCTTATCATTCAAAGCTACATCATTTACAATAACATAATATTTTCCATATTCTCTATAGAATTTCAAATCCCTGCTCTCAGCAATTACCTCATACTGTTCCTGCATTTTTTCGACTACAGGGTTTTCAGGTTCAGGAGCCACATTTTCATTCTTGCTTTGCACAACTAGAATCATGATAAAGAACAATAGGAACATGATCACAGTTAGATATGGATTATTCTTCATGAATTCGAAAATCTTCTTTACCATGTTCCAACTACTTTAACATTTGAAATAGAATCATAAATTAATTGTTCACTACAGCCATCTTTATCAAAAGCTGCATAAGAAAAGGCATTATTAATATCATTGCTTTGATCAAAGAACAGGAACCCATGTTGCAGTGAAGAAAGATAATTGACCATAGAACTATAGCCATTGATCTTGGTTGAGCAATTACTAGTATTTCCATTTTGACCGTCATACATGGCTATTACAGCTCCATTTCCAGGCCTAAAGAAGGTAGTATCTTTAACAATATGACTATTATTAAAAACCCACAATCCAAATACTGCATAATTAGTATACCCCTTAGCTTCCCTGTATCTATAATAATACGAAATTAAATGATTAAGTTCCGAAACCAAGAGATTCCCTTTAGCGCTGGCTGAATATTCCACATCAAGATCAAAGAACACATTATCTTCGATCAAATATCTTTCTACAGCCTCTTCGAAAACTCTGGAGATAGCGTCGATCGAAGTATATGGGGCTTGCACATCGATCATAACATAATAACCCCGCTCTTTAGCCAGAGTAATTATTTCTTTGATCTTTTGCTCGTATTCAGCCATATTAGTATTGCTGTCATGTTTACCTAAAGCATTTATGGAAATAATGCTTTTAACGTTCTTTCCTACAGCAATTTCTTTTACTTTTTGTTCATAATCGCTCATAAGATCTATCACACCTGAAGGCGATTGATTAGCTCGCAATAATATTCCTTCATGATAAAGATTACCATATATCAACGCATAGACGTCTCCATTTGTATTCACGGGATCTTCTTCCGGATTCAAACTATTTATTGGCGTTGCCGGATCATTTTGAGTATCACCGGAATCATCACAATTAGCAAAGACATCATTATCCAATGCTTCATTGAACCACATGGGTACATTCCTGATATATGTTTGACATTCTCCTGGGCAACCTGATCTGCCTGGTCCAGCATTGTAATCGGCTGCTGCTTCTTTTAGCACATTGATAACATAATCAGAGCCAGTTTTCCATTCATCTTCAGTAACAGGTGTTCCGCCATTTCTGGTTGTAATATATTTGGACATTAAAATGGCAGTTGCACATAGGGCGTCGCCAACACGTTTCCTTGAATATTTCGTACTGGATATACCTTCATCTCTTAATTCAGAAGGGACTGTTTCATCAGTAATACCTATATCCGAGATGCATTTTGCCATAACTTCATCATTAGCTATAGCTCCATTAAATGTGCCAGCCATAATCTGAGTTAGGCCTCGAATATCATAACCGGAACTATTAGGATTAGGCCAAGCTATCTGATTGGGATCACCTGTACACTCACCAGGATTAGCGACTCCCTCTGACCAGCTTCCTGCTGTAGGTGAGCAGTTAAAAGCTGTTTCCTGTTTAGCAATGGCGTAAAGTACTTCTGGTGAGATCTTAGAACCCCAAGAGTTTATACTATCAGCAACTCTTTTAATCAAACAATTGAGATTAGCTGGTATTCCCCCAGGATTATTATTTGAATCATTATCACAATATGGCAGATCACTTAAAGATGTGCCACTAGAATTACTGCCGCTATTTGTAGTTACATCACAGTCAGAATCTTCTATCATCTGGAATAAATGATCCCAATCCATTTGGAGAGGATCAACTTTCCCTTTCATAATCTCGTAGTGTCCAATCAAATTATATCTATCCAGAGGTATATCATAATCTTCCATTAATCTGCAGGAAAGGTCAGCTAAAGCTTGATATTGTTCATCAGTGAAATCTTCACCCGAACTTTCAACTTCAATACCAATAGAATAACTATTTGGATTGACTCCGAAATTATCATCCACAATATCTGCTCTAATACTTTCAGGAGCTTCATCTCCATTGAAGTAAATCCCAGCATGCCAAGCAACATCTTTATCTGCCACCATCTGAAGAATATATCCATCTTTACGAATTAGATAGTGTGATGATTTTTGTAAAGCAGGATTTAAGAACATGTCTCTAGCAACATCGAACCTGCCTCCCATATGATGATATACAATGGCTTTAATTCTACTTGTATCTCCCGGATCATAATTGGGGGATTGTTGAAAATCTATCGCAGTTTCAGTGCCCAATACTTTCTTGCTCATCAAGCCTTGGACACCTAAGGCCGCCTCAGCTAATGGTATTGGATTAACATAGCAATTTTTAGGACCAGATGAACCTGCTGCATACTCACATAGTTCAATAGAGAAGTGTAGGTGAGGACCAGTACTATTTCCAGTTGTACCAAGTTGACCCAAAACTGTACTTGTATCAACTTCATCGCCTACACTCACTCTGATCGAGCCTCCGATCATATGAGCATAGGAAGTCCAAAAATTCTCTCCATTTGGTTTTTCATGTTTAACAATCACTAAATTGCCATATCCGGCGTCGCTCCAGCCTGCAAAGGTGACAACCCCCTTTGCTGCTGCATAAATATTAGTTCCTGATGAGCCATTGGCTACATCAACAGCCGGATGACACCAGGTCCCTTGATAGCAATTGTATGTGGGATCCATATATGGACCTGGAATGTCTCCAAAACCCATGGTAATACTAAACCCAGCTGTATCATGGATAGGAAATACCAATTCACCAAGATCTTCTAAT
>JAKQLP010000049.1 GCA_029567095.1 bacterium
GTTTAGGTAGTGGAGGTAATCCTCAAATCGGTAAGAAAGCTGCTGAAGAAAGCATTGATATGATCCATGAAAATTTGGCAGGAGCGGATATGGTTTTCATTACTGCTGGGATGGGTGGTGGAACTGGCACAGGAGCATCCCCGATCATTGCCGGAATAGCTAAAAATCTGGGAGCATTAACAATCGCAATAGTTGAAAAGCCGTTCTTGTTTGAAGGAAAAAGAAGGATGGAGACTGCTTTAATGGGGGTTAATGAGATTAAAGATAAAGTAGATACTCTGATTGTGATCCCCAATCAGAAGCTATTGGAAATGGGTGAAAAGAATCTTTCCTTTATTGACGCTTTAAAAAAAGTTGATGATGTTTTAGCACAGGCTGTAAAAAGCATTTCACAGCTCATTAATCATTCTGGTTTAATTAATCTTGATTTCGCAGATATTAAATCAGTCATGACTAATTCCGGTACTGCTTTGATGGGCATAGGTGAAGCTGATGGTGAGGACAAGGCAATAATTGCTACCAAAAGTGCTATTCAAAGTCCTTTACTGGAGTTCTCCATCAATGGAGCTAAAGGAGTTGTGCTTAACGTTATAGGTGGCAAAGACTTGGGTATGCTGGAAGTAGATCAGGCTGCTAAAGTAATTCAGGAAGAAGTACACGAGGATTGTAATATTGTATTTGGAGCAAATATTGATCCTGATCTTGGAGAAGCGGTGAGAATTACCGTTATCGCTACTGGCTTTGATGCTGATGTGCCCTATCAGGCTCAACCAAAGACATTTGAGGAAGTGCCTCAAAGCATTTTAACTCCCAGACAGGATACAAGAACTCCAAATCGACCTGCCTATGAAGCGCCTGTAAGAGAACAGGTTAAACCACAGCCAGTTAAGATGGAGAAAGATGTTGATTTGGATATGGATGATGATGACTACGATACTCCAGCCTATTTAAGACGTAAGAAGGAATATTAATCAATTGGGCTAGCTATTGCCACAAATCTCTGGGCACTATTTCCATTGGGGAAGCAGGTGAACAATGTTAATGTTCTCTTGTTAGTTGTTCCTGTAATAATCTCGGTAGCATTTGGTTCCACTATTTTACTCTTACTAACCCTGTAACTATATTCCTTACCATCGATCTTGACCTTAACAATATCTCCGATCTTGATCTTGTTTAGCCGACTAAAAGCGCCTGCTATATCCTTGGTCCTTTCATAATAGTCTCCTGAAGAGCTGTGACCATAGATCACTATATTATTAGAAACATTAGAGAAGGGAAGTCCTGTACCTTTGAAATGTGCTAGTCCGCTATTTAATACACTTTTATATGTATTTTCATCACTGCTATCAACATTACCTGTAACCGGTAGATTATAAAGACCAAGTGAATCGATTGAGATTGTAAACCTTCCCCTATATGCTAAAGAGTCTGGATCCTCCAGTAATATATGCTTATCTTGAGCTTCACTAGTGATCTGTTTGAAGTATTCTGAACCGGGATTTGATAAATATTTTTCTCTAGAGATATAGTCGCCTTCTACTAGAGCTAGTGAGCCAGTATCAAATGCTCCTGTTTGTAGTCTTATCTGTTGCTCGATCTCAGGCCAGACTTGTTTAAATATTAGATTAAGTCCAAACAGGATCATGACCAATGGTATGATAAATCCTGCTACTTTAGACTCGATCATGACTTTGATCAATTCATTTTTAAATCCGCCCAGTAATTTGCCTAATGTCATTGGCTCACTAGGAGGTTCTGCTACCTTAACATAATCACGAGGTTCTTCTTTATTAGCCGGTCCTTTTTGATAACTGAATAAAGCCATAGATTGTAACAATTACGTATTTTAGCGTTATATATATTACTATTTAAAACGCAGGTATTTTAATTAATAATATATTGTGGTATATTTACAGCTAATTTTCAAGCTTGGTTATTAAATCCAGCTATAAATAATAAAAGCCGAGGTTTATGTAGCACTCCTCGAAAAATATACGCTACATTCAATCAATATTCAGCTTAAATTACAAGTATAAACTATGGCTTTAGATCAAAAACAAAAAAAGCTTGTGAATGAAATCGTGGATCTAGGTAAAACACAAGGCTATTTAACTCAGGATGATGTCTTAGAAAGATTTCCTGAGATCGAGGAGGATATGAACTTTTTAGAATATTTAATTAATATTCTACAGGAGCATGAAATTGAAATAATTGAACCAGTAGATGAAGTTGAGGAAGACGAACCTGCAGTTGTTTCAGTTCCAACTGGAAAAGGAATGACATTCGAACAAAAGATATCAATACTTAGAAAGATCAGAGCTCATGTTTCAACTGATCCCATTAGAGCCTACTTACATGAAATTGGCAGGATCCCATTATTAACTGCAGAAGAAGAAGTTATTCTAGCAAAAAACATTGAAGCTGGTGATAAGGAATCCAGAGAGCTTCTAACTACAGCTAATCTTAGACTTGTCGTTTCCATTGCTAAAAAATACGCTAAAAGAGGCTTGGATCTTTTAGATCTTATCCAGGAAGGTAATATTGGTTTAATGAGAGCTGTTGAAAAATTTGAATACAGAAAAGGATTCAAATTTTCAACATATGCTACCTGGTGGATCAGACAGGCGATCACTAGAGCTATTGCTGACCAGGCTAGGACTATCAGAGTTCCTGTGCACATGATCGAGACTATCAATAAATTAAGTAAAGTATCTTCTCAATTAGCATCTAAATTAGGCAGAAGACCCAAGATCTCTGAAATAGCAAAAGAAATGGGAGTTGATTCTGACAAAGTTAATGAGATCATCAGGATCGCCCAAAGACCAGCATCATTAGAAGCTCCTATTGGAGAAGAAAAAGATTCAAAATTAAGTGATATTATTCCTGATGAGTATTCAGCTTCACCAAGCGAGATTGCTACTTGGGCTTCTCTTAAAAGACAGATTGATGAGATCCTTAGTGGACTTACTGATAGAGAGAGAAAAGTTTTGGAATTAAGATTCGGCCTTAAAGATGGAGTATCTAGAACCCTGGAAGAAGTTGGTCATGAATTTAAAGTAACTAGAGAACGTATCAGACAGATAGAAGCTAAAGCCCTCAAGCGTTTAAAGAATGATGAGATCGCCCAGGCGTTACGTGATTATCTAAAATGATCTTTGATAAGCAATCTTTGCGGATAACTTGTAGACAAGTGCGTGCAAAGATTGTTAATAAACAGGAGCAATCCCAGGCTATAATCTCAAAACTATTATCTTTCCCAGCTGTGATCAAGGCCGGTTCACTCCTGGCATATTATCCTCTGGAGAACGAAATCGGTATTTTACCCTTACTAAGTAAGCTTGAGAGAGATCATAAAAAGATATATATCCCTTTTTTCAAACAGTTAAAGATCGGTCTTTTTAATAATTCATTGACTTATGTGGATAAGTTGAAAGCATATGAGCCAAGTCAACCTGTATTAAAGCCTCCTCTTGATGTAATTATCATTCCAGCCTTAGCTTTTGATAGAAGTGGATACAGATTAGGTCAAGGCTTCGGCTGGTATGACAGATTCCTAATCAACTATACCAATGTCTTAAAGATAGGGATTTGCTTCCAGGAACAGCTGCTTGCCAAAATACCAAGCAGTGAGCATGATCAAAAGGTCGATGTTATTATCACCTCACAGGAAGTAATTAATTGCCATTAGGACAATAGGAAATTAAACAGTATTATGAGTATAATATGGTTATGAAATTCAAATATTTCCTGCCATTAATATTGATCCTGTTCTTAATTCAGCCTCTTAGGGCAAGTGAGGGTGAGCTTTATTCCATGAGCCTCACAGCAAGTCCTGTTAGTGGTGTATTAAGTGGTATAGATCAGGGCAATGATCTTAGTTTTGATATTAATTTCCCTACTTCTTTCTTTAGTGACAATCAGCAAATTGAGACGGTCAAACTGGTTTACTATCAGGATAAGAAAGCTTCGGGGATTGTACAGATAATTGATCGCTACTCAGGGCAGATAATTGATGCTGTAAGCTTAGATCAAGCAGGATTGATCTTTTCAGATAAATACAAAAAGACATATACCGATTGGATCCAGCAGCCTAAATCTAATATGGGATTAATGTTCAAAGCTTTAGCTTTAGAACCTGATGAGAAAGTTAATATTTCATCTTTAGCTTTTGTAGTGGATT
Organism: bacterium; assembly: GCA_029567095.1. Classification (GTDB taxonomy): domain Bacteria; phylum Patescibacteriota; class Dojkabacteria; order B142; family OLB20; genus JAKQLP01. The sequence continues at coordinate 4,181 of JAKQLP010000049.1, forward strand.
ATCGGGATCAGGATAATAAAAAGCCGGTGATACTTTCTTCTGAAATAAGACGTAATAAAAGCGATGATAACTATGTCATTAAGGTTATCGCTGATGAGCCTGTTAGCGTTACATTAAATTACGGCAAGACTTCTCAATACAATTTAAGCATGGAGTCGGAAGAATATTTGTTGGAGCATGATTTTGATATCCAGAACCTTACAATCGGCTTAAGTTATCACTATTCTCTGACATTAACAGACACTGCAGGCAATGAAACTGTATCTGAGGATGCCATTTTTTTGACTGGGGCTGATCTTTTACAGAAACAAGGGGCTGTTGTTAAAGGAAGCGGTAATGTTTTTCCCCCAACTTCTCTGAGCGTAGAAAGTGCCAGCATAAATGGAAGAAGGGCAGTGTTATTGAATTTTGCTGCTCCAGCTCAAGGTAGTGTAGACAATTACATACTTTACAGACAGATTGCCGGAGAATTGGATATGAGCGAATTAGCTCAGATCCCTGGAGGCGCCACATCTTATCTTGATACTGATGTGCAACCGGGCAAGACCTATTCATATATGATCAGATCGCTGTCAAACTCTGAGATCTCAGAGGATTCAGTGGTAGTTACTTACTCAGTGGAATC
>JAKQLP010000082.1 GCA_029567095.1 bacterium
AAAAAATAATTATCTTTGTTTTCCTTCTGCTAAGTTCTTTTAATAATGTGTTTGCTGCAGGAACAACACCAACTCCTGATGTTGACAGTGTCATTACGGATTATGAATGCCTAAGAAGAATATTGGTTGAGCCTACAATTATGGTCAATGGGCATCCTATCTGTAACAGGACTTGTCTAGAAAGCATCATTGAAAGTGATTCATATTGTCAATTTGGTTATGAAGACATGCTGGGGGGAAGTTGGATAGGTGATGATCTTAATATTCCATTGAACATTGGTCCAGTAGATGCGGCATTTATCTATATTAGAGCTGCCCTATATGCAGTTATGGGAGCAGTTGCACTTGCAGTTGTTTTATATGGACTCTATGGCTGGTATCAGCATGCTATGTCGGAAGGTAAGCCTGATAAATTGGAGCTGGTCAGAAAGATCTATACTAATGCCATAATTGGAGCCATAATAGTGGTGGCATCATTCTTAGTGGTTCAGATCCTAGCCACATTCTTCGGTGTGACCAGTAGTTTGTTTGAGATTGATTTTATCCCCAAGAGTGGCTATACGGTTGAGGTTAGAGAGAAGGATGTAGGCCGGGTATGTTTTGAGAAGCAAGTTGATAAGAGTGCAGAAGGCGGATCTTATACTTGTGTAGATGGAAAGTGGCAGTAATATTAGTATTTATTGAATTTTAAAAATGATAGACAATTATCTTCGATCAGATTTCAAATTCGATGCTATAGGTATTACCATCAGTCTGCCAGATTTTACAACGATCTTTGATAAAGGTGTGGCCTCAGGAGTGGGGTGGCTGCTTAGTTTTGCATTTATGGGACTACTTGCTATCTGGATCACTTTTTCATTAATTGCTGCCTACAAGATAACTAGAAGTGGCATGGAAAAAGAGTTGGAAACTGGGGTGACATTAATCAAAAATGTATGGGTATCAGCAACGGTGGGCTTGATATTTTTTGCTGTAATTTCAGTTATTGGAAGTTTTATTGGAGTAGGGAATATCACAGAATGGAATTACACACTTATGCAATGTCATGATGCTTCTGGAGGATTTTATTTCATGGATATTGCAGCACAAGAGCTGCAAGGCTTGGAGAGTGAGGGGGCTGTAATTCAATGCTGTAAGGTAGAAGATACATCACTTTTAAGCGATGCCCATAAAGATGCGGGGTTTTTAAATGGTACTTATCATTATATTATTAATCCTTTAGGTGGAGGATTTAGTGAGTGTGAACCTTTTGAATAAGGCTAGATAAAATTTGCTATCAATTAGTTTAATATCTATAATAAATATTAATTATTAATCATATAGAATGAATAAGTTAAAAATTTCCACTATAGCATTTGTGATGTTCATGATGGGAGTAGTATTGTTGCCTGCAGTTTTTGCAGCTTCTTTATTGCCTCCTCAAATTTTAGATCTTTTGAATCTAATGGGTGTGGGTGGAATTTGTGCAACCGACTATATTAATAGTCGTGTGCAGTTAGCAATGTTCCTAGTACTAGGAGGACTGGTATTGATCTCTGTTATTTACGCATTAATAGCAGCTTTCAAATATATCAGATCTGAAGGAGACCCGGGAGAGATGGAAAAGGCTCAGAAATCGATCAAGGCAATCTTCTTCGGTATCGCTGCAATGGTCATAGCTATTGTCGGTATAGTATTGGTCTTCGTAATATTTGGAGCTAAACCAACTAATCCAGAATTGTTCCAGACTTGTATTTCAGCTCCAGAATCACAGGGATGTAAATCATGTAGAGAAGATACCGCTTCCGATCTTTGTATAAGATGCGAGGATGCATATCAAGCAGCTTGTGAGACATATAGAGGACAAAATGTGACCGATGCTGTAATCAAGGCTGCTATTCCAACAGAGTGTAAGACACTTAACTAAACGCTCTAATTAAAACTTCTTAAAATGTTGAAGAAGCAACTGTTAATATTATCTGTCAGTTTACTGTTCCTAATAAGTTTTACTGTGATTGTTAGTGCTTTAGGAACTGATTACCAGGAGACCTGTTCTGCTAATTCTGTTGATCCAAATTGCAGACCACCCAATTTCTATGATGTGCAGTTATTTGTGGTTCAGCTCATTGGTACAGCCTGGGCCCTGGGTGGCTTTATTTTTGCAGCACTTTTGATCTACAACGGCACTCTTTATCTGATGGGTTACTTTGAGGAGTTGAAATTTATCTTGGGCGCCTCTATCGAAGATGCACAAAAAAGAATGGTGCAATGGGGAGTAGGCTTTGTTCTATTCTTCATATCCTATCCAATAGTTCATTCTCTTTTAAAACTATTAATTGGAGAGAATAATGATTGTTATGGTGATCTAAGGGTGCCTGGGTTTACTTTCATCTTCTACGATGTCTGTACTACAACAACAGTTACAGCGACACCTCCTCCTTAAAGACAGGGTATAATTAATAATAATGGTATATACTATTGATAATGTTATTGTCTTTGTATGTCTTTGAGAATTATTCAAACATCTGATATTCATCTTGGAGCCCCATTTCTGTTCTTAAAAGATAAATCTACTTTGCATGGCAAAAGAGTAATATCTGCTTTTAAGAGCTCAATAGATTATGCAATTAAATCAAAAGCAGACGTGTTCTTTATTGTAGGAGATCTATTTCATACGCCTTTTCCTGATAAATATGTTCAGCAAATTGTAATTGATGAGCTAACAAGACTATCTGAATCTGGAATAAAAACTCTATTACTTCCTGGTAATCACGATCATGTGGAAGGAGGAATATTTGACGATATTAAGTTCTTAGCTAGATTACCGGATGAGGTTATGTTGTTAGATATCAAAGGAATAGAAGGGGTAAAGATTGAAGAGTTAGGTATAAGGGTATATTCCCAAACAGTTTTCGAAAATATTTTGGATTTCGATATTTTGCAAGATAATTTAATTAATATCGCACTTATTCATGCCTCAGTAGATATTGGCAAAGGATCAGAAAGAAAGATTAGTTTAGAGAGAATGAAGTCCTGGGATTTTAAATATATTGCTTTAGGTGATTGGCATGGTTTTTTAGAGGTAGATAAAAATATCTATTATTCAGGAAGCCCGGAGATTTTAAACAGTGATCAAGATGGAGCTGGGTTCATATTAGATGTATTGATAGAGGAGAAAGGAGTTTTAGTTAAAAAAATTAAAGTAGGTGAGATCGCTTCTGTTAAGCTGGAAATAGATATTAGTAAATTTAGTTCTCTGGATTTGCTTTTAAGTCATTTAAAGGAAAAAGGCAATGATAATACAATTGCTAATATTGAGTTAAAAGGTCTTAGGAGCCTTGACCTACTATTAGATATTGAGCGAGTTGAAAACTATCTAGAAGATTTTTACTATCATCTGAACATTAAAGATATGACTCTTTTTAAATTGTCTGATGCAGAACTGGACGATCTATCTAATGATATGCTGATAGGAAGTTATGTGGAATTTTTAAAGACTAAAAAAGAATCTGGGGAAATATCCGATGCTGTTTATGAGCAAGCTATACAAGTCGGGGTTAATCTGTTAAAGGGTAACAATGCTAATTAATAGCATCAGAGTTGAAAATTACAAAAGGATTGCCGATAAAAAGGTAAAATTCGGTAATGGTTTAAATGTAATAATTGGTAATAATGAAGCTGGGAAAAGTACGGTAAGTTCAGCATTGTTAGACGCACTATTTTTAAGCCCCACTACAAAAACTAAGGATGTTAAGGCTATTAAGGCCTGGAAGCAGGAGAGATTAGGCCTGCTTGAATTGGAGTTGAGTCTAGAAAAAGAACATTTTTCACTGTTTAAAGACTATGAGAATGGAGTTTTAAAACTTATTGATAAAAACGGAAAAGTACTGATTGAGGATCAGAAGAAATTTAATCAATTATTAAAAGAGAAGACTGGTATCGGTTCTACTGGGATGTATATCAATACCGCTCATATTGCTCAGGATGATGTTGCGTTAATTAAGAATGATGCTGATCTATTGGATGCTGTTCAAAGTATTGCTGCTGAATCGAATGAGAATATTTCATTAAAAAAGATAATTAAGAATTTAGAGGGTAAGATTAAAGAGATCGAAAAAGGAAGGGGGAAGTTAACGATCAATAAAGGAAGATTGGCGCAGTTAGAATTCGATCTGGAGAAAATTGAAACTGAGATTGAGAATAAACAGAAGGCTGGAGATGATATGGCAAGTAAAAGGGGCGAACTCGTGAAGTTAGAACAAAGGCTTAACAAGCTTGAGCCTGATACTAAAAGTCTTTCTGAGCTTGTAAAGATCAATGAGGATATCATGAAAGCTAAAGAAGACAATGTAAAGCTGAATGAAGAATTAGACAATCTTGAAAGAAAGATCGATCGTTTAAAGAACTTGCCGGTTGATGGTGGATTAGAAATTGATATTAACAAGGCTAATAAGGATCTATTAATGTTGCTTGATGTGAAGAAAAGTAGTGTGGTATTTGCAAATATTAAGTGGCTGCTATTAATTGGTGGCTTGGTATTATCCCTGTTAGGTTTGTTCAAAAGCGAATTGAACCTGCTTCTATTAATAGGTATTCCTTTTATAGTGCTGGGGGTAATACTTTTTATCAAGCAAAAGGCTAGAACTGATAAAGCAAATAAGGTTTTGGGTAAATGGGGATGCGCCACTCTTGTTGAGATGGAACAGCTGATTTTAAGATCTGGCAATTTACAGCAAAATCTAAGTGAGCGTAATGGGATATTAATGGGGGAAACAGAGGATGATCTGGAAAAGAAAAGGAAGGAGCTGTATAAGAAGATAAATATGTTGGAGATAAAATATCTTACCCCACAAATGTTAAAACTGGAGCTATCTAGTAAGGAATATTATGACAAAGTAAAAGAGATAGATAATAATCAGAGCGAAATAGAGAAGTTAAAATCTAAACGCATCGAATTGCGTACTATATTATCAAACAAGCTGGATGATGGCGCTAATATTGAAGACTTATTAGAACAAAAAAGCAAGATAGAGTCTGAGATAAGTTACTGGGAGGGAAAATGTGATGTGTTGAAATTGGTTCTGGAAGCGATGCAATTTTCATTAACACGAACAGCGGAGAATTTTAAGAATAAGTCATCACAATTTATTGCGAAGAATTTGGCTAGGTTAACTTCTGGAAGATACAGTAAAGTAAAGATAGGTAAAGATCTATCAGTACAGGTATATTCAGAGGAGAAACAGGATTGGGTAGAGGACATTAAAGAGTTATCTAAGGGAACTGTGGACCAAATATTCTTTGTAATCAGACTAGCTTTCTTTGTTATGCTTCATAAAAGTGAATACATGCCCCTGATACTTGATGATCCTTTTACTGGTTATGATGAGTTGAGACTAAAGGCTGTTAAAGAATTATTACAAGATTTGAGTAAAGATATTCAAATCCTGCTTTTTACCCATAATCCTGTCTATAGGGACTGGGGGAACACTATAGAGCTTGCTTAAGCTTGATTTGCTAACCAAATAAAGGCTACAATAAAGTTATGAAAGAATTGGCTTTGCGACAGTTCAATTTATTCATCTGCCTAATATTGATGTTATTCAATATATTTGTTGTTGATGTGCAAGCTCGAACCATTGAAGAGATAAATGCTGATAAAGAAAAGAATGAACAAGAGATAGCTAAAGTAAAGGCGGAACTAGATCGTGTCACCAAAGAACTTCAAAAGACCCAATCAGATAAAAATTCATCTTTAAGTGAAATAAATAAGGTAAAGAATGAGATAGCTGGCATAGAAAGTCAGACTGAGTTATTGAAACTTGAGAAACAGATGCTCCAGAATGAGTTGCAAAGTAAGTCTCTTGAGAAGGAAGAGAAGGAGAAGCTGCAGGACGAGCAGATTGTAAGCACATACATTTCCTGGAAAAGTGATGATTCCATGTCAGCCTTCTTAGGTAGTAGTGGAGATATTATTAAGAATATGCTGTATTTTGATTTTATGACCAAAGAGACTGTATTAGGGGTTAAAAGCTTGGCTGGAGAGATCGATTCACTTAATCAGCAGAGCTTGGAATTTGAGAAACAGGCGGCTGAACTAGAGGAGCAATTAGTGGCACTGGACCAAAAGAAGGCATTTTGGGAAGAGCAGATAAGACTGGCAGATGAAGCCATGGCCAATGTTAAGAACACCCAAGTACAGTTAAGTTCTATTAACTCGCAGCTGGAGGAACAGCAGAAGTATTTTAATGCTGAACTGGAACAGGCGGTTGCTGCGGCAAATAGTGGATCGAAGCCTTTAGTATCTGGCGAGATATATTTTTTTGGTTCTGTTGGTTTGCCCAGAAATACAATTGAATGTACAGGATCATTTAAATATTACGGGATAAATCCCGGAACAGATGCTTTTGGACATGGTTTGGGAATGTCTCAATGGGGAGCTTATGGGGCTGCCAATAAGGGGTGGAGCGCTGATTCCATATTGAAGCATTATTATCAGGGCACTGTTATTGAAGCCAGAGAGCCTAGGATGATCACAGTTAATGGTGTAGGAAAAATGAGCATGGAGGATTATGTTTCCGGGCTGGGAGAAGTACCGGACAAGGCCTGTGGAACTATGGAGAAGATCGAGGCCTGGAATGTTTACGCTGATTCGCAAGGCTGGGCAGCCAATGATCCCAAAAGGGATAAGTACAGGCTTTCAGGCTGCTGGCCTGAGGAAGCGATCAAAGCTCAGATAATTGCCGCCAGGACTTATGCATACAATAGGACAAGTTCTATATGTACTTCAGATTCTTGTCAGGTATATGATGCAAGTGGTCCTTTCGATAAAGCTTGGGCAGCCTGGGAAACCAAGGATAAAGTAATTGTGGCCGGAGGAACTGTGATCGATGCTTTCTATTCAGGCTACAACAGCAATGGCTGGGGTAGTGCTAATATTGAGACAGTTTGGACTAAATCTAGTCCACGTTCATATTTAACAGCTGTAAAAGATATTGATTTTACATATACTCCCAGATTATGTAATCAAGATTACAGGCGGCTGAATTTTAGGACCAATTCCTATTCGGTAGAGGTTTTAAGAAGCATGCTGGCTTGGGGACAGGAAAGAAGTAATTGGCCGGATCAAAGCAATGTTGAATCATATACTTGGAATGCCGATGTAGTCAGATACCAAATTGTTAATAAGATCGGGACATTAACCGAAATGGGCGTAGAAAATGATGCTTCAGGCAGAGCAAATAAGGTTGTTTTTAGGGGTACTAATGGTGAGGCAAAAATCTCTGGAATATTTTTTAGGATGCTTTTTAATACCTGGGCTGGTAGGACCTTTAAAGACGACGGTATAAAAGGAATTACTTTTGATGTAGCAGTGGCTCAATAAATGAATATATTAGAAGAGATCGCAACACAACATATTATCAAGGAGCCTCCTAGCAAGGAGATCATGAAGTTTTTGGGCATGATAAATACTTATCCTAAAAATGCTACATTTGCTACTCAGAATAAGGATGAGCAAGTTGTAATGGTGGTCAGGAAACATATTTTTAGGAATGCTTCTTGGATGTTCTCGGCTGCAGTTGCTTTTTTAACCCCATTACTGATTTCGTTTTTAATAAGCTTTTGGGATAGTAATTTCAATCAGGATCAATTCCTAACCAGTGATATCATGCAAAGTATAAATTCTCCAATGTTAAGCGCTCTATTATTATTCTATTACGGCTTTGTGGCAACTTATGTTTACTTCAGTTTTATCCATTGGTTCTATGATGTCTTCATAATCACTAATGACAGATACATATCAATAGACTTTGATATTCTTCATGGTAGGACAATTGTAGATATCCCTCTTTCAGATATTATTGATGTTTCTGAGAAGGTGTTGGGATTTTTGCCCACTATTATTGGTTATGGAAATATTGAGTTTAAAACATTATCAGAGAAATTTATTGTTTTAGATAATATCCCTCATCCAACCTGGTTTAGAGATAGTTTTGTAGATCTTATCCAATTTATTAGGGCAAAAAAGGAAGTTAAAGTTGAGAATCCAGAGGAAGCTAGTGAAAAGGAAGATAAATTAAATTTCCAGAGGATCCTGGATCAACAATTACAAGATGTTAGTGAAGATAGAAAAGTTCAATTTGATGAGTCAAAAGATATTGAATTTAAAGATGAGCCAGTTGTTGAAGTGCAGAAAAATCAATCTAGTTCTAAATATATTGAGCCATGAATCCAATCTTTAGCATAGATCTGATACCGGCCATAATTGTATTAGTGAAAATTAGTATTATGATATTCACAGTGATTCATCTGTTCTTTCTTTTATTTATCTTGAAGCAGGCGCATACTATGAAGCAATTATTATCTACCTTTAATCAGATCCTGATAGAAGGGTTGGGAGTAACACAAATACTGATAATGATTATTTTCCTAATTTATATAATCTTCTTGCCCCAATGAACGAAGCCCTGATCCAAAAGAAATATTTTATAGGCAGATCTAAAAAAGGAGTATGGTCCACTGTCTATACATATAAGCCTCACAATAGCGATCTAAGAAGGATCAGGGGAGAGATTTTTGCTGTAATTCTGCTTAGAGGACCAGAGGATTTCTCACTAGGAACTGCTGGGGGATTACTGCTCGATAGATTTCATGAAGCATATTTTGAGAATAGAACAGATAGTACTTTAATAGCTCTTGAAAAAGCATGTGTTGAGACCTCAAAATTCCTGCAGAAGATGTTAGAGAATGACAAAGCTGATAAGGATGGGATAGATCTGCATCTTATCAGTCTTGTTATTATCGATGATATTGGATACATAGCTTCAATGGGGGAGGGTAAAGTCTATGTCTATAGAGAGGACGAATTGAACGAGATAAGTGATCAATTAAAAGATCCCACCGGAGAAGGAATGGTTAAAGTAGCTAGTCTTGTTAGCAGTAAAGGGGATGTATTCTTGTTGGGAACTCCTAAATTAGACAATGAGATTTTAAAACAGGAAATATTTGCCGCCAGTGAAGAGTTCAGTGATATGCCCTTTAAAAACCATGTTTATGAGCATGAAGAGGAAGTAGCTATGATGCTCATTGGGCATAATATTGATAGAAAGCATAAGCCTGTAGTTGCTGCTACTCAAGAGCCGGAGACAGTTGAAGCTGATGAGATTGAAGAAGTGGAGGAGGATGATAGGACTCTTGCTGATGTTATAGCTTCTGAGAATGACAAGGATATAGATGAGATTGATGAGGACACAAGTGATGATGTGGAGGAAGAACCAGAAGAAATAATTACTGTTGAGAAAGAAAGCGAAGATATCCCCGAAGTTGAGGAAATTGCAGAGCCTTTACCTGAGGCAAAGATCGAGGATGTGGAAGAAGTAATGGAAGAAGCAGAAGAATTAGGTCCTGAACCTGAACCAATAATTCCAAGGAAGACTTCAGCTTTTGCAAAGATTGGAGATGCGTTTAAAAAGCTTGGATCAAAATTAAAGCCCACACCCAAGACTAGAAGTGAAATGATTAGTAGAACCCAAACAGATGAAGCAAGCTTGAAGACCTATCAGGTGATTCTGCTTAGAATTAAAAATGGAATTGTAGCAATGTTGAAGGGAGTTAAAGAATTAGTTTGGGATAAGTGGTTGGGATTAGGTATGAATACAGATGATGTGTATCTAAGAAGTGCTGCGAGGAAGAGAAGATATGGATTTTTAGCTGTGTTGATACTCGTGGTCCTGGCACTATTGTATTACAGCATTCAGGGTGCTGTAGATAATCAGAAGAATAAAGAAGAGGAGGAATTGGCTAGAGCTAAATTAGCAGAGATAGTTACTGTAATCGATGGGGTTGAGGAGCAAGCTCAATATCTGGTAGCTGCTAATGGTGCTGATGAAAGGAAGGTAAAAGCTTTAAACAGTCTCGATCAGGCGCTTGCTGATCTTCAGTCTCTGGAAAGTTACAGTATCATCAGCAATGAGATCTCTACTGAGAAGTCTAGGATTGAGGAGATCAAAAATAGATTTAATAGGATAATCAAATTGTCTGATGTAACTATATTGACCGATTTGGGCGGGCTATATCCGGATGCTAGTTTAAGTGATATGGCCGTAGGTAATTCTAAAGTGTATTTTGCCGATCAGAAATACGGAACGATCTATTCTGTTGATTATACTGGTAACAACAGAGCTGAAATCGCCGGAGGCTTTAGCAATCCCAGATCGATAAGTTATGATGCAGATAATAATACATTGATTGTGCTGGATGATAATGCGGATAATGCTTTGAGTATTATTAATTTGGCTAATAATAGTGTTAATAGGATGGCCGCCTCTTCATTAAGTAAGATCTCAGGTACAACCCAGATCGAAACAGCTTTAATAAATGGCAAGGAACCCAGATTGTATTTATTAAATCCTGAGAAGAAGTCAGTCTCCTATTATGTCAGAACCGGTAGTAATTACGGTACATTGGTGCAAAGAAACACTAATGATGATCTGGCTACAGCGACTGATTTTAAGATTGATGAAGGCCGGATCTATTTCACAATGCAGAAGTATAGTGGCCTATTCAAGGATTTTAATAAACAAGAGGATAAGATTAATATGACTAGAATGAACGAGGGAGATGATTTTCTAAATGCATCAGCTTTATTCATTGATGGTCTTTATGTATATATCGCAGATCCTTCCAATAGTAGAGTGCTGGTATTTCAAAAGGGGGCACCTGATATTGCCTTGATAGCTCAATATGTATACGAGGGACAGGATGAAAATGTTTTTAGCTCCCTAAAGGAAATTGCGGCTGATCGTAATGCTAATAAGCTGTTTGTTTTGGAAGGTGACCGAATCATGGTGTTAGACATGAATCTTCTTACACAATTTACTATTAATTAGGCATTGGGGCGTGTTAAAATCACTTTCAAGTTTGTAAAGTTATGAAGATTTTAGCTAAGAATAAAAAAGCATTATTCAATTATGAGCTGTTAGAACAGTTTGAGGCGGGTATGATCTTAAAGGGCTGGGAGGTTAAATCAGTAAGAAGAGGGAGCATCTCACTTAAAGAAAGCTACGTAATCGTCAAGGACGGTAAAGCTTTATTAATAGGATCCCATATCAGCAAATGGCCTGGAGCCGAGATTCCCCATGGAGATGAAACCAGGGAAAGAGAATTGCTGCTTCATGAACACGAACTAATTAAGTTGCAGACTGGTATGAAGATCAAGGGGCAGACAATTGCAGTAATTGATGTGCATTTACAAAAGAATAAGGTAAAAGCAGCGATCGCTCTAGTAAGAGGTAAGAAACTCTATGATAAAAGAGCAAAGTTAAAGGAACAGGATCAAAAAAGAGAGATCGAAAGAGATCTTAAGAATATGATAAAATAGAAGTTCAAGAGCATGCAGGATAATTTTCAAAATAACAATCAGCCGGTACCACCGGACCCACCAATGCCCATTGTTGAGCCGGTTTTGCCTTTTATTCCATCAATGTCTGATCCTAATAGACAAACAGTCAGAGTAGGTGGTCCAGAAGGAGGGGCTCAAATTCAGGTGGAGACAGGTTCCAGACCTATTATTGAAGCAGCACCTCTTCAGGAAAATGAAAAGTCAATCGAGTCTTTTGAAAGAGCTGATGTTAAGGAACCCAAAGTCCCAGTCACTCAAACACCTCAACCACAACAAATTGCAGCAGCAGTTAAGGAAGAAGAAAAGGAGGAACAGGCTAAACCTTCTTTTCAGCCTCAGGTCATTGGTCACAAAATTGAACCCGAATTGTATAGCGATGTCGATAAAATCAAAGAGACAGCTACAAAAGGGGATCCCAGTCTTGCGAGGACTGCAATAATGGTATTACTATCAAGGCTTTTAAACAAAGAATCTAAATAGCTTAAACTAAGCTTAGTACTTTTAAAGTCCTCTCAGTATGTTAATATATTATAAGAAAGGGATTGAAATATGGCTGATCTCGAGTTTAATATTCTCAAATTATTAGATCCAGTTTTCTGGTTGACACTTCTCCTCGTTATTATCGGGTTAATACTTTTAGGGTTTGGCTTGAGAGCGTTGTATAAAAAGTTCGCTGAAAGAGTTAAATATGCCTCTGCTGAGAAGAAATCATTAAATGCAGTAATTTTCGAGATCCGGGTTCCTAAGAACAATGAGGTGGAAAGTCAGGCTGCAGATCAGATGTTCTCCAGTTTACTAAGTATAGGCTCTGGTGATAAAAGCAATAATTTTAAGGATGTATTCAAGGCAAAGTCATTTGTTAGTTTTGAAATTGTTTCACTTCCAGGTAGTATTCGTTTTTTTGTGGTTGCTTCTAAAAATGTTGCCAATACAGTAGAGAAAGCAATCAATGGATCATATCCATCTGCTGAAGTAATAATTTCAAAGGAATACAATATTTTTAGTGATGGTAGCAGTGTTGAGTATGCTGCTTTGAAATTGGAATCGGACGCTTTCAAGCCCATTAGAGCATATGACGAACTCTCAACAGATACTATGTCCACGATCTTATCTCCCATGAGCAAGCTTGGGCCAAATGAGGCAATAGCTTATCAGGTGTTGATCTCTCAAAGCAGTGGAGGCTGGAGGAATAAAGGGAAATCCTATGTCCAAAAAATCAGGGCAGCTTTTTCTGATCCTGAAAAAAAGGATAAGCCAAAGGTTAGTGACGATGTATTAGCTTCAATAGAAAGAAAGTGTGAAAAGGGTGGCTTTGATGTAGATATTAGATTTGTTGCTGTTGCTCCTGATAAAGATAATGCCAAAGCTTATGTAGATACTATGGCCTCGATCTTCTCACAATTTAAGAAAGAGGGGGGTAATGGTTTCAAGAAGGTTAAATTGAAACCTAATGACAAGATGAGCATTTTAAAGAAATTCATTAATAGAGTCCCTGATGAGACTATGACTTTGAATACTGGTGAATTAGCTACGGTCATGCATTTCCCGAATAACAAAGTGGATGTGCCAAATATTAATTGGCTGATGGCCAAAAGAGCACCAGTGTCCGGAGAGATCCCCTCTACTGGGGATTTATGGTTGGGTATGAATGTATTCAGAGATGTGCAAAGACATGTATATATTGACAGGGATGACAGACGCAGACATATGTATCTGATCGGTAAAACAGGAGCTGGAAAATCATGGTTCATGCAACAAATGGCTTATCAGGATATGGTTAACGGTGAAGGATTAGCCTTCTTAGATCCTCATGGTGATTCGGCTGAATGGCTGATCGAAAGGATACCAGCACATAGGATAGAGGATGTGATCTATTGGAACCCCGGAGACGTTGAAAGACCAATAGGATTTAATATCATTGAATACTACAATGAGCAGGATAAGCATAGGGTAGTTAATGCCTTTTTGGGATTAATGACAAAAATGTATGATCCCCATAATCAGGGTATTACTGGCCCAAGGTTTGAAAGGGCTGTTCGAAACTCAATGCTGACCGTTATGGAAAATTCTGGGGCAACTTTGATAGAAGTATTAAGGATATTATCTGATCCTGTATATCAGCAAAAATTGATCCCGTTGATCAAGGACGACCTGGTAAAAAGATACTGGACAGATGAAATGGCTAATACTCAGGAATTCCATAAATCAGAGGTTTTGGGATATATCGTATCCAAGTTTGATAGGTTTGTAACTAATAAACTGACGAGGAATATCTTTGGTCAATCAAAATCCGGCTTTGATATGAGATGGTTAATGGATAATAAAAAGATATTGATCGTTAATCTTAGTAAGGGCTTGATCGGAGAGGAGAATGCTCAATTCTTGGGATTGTTGTTGGTTCCTAGGATATTATCTGCAGCTATGAGTAGAGCTGATATAGCTGAGAGGGATAGAAAGGATTTTTATCTTTACGTGGATGAGTTCCAAAATTTTTCTACTGAAGATTTTGCACAGATATTATCTGAGGCTAGAAAGTATAAACTGAATTTAATTGTAGGTAATCAGTATATTTCTCAGATTGATGAGAAGATCAGGAATGCTGTATTTGGTAATGTAGGTACAACTGTGAGTATGAAGGTGGGCACAACTGATGCTCAATTCTTAGAGACTTTGTTCACTCCTGTTTTCAATGCTTCTGATCTAGTGAATCTTGAGAATAGAAATGCTTATGTGAAGATAATAAACAAAGGTGAATCTCCTCCTGCATTTTCAATCAGTACCGATTACAATAATGCTCCTTTTAAATTGCCCATGGATGGAGATCCCAAGATAGCAGAAATTGTAAAGAATTTATCTAGATTTAGATACGGAAGAGATAGAGCTATGGTAGAAGCTGAGATCAGAGAAAGAGGCATGTTAGGAGAAGCTGTTAGTGCTAAACCTGCTTTAAATAGTCCTTATGGGGCAGGAGGTTGGGGGGGAGCGGCTCCATTAGCTCCCGGTAAATAATTTTATTTCCTCTTTAATGTTGGGAGCTTTATAGCTTTAACTTTTGATGTAGTTGCTGTTGCAGTATCAGCGATCCTTTTTCTGGCAGGGTCAATTGCCCTCCTTTTGATAGTACCTCTTAATGTTTGACTATTAGGATTGTGGAGCCACTCTGGATCATTGTGGTCTAGTTGTCTGGAGTGAAGAATTATTGGCTCCTTACCATATCTCCAGGTATTTGGTACTCTTTTTAGGAATTTAATACCCTGGGTAAAAACTTCTGTTACTGGGCCAATCCCTGAAATGTTGCTGATAGTACTTAACCATACACCTATATTTGTTACTAATTCTGCAGCAAGATCAACACCCTCTACGAAACGGTCATTCTTTGTTTTCCTTAACATGTTCAATGGAACATGTGCCCCATGGCGCCAAGCTGTCCTTAATAGCTTTTTTGAAATTCCAGCAGGTAGTTCAGAGCCAGCTAAGAATTGATATGCATCAGTTATTGGTCCAATATATGGGATTGAACCTAACCCAAAATCTATACCTCTCAAAGCAAGTTCAGAAGCGAGTAGAAGCAGTGTTTGCTTTATTGGGTGGGTTTTTAAGTATTCATTGATAGGGTATTCACTATTATATCCAAAGCTGATCTCTCGTCCTGCAAGTCTTTGCTGTAGAAAATCCCTAATACCTTCTTGTGAATGAAAATAGCCACGCAGTGGTTCGGGATCATAGGCTGGGATTTTTGGATTCCTAGCTGCTCTTTGAGCTTCATTTGCCAGAGCTATTTCCAGATTAGCATCTAATCTAGCTAGAGGTTCCTGTCCCTCAACACCTGGTGTAAAGTAGGTAGCTCTCAAAGAAGTTAACAAGGCCCTAAGATCTCTGGAGTTGGGAGAATTATTGCCTTCGAATAGGCTAGCTATGGTTGCTTGAACCAGATTATGGTAATTATCAAGTGGTGCAGGAAGAAGCACGGTTGAGAGAACTTTCTTTCCTTTTAATACGGCAGGTAAATTATGCAATATATGAGGCTGTGCTGGTAATACAGATGTTATTGCTCTCTTACTACCTGCTGGTCGATGTTCACAAAGAAGCCAGAGAGAGCCTGGATTGTTTACCTGCTCGACATCAGATATTCCCGGATTTACAGTTGGTGTACCCTGCATTACATAGCCATTTTCATATTTGGCAGAGGGAGTGATACTGCCCCAGGATGTCTGCAATTTAAGCAGTTCTGAAGCAAGTTTAGCAGGATTGGTTTCCTCTATAGGGCAGACAATGGCTGGGAAGCCTCTAAATATTTCAGGATCAAAAGGATGTTGTGTATCGATACGGGAATAGGAGAGGGAAGGGGCTAATTCCCTTGTTTGTGTTTTACGGCTTTCCAGTATCCAGCTGTATAGTTCTGGGCCTCCTAATTGTCGTTCGGATTTATTACTCATATATATTGATTATAGCATTTGGGGCTGGAATTATAAAGATTGGAAATAGGGAAGTTACTTTAATAATTTGATTGCTAATGATAAAATCTATTCATTGATGGGCCAGTAGCTCAGCCGGTGAGAGCATCGTTCTTATAAAGCGGGGGTCGGTGGTTCGAGTCCACCCTGGCCCATATGAAACTCCCCAATAATACTAAAGTGGAATAATTTTGCTTTGAATTCTTTGAGGTTCTTCTTTTAATAGTTTTAGATATCTCTCTGTAGTAGCAGCCTTTTGATGTCCAACGATCTCGGATACTTTAGCTAATGGAAGACCATTTTGAAGCTGGTAAACAATGAAAGTATTACGAAGATCATTAACTGTTACTCCATTGATATCTGCTTTCTTAAAGATGTTTTCTAAACTTGCTCTAATATTTCTGATCATTATGCCTCCACCGTTTTTAGTATAGAAAAGATGGTCCTGAGGCAGTTTTTTATCCTTGATGAATCTGTTGAAATATTCTTGAAGAGCAAGTATTGCTAGGGGATTTAGTTCGATTGTTCTTCCGGCATTATTTGAATATGAAGTCACTGTAAGAGTAGCTTTTGTGTCATTAATGAATTTTATATCCTCGACTTTCAAATTTGCTATCTCACTTATTCTTAATCCTGTTTGTAATATTAGTTCGATTATTGTGTAGTATTTTGGATTTAATCTAGCTGCATCTCTTATTGCTCTATACTCCAGGGAGCTTAATACTCTGGGATCATGCATTTTTAATTTAGGATGATTTACTTCCAGAGCATAGTTATTGGAAATTATCTTTTTTTCTACTAGGTATTTAAAGAATGTTCTGATACTGTTAATTTTTCTGGAGATACTTTTAAGTGTTAGTTTCTGTTCTTCCTGAATATTTTTCAAATGCTGCTTTATATGTTTTGCTTCTATCTTTTTAATATCCGTGATCTTTTGAGATTCTAGGTGTGAGAATAATTGCTCTAGGTCTTTTTTATATGCGATGATTGTGGCTTTGGCTCTTCCTTTCTGCTCTAGTGATGCTATGAAATCCTTTAGTAGTGCTTGAAAATTCATCGCTAAATAGGTTAAATTATATTCAGATCTTTTGGGAGTATTCCGGGTAATTATATTACAGACTCCAAGACCGGTCAAACACTATAAGATAAAAATGTTAGCATCAAAATTAAAATTCAGAATTAACCACATATTAGCCAGATTTAAACTGATCAAAATTGATTGGAGCAGGGTGTTTGTGCAGGGAATATTCTTTGGGGTTATTGTTTTACTGATTATTAATATCTATATCACCTTTGATAAAGGCGTAACAACTCTTGCTAGATTTGAGGAAGAACAGGCTAAACTGGATGCAATAGTTGCTGAAAATGAATATTTAATAGAACAGGTTAAGGAATATGATTCCCTTGAGTACAAAAGAATGTATGCCAGAGAGAATTTGAATCTGGCTCATGATAATGAAACCATCTATTATGTTGATAGACCTGAAGAGCTGCCCGAGATCGAGCCTCTTGAGGAAGAGACCATGCGAATTGCCTTTAATGACCCTGCCACTTATTGGCTCAAATTGCTTTTTGGTAGATAATCTAGTATTATTCACTAGCATTAATTGCGGGGTGGAGCAGTGGCAGCTCGTCAGGCTCATAACCTGAAGGTCAATGGTTCGAATCCGTTCCCCGCAACCAAATTTCTCTTCTTTAAAAAACCTTT
>JAKQLP010000008.1 GCA_029567095.1 bacterium
TTTAATATCTGGGGTTGTATTACTTAAAGCCCAGGGTTTGCCTAAGAAGCCTCTTCCTATTAAAACTCCATCAACTTTATATTCTTGGGAATATTGCACTGCCTGTTCTTTATTCCTGATATCCCCATTGCCAAGGATCGTAATATTAGCATCATATGATTTAACTATTTCTGAAGCTTTAGCTATTGATTTCCAATCGGCATTGCCACTATACATCTGGTTGTAGGTCCGGCCGTGTATAGCTATGGCATTAGGGTTAGTACTGATTAACTGTGGTAAGAAGCTGTTTAGCTCTTCCTGTTCATATCCGATCCTGGTCTTAAAAGAGAAGCCGGCATTTGTCTTTTTTGAGATTGATACACCATTTTCCAGCAGATGTTTTTTCGTTAATTCTAATTTTTCTTTCATTGCTTGAGGCAGATTCATTTCTTCCTCATTTAAAGAGGCGTAAAGTCCTTGTTTTACATTCTCTAGTATTTCTTTAGCAAGTATTGGGTTTTTAATCAAACCAGCCCCAGCACCTCTTTGAGCTACATTTTTAGAGGGACAGCCCATATTTACATCTACGCCATTAAATCCCAGTTCTATTGCTATGAATGCTGCATATTTGAATAAAAGAGGCTCTATACCAAAAAATTGAGCAATTATGGGGGGCTGCTCATTACTGTAGATCAATTTCCCCAATATCCCGATCGGAGCATGGAGTAGGGCATCAACACTTTCAAATTCAGTATAGATTAAATCAGGTTTAGAATATCTGTGGGTTATTTCTCTAAAAGCCATATCACTTATCCCGTCCATAGGGGACAAGCCAATGATGGGTTTTTTAAATTCTTGCCAAAAGCTCATTAATTGATATATTCGCTTAGAATTAGTCTGATTTTAGCAGCAATCTCTTCTTGAGACATTATCTTATTGCCATCCATACAATCGACTAGATGCCATTCAGGTCTTTCTTTGCAGAATCGTAGCATTTCCTGGCCGGCATTGATCTGGATTTGTAGATTTTTCTCATTGATATCTTTACTGGCTTCTTTTAGATAACCGCGGGCATTCTTTTTTAAGATCAGCTCCTGAGCGATCTCAGGTTTTACATAGAGCGCTAAGACCACATCAGGTTTTACAATGCCCAGCTGCTTATACCCTGCTTCTTCAAGCCAAGCAACATATTTATCTTTTTCCTCTTTGTTTTTGAACATTCCGGTTTGGAAGATATAGCTGGAGGTGATAAAGCGATTGCAGATAACGATCTTGCCGGAATTGATATCCTTTCTAATGCTTTTACTAGCTTCAGCCTGATCTAATAGATAAAAGATAGATCTTAAATAGGGATCGATATTTTCACCAAACTCTCCACTGAGCATTCTACCTACCATCCCTCCCCAGAAATTGTCATAATAGCGGGGAAAGTCATAAGTAGTGAATGCTCTTTTTTTAAGTTGCAGGAATTCACTGAACATTTCGAACTGAGAATTTTTACTATAGATATTTTCAAGGTATTCCCTAAACATGATGATCTGAGACAGATCCTTATTATTCTCCTCCTCCAGATACTGCTGCAATAGTTGTAATTGAGTACCTTTGCCTGAGCCATCCAAGCCCTCAAAGATGATTAATTTGCCTTTCTTTTTCATTTGAAAGTCTGTTTTATAGCTAAATATACACTTTCCCAAGTGGGGCAGGGGTGGACATTTTTAATTTTACTGTCATATTCTTTCATATCGTAAAGAAAGATATGACCGGGATAATCCTCTGGTAAATGGGTAAGAACATTGTAGTTATCATCAACATAACCTTCAATTTCCGGGTAGAGATAATCAAGTACAGTAGCTTTCCAGTTATTGGCTAAGGAATAATGGATGTAATTGGGTCTTAGTAGTAAAGGGGCCTTAGGAAATCCATGTTTAGCAAGCCAGGCTTGAGTTCCCTTGGTAACTTCCACAGGCCTGTTAGAGATATATGCTACAACGGGTTTGATCTTATGGATCCGGGGCAAATATTTATCAGCTTCTCCAATGACCTCTAATTCCTCCTGCAATGCATCGTTGTATACATTCTCCACCACCCATTCAAATACTTCGGGGCTATGCCAGTATGGTACATTTTGAACATAGCGATATTTCCTGATCAGCTCGATTGTGTTTAATCCTTCAGGATTGCCAAATTTTTCCTGTAGTCTTGGGAACCAGTTATTAAGTGTAAATGATAAGGTCTCGTCAATATCTAGAGCTATCCCTTTTACTTTATTTCCCGACAATTGTTTTTTAAGTTTAATAATATCTTTTAGCATTAATTCTGCCTTTCTTTAACTAAAGCATGCTTTCTGCCACCTTGCCATTGGCCTTCATATTTCCTAACTAGATCACCTTTGATCTCCATAAAAAATACTTGAATATATCGAGCTCCCATTTCCAGTTTAAAGGGAATTTGGGAGGCATTGTATAGGGCTGGATGAATGGGGCCTTCATAGCCCGGATCAATCACTCCAGCTCTTAGAATGATCCCAGATCTAAATAGGGTAGAGCGAGGCTTAACTATTCCAAAAAGATTATCTGGCATTTTGAACGTTTCAATCGATTCAGTGGCATAGTATTGTCCGGGTTCCAGGGTAATGATATTGCCTTCTTTTCCCTCATAGCTTGCAAGTAATACATGCTGAGGGGTCTGTCTGTCGTTGATTCCTAAAAACGCTTCACCTTTCAAAGTGGAGATCTCTTTGATCCTAATATCAAAAGTACAGCTTTCTGGATTAAGTAATTCCCTGTCAGACAGACCTTTTATCAGGTCTTTCTCTTTAACTAATCTTAGTATTTCTTTAGGACCTAGAACCATGATTATTAAAATATGAATTAAGATATTCTAAACAGCCTTGCTGAAGTCTTTTTTCCCCATCCCAGATAACAATATTGTATCCTTGGGGCAGTTCTTCTAAAGGCTCTTGCCTAAAATCAATAGCCCTTACATTTTTAGGCATAGCTAAACACATATATCGATCTGAACCACTGATGGTTGAGAATTTGTCTCCCCAAATCTCAATTTCCTTTGATTCTTTACCTTTATTAAGAGCTAGATCATAGCCATGAATAGCCATGTCATTATCAAGGATATATCTAATGGCCGTGATCTTGGAAACCCCCTTAATTTTAAGATCAAGCGCAAATACCCCTCCCAAAGATGATTCGATCGGCAAGTCATTCTCTTTAAAGAGCTGATCAAATCTGTGAGCCAGAGCAACACGTAGATCCGTGAAAGTCCCATCAGCAGCTTTCATATTGTAGGAATTAACTAGTTCCAGCGTTATTTGAGGTCCCCGATCCACGTACATTATGGAGCTTGGATCTTTTTTAGTGATCTTAATGAATTCAGATACAGGCATAGTGGGGAATGTTTCAAGCTTGAATTCGGTAATCACTTGTTCTGTTAATTTGCGAAATAGGCTTTTTTGTTTATCAGTAAATTTATCCTCATAGATACTATAGAATGGCCTATCTCGCAAATCGCCCTCTTTGGTAAATCCCCAAACTTCAGCTCCACTACAATGTCCTATCAAGATTAAGTGTCTTAATTGAGGGGCAATCTTCAAAGCTACTCTATTTAGTATGCTTTCTAAGCCTCCTCCTGATATTAAAAACAAATGTCTGTTTTCTTTTAATATGTCCTCCAGTCTTTCGATCATCTCTGATTCTGCATCAGTATAGACATCGGCAATGGTTTCATCTACATCAGATAAGATTAGCTTAACGCTGGGATTGAATGAGATCATAGGAAAAACAATAATGCTTCAATTATGATTTACAAGTTTAAAATTTGCAAGATGTGTAAAAAGTTGAAAAAGTTTTCGTTTAAATTTATTCGTAGATAACTTTTTAATATTTTCAAATATGGCATTTACTTTACCAAAGTTAAATTATTCATTTGAGGCTTTAGAGCCATATATTGATGCTCAAACCATGGAATTGCATTATTCCAAGCATCACCAAACCTATTTAGATAAATTTGTAGCAGCCTTAGAAAAATATCCTCAACTGCAAGATCAAAAGGTTGAGGACATGCTCAAAGATCTTAATTCCATTCCAGAAGATATCAGGATGGCTGTTAGGAATATGGGAGGAGGGTATTACAATCATAATATATTTTGGGCAAATCTGGCATCGGAATCCAAAATGTCTCCTGAAGTTGAAAAGGCTCTCTTAGATTCTTTTCCCTCTATTGAGGAATTTAAAAAGGAATTTGAAACTAAAGCTCTTTCCCTTTTTGGGAGTGGTTGGACCTGGTTAGTTAAAAATCCTGAAGGAAAGCTGGAAATCATTAATACCTCAAATCAGGATAATCCTATTTCCACAAGTGATGTTAAGCTTCTTCTTGCATTAGATGTTTGGGAGCACGCTTATTACTTAAAATATCAAAACCGTAGGGCAGAATATGTTGCTAATTGGTGGAATGTGGTTAATTGGGATCATATAGCCCAAAATCTCTAAATATTTACAAAACAGGCTAAGAGGGTATAATGGTTCAATTAGTACTATTGAACTATGGATCCTCAACAAGCATATGTGTATTGTCCCAGATGTAAAGCTAAACTTGATCTGTTTGAATACAAGAAAGTAACTTGTGCTAAATGCGGTTGGCTATTCTACTTTAATCCCATTCCCTGTAATGCTGTTATTCTTGAAAATGATGAATCTCAAATTCTAATGGTTAGAAGAGCTACAGACCCTTTTAAAGACTATTGGGATCTTCCGGGTGGATTTGTAGAGGTCAATGAAAGCGTAGAAGAATCAATTGTTAGGGAAACCAAGGAAGAAACTGGAATTGATTTAGATCCCAAAGAATTACAATTATTCATGACAACCTGGGATAGATATCTTTACAAGGGTATTAAAGATTACACTCTGGGTTTGATCTATTCAGCCAGGCTTAATAATGGTGAAAAGCCAATACCTGCTGATGATGTTAGTGAAACTAAGTTCTTTGATCATGATAAGATCCCCTGGGAATTAATTGCCTTTGATAGTATTAGAATGATCTTGAAAAGGTATCTATCTTTAAAGCACTAACCAAGAAATCTTTCAGCGTCCAATGCAGCCATACAACCCATTCCGGCTGCAGTTATGGCTTGCCTATAGGATCTATCTTTGACATCTCCTGCTACAAATACTCCTTCGTATTTTGTTTTAGTATTATCTTTAACAATTAAGTAGCCCTCCTCATCCAGATCAAGAATACCTTGGAATATCTTGGTATTAGGTATATGCCCAATTGCTAGAAACATGCCATCGACTTTAAGTTCACTTTCATTATTCTCACTGCTATTAAATAGCTTTAAGGCATTAACTAATTTCCCATCACCTAAGACTTCTTTTACTTCACTGTTCCAGATGATCTCCACTTTGGGATTGGCTTTGATCTTATCCTGCATGATCTGAGAGGCTCTTAATTCATCTCGTCTGACGATCAAGTATACTTTTGAGGCGAATCTGGTTATAAAGGTGGCTTCCTCAATAGCACTATCTCCTCCTCCAACGACCGCTACGACCTTTTCTTTATAAAAGGCGCCATCACAAGTAGCACAGGTACTCACACCTCTGCCCCAGTATTTGGCTTCGCTTTCTATTCCTAATTTCCTGGCACTGGCTCCGGTAGCAATGATAACTGCTCGGGCTTGATATTCCTTGCCTCCGGCTACTATCTTTTTGATAGGGGTATTAAACTCAACACTTTCAACATTGGTATATTCAATCTTAGCTCCATACTTTTCAGCCTGTTTCATCATATTCTGCATTAGAACAGGTCCATCAATTCCATCAATAAAGCCAGGGAAGTTCTCTACCAAAGTAGTCCCCATTAATTGCCCTCCAAATTCTAAACCGGCAAATACAATTGGCTTAAGATTAGCTCTAGCTGCATATATTGCTGCAGTAAGACCGGCTGGCCCTGAACCAATAATGATTAAATCATTCATGATAAGATGAATAAAATGTGATATTAAAATATATCACAAAGGCAAAATTTTTTAATTAGTATGCAGGATTAGCCTGCTAAGGGAGCATTACCCAAATTAAGAATTAGGGGAGGGAAATCAACAGGAAAAGTATCTTTTGTTAAAGGCATGCGTCTTAAATTTTCAGCTGCTATTGGAAAGATCGCTAATCTTAAGATGTCGTCTATCTCAGTTCTGGCTCTAACTTCCGGCTTAAATACAGCAGAGTAAGGGTGGGGTAGTGGTTCGCATAGACCTTGTTTGTATAATGGGCAATACTCAGAAAAGCAGGGAATTGTTTCAATAAATTGGAGTAATAGATGTTTAAGACCTGATTGGGAAATGCTTTCACCTGTTAATACTCCTTGAGCAATAAGATCCTCGATCCTTTTACTGCCGTTGATAAGATTTTGGGGTTTAACATTGCTCCAGGTCCATACCAAACCATCTAGATTGCCTCTAGCTTGGGATGTGAATTCAGGCCTATTGATCCTCCCTGATACAGACGTTAGATGTTGTTCCCTTTGCAGAAGTCTACATTCTATAGGTACATTCGGTGATGGTATGACTAAATTCATTTCCTGTTAAGATTATTGAAGCGTGATTATATCACTAGCCTGGGGATTTGGTAAATATGATGGTGAGCCGACCGGGGCTCGAACCCGGAACACGAGGCTTAAGAGGCCTCTGCTCTACCAATTGAGCTATCGGCCCACAATGGGGTTGGTAGAGAACAATGAATTATATCAAATAACTGTTAAATTGGAATCAATATGCGTATTTTTCTTCGGGTGTGGGCCCATTATCAATAATGGGTGGTTTAGATTCTGGCTCTTTAGGTTTGGCGGTTTGCTTACGTTTGGCAGCCAAGGTTATTGCTGTAAAGACGAAGATCAATAGTACAGCTATGGAAACCAGGATCAGGAAGGAGTCACTGAATCCGCCGAAATAGAAGGCGATCAGAGAAATAAGAGCGATCAGAGTCATTTCAATGAACAGAGTTTGGATCTGAGTGAATCCCAAAGCCATAATTCTATGATGCAAATGAACATTCCCACCCATGAAGGGGCGTTTTAAAAAGGGTACTTCTTTAAGGTTTAAAAATCTAAAGACCATGACCCAGATCATATCAATTAAAGGAAGACTAAGTATCATTATGGCGCTAGTGATTTTTGATCCACTCATTACAGCAAGTACTGCCAGGATGAATCCATAACCAGTAGTGCCGCCTGTACCGCTAATTATTTTACTGGGAGGGAAATTAAAGGGTAGATATCCCAAAATACTAGCTCCCAGCATAGCGCTGATCAAGGCCAGTTCCGGTTGGTCTGCCCTTATAGCGAGAAGCATTGTCGTTAATGAAGCAATAAAGGTCATGACCTCACCAATGGCATCTATGCCGCACATCCAGTTAATAGCGTTGATTATGGTCAGTATCCAGAATAAGGTGATGATAGCGCCGGGGAAGATGAATGTGTATTCAAATAGGCCTAAATTCCATACACTTATAAATGAATCGAATTTAAGCCGTTGACCGGCAATATCTAACTGTGTAATAGTTACTCCACTGAGTATGACTATTAAAGCAGCAATTATCTGACCTAAGAATTGGTATTTGGCACTTAATTCATACTTATCATCCAAAGCTCCTATTACCAATAGGACAATTAAGCCCGCTATCATACCCATTATTTGAGGATTATTAGACGCTTGAGAAAGAACTAGGATAATAAAGGGGAGTAAGACTCCCAACCCTCCTAATCTTAATTTAATACCTTTATGAATCCTTTGGGAAAGTGATTTATCTGTCCTGGGTCTTTTCTCCTTGGGAAGATCAATGAATTTGAATCGCTTAGCTAATGCCCCTACTAATGGAGTTAATAATGTTGAAGCAATAAAAGCAATCACTGCCAAAGGCAGTAGATCCAGATATTTTTGTAATTGTTCTTCCTGCATACTTTAAATTAGTATCAATGAGAAAAGCTGGCTTAAACCTACAAAGATTAGAATATAGCTGATGATCTCAGCAATATTTAGAACGAAAACAAGTCTGCGGTCAAATCCATAGATCCTTCCCTTCAAATAATTCATAACTAAAGTAACAAGGAAAATGAATCCAGGAACGATAAATATCTTATCTTTAGCTATGGTAGCGAAAGAACTGTCTTTTTGCTGATAGAACAAAGGAATTTGCTCAGGAAGAACCTGCATGTTCTGATACAAAAATATGCCTATAGCAATTGTCAGGGCAATACCTGAAATAGTTGAGAATACATAAAGGAAATTACGCCATTGAGGCATAACTCCTGCATAGACAATGGATTTACTTAAATTGCGCTTAATATTATAGATGAATTCGCCCTTCTCTTTGATAGGCATTTCCATTTGATTGTTTTGAAGGCTTCTATCTTGCTCCATCGAGATTATTATACTATATCGCAAATTTATTTCCTGCTTATTAAATGTAAAAAAAAATGATATTATCCGTTAATCTAGACTTAAAACATAGGTTTTATGGGAGAAGTTAATTTAGAATTATCAAAACAACCTGCTAAACCGAATTTATTAAAGCCTTTTTATAGAGCTGGTATGGCTGTAGCTGGCTATGTTGTTGATAAAGCCGCTAGATTAGAGCTCCCCGGCTATAATTTCCCAACTATACCTGAGTCAAAATATTTAGGATTTCATAAAAGCTCCTTGGCTTCAGAGGCTGTAGATATGGCTGTTGATATTGCAGGTGGAGCTTCGAATCTGATCATTGCATCGGATATTGATCAAACTTTGGCTTTTCTATTTGATGGCTTTGAAGATGCAGCACTGCAAAGGTTACTCAAAGTTAGGGAGCAGGGGGCGCAGGTATTTCTGCAAACTAATAGAAATAGAATTTTTCCCGGAACCGGTAGGATTATCGATCATTTAAAGGGCGTGGGATTTACTGATGAGGAAATCTTTATGGGTATGGATCAGCAAACAGGAATTTTTAGAAATCGAAAAAGTTATGAAGGTTATGTTGATAGGATGGATGACATTTTAAGGAATAATCCTAATTCAAACTTTATCCAGCTATACGATGCTGCAGTTATTCTTCCCGTTCCCACACCACAGGATTTTTGGGGTGGTCAAGTTATGGGTCTAGCCAGACCGTTACTTAGAGATCTTATGCAAAGAGAAGCTCCCATACCAGGATTTGGCTTCATTGGTATTAATAAATTTGTATAAAAATAGCTTCCATTGTCCGATTTATGTGATATAATAGCGCGCCCAAAAAGATGGGTGATGTAATGTCTGAATTAATATATTATTGAATATATTATGTTTAGAAGTAACGGACACAATGAAGCAGCAATGATCATGGCCCAAAAGCAGGCCTTAGATTATATTGCCGCCACAGGTAACCATAGGGGAATAGAAGAACTCCCTTCAGATTTCATGTATATGGTCCCTGATCTAACTACTGCAGCAGAGTTAGCTGCGCAACATAGATTAAGCTTTTGGGATATTGATGGTGTGTTATTACCACAGGGACTAGCTATGGCCCGATCTCTATTATCGGTATTAGGATTAAAGTTAGAAAAACTCTTAGATATTAAAGGCTTGCAGACCTTAGGAAGAGAGATGCAGCCTGATGCTGCCAAGTTTATTGTTTCAAAAAGTTCACCTAGACTGCCTAGGAACCCTATCTTAGCAAATATTGCCAGAGATATTGCCGGTATGCGTGAAGGTGCCTATGGATTTAGTAGAGGAAATATCGAACCCGGTCATAGTGCTTTTCAAGGGTTAATTCAGAATGTGGTAACATCTTTAACTGCACCTCCACCTACCTCATTTGTGCATACCTTTGATGGACCTAATTTAATGACTTTGGTCGATAAACCTCGAGAAGGAGCCTTTGTTGGCCAAATGCAAACAGCATTAACAAATATATTAGGTCAGGAATTGATCCCTCAGATGGTAATGATCACTCCTAGTGTTAATGATCCTAGAGTTGTTGATTTTGCCAACATGCAGCTTAGACCAGCCTAAAGTGGTCAAATCTAATTAAAAGCGCTACAATGTGCGCATATTAAATATTGATTATGGCAGCTGACAATCATAAAAATCAGGTATATATTCCTTCAAATTTCTTTTCTAGTCTGAGAATTGCCATCACCGGGCTCATTCTTATCATCAAAAATGAAAGGAATTTCAGGATCCAGCTTTTTGTGGCTACTTGTATCGGTCTTTTAGGATTATTCTTAGATTTTTCTCATCAGGACTGGGTCAGTATTGGATTACTGGTAGCTTTGGTTTTGATCTCTGAGGCTTTTAACAGCGTAGTCGAAGCTTTAGCTGATACCATATCTCAGGAATATAGAGTTAACATTAAATATGCTAAAGACGTGTCTGCTGGAGCTGTTTTAATATCTGCTTGTGTTTCGATATTAGCAGGTGGCTTGATCATAATACCCTACGTGCTTGAATATTTAAGAACTGTCGGAATTATTGCTTAATATATCCCTTGTGCAGGAATTCACATTTACTACAGTGATTGTATAGTGGACAGGAAATAGCGTTGCATCCTACGGCTTGTCCGTCTAATACCATTAGCAGTCTTTCCATATGTCTTAATAGAGAGGCTTTTAGATAGATTGTATCTCCGGGTTT
This sequence comes from bacterium, assembly GCA_029567095.1. Classification (GTDB taxonomy): domain Bacteria; phylum Patescibacteriota; class Dojkabacteria; order B142; family OLB20; genus JAKQLP01. Next base: position 10,625 of record JAKQLP010000008.1, read on the forward strand.
AACAAGCATACCTAATATCCCGGCAGCCACTAATACATCTTTTGCCCAATAATACTTACTATCTACCATACCATTTTTAAAGGCTGCTTCCTGTGCTGCCTTTTGTAAAGGCCCAATACCAATAACTGTATCAATATCAGAGAGATTAGCTATGAATTTACCTAATTGTTCATGCTTTAGTACTTCATCTTCACCGATCTCACCCATTTCCCCGAGTACAGCAATTTTCTTCCCGGGAAGATCTTGCATCAAAGAGAAAGTTTTTAAGCCTAATTTTGTGCTTTTAATATTTGCTCTTAAGGAATCATTGAGAATATATAGTCCCCTTGGTCCTTGCTCAAAGCTCATTCTGCCTTTTAGGGGTGTGATTTGGGCTAGAGTATCTGAGAATTCCTGTCTATAATTGGCCTTTTCCTTCAGAAAATTTACCTTCACCAGTTTAAATGCTAAGTAACAGGCCATGATATTACTAATATGATGAAGACCTAATAGGGGAGTTGTTAATTTTATTTCATGCTCTTCATCGAATATGGAAAAAGTTGTCCCCTCTTTGTTAAGAGTATAATTACTATGATTTTTAAGATCGGCATCTGTATAGACATGGCATTCTTTTTTATCTGAGCCATAGAAGAATACCTTAGCCTTTGTATATTTAGCCATATCCCTAACGTGTAGATCATCATAGTTAAGGATGGCATAGTCATCAGGCTTGAGAACCTCGATCATCTTACGCTTCTCTTTAATGATATTTTCGAGACTTCCTAGGTGTTCAGCATCACTATGGACAGGAGCAATGCCAGTTATTATGGAGATATTAGGATTAACGATCTCTAGATGCAGGTCCATCTCATTGATCTTATCTATCCCTAATTCGAAGATGGCTAATTGTTTATGATCTTTAACCTTTAAAGCAGTTATGGGGACGTTGAAATATGTATCCAGGTTCATATCAGTGATCAAGGCCTTGGGTAATAGTTTAGACAGAATATATGCTGTATTTGTTTTGCCTTGACTTCCGGTAATGGCAATAACATAAGGTTGCATAAGCTTGATCCAGTATTTAGCAGCTTGGCGTCTTAAATTATGGAAGGTGCGCTTGATCAGACCGGGATTATAATTACTCATATAGGTTTATCTTTCAATTTCAGTAGATATCCGATAAAGGTAGATATTAAGTGTAAAAGGAAATAGATGATGAGGATGGCTAAATAGAGTATGGGGAAGTCTTTAAGGTAATAACTTAAAAAAATTGTACCGCCGATGATATAGTCGATCTGATCAAAGGGAAACCAGGCTTCACCAGGCTTGATATTAGTTCTACGTTTGAAAAAACTTTTTACAGCGTCGCCCAGTAATGCTCCTGTACCAGCTAGAATACCAAATATCAAAGGATTGATCTCATTGTATTTAATATAGAGATGATCTTGCAGTTGGGGATTATTCTGAACTAAAGCTTGCTGTAGCAATATAGTGATAATAGCCATAATTATCCCAGTGATAAAGCCTCTTAATGTTTTGTGATCACCAAAAATTCGTATACCTTTATAGCTTTTTCCAAAATCAATAGGTTTATCTAAGAAGTCTAAAGCTTTTATCTTACTGGCTATGACTGGTGTAGCATTAGCAATACCTGCAGGAAGGAATATAAATAGGCCGTTAAAAAGATCAGTCCAGTTCATTTAAGAGTACGTTAATATAGCTTTTAGCAAGATTAATTATCATATCCGGGATTATCAATCCTCTTTTGATAGGATTACTGTTATAGTCCCAGAACCATCTGGTATCAATGAATTTGATTTTGTCTTCAGTTGCAATGATATTATCGGTCTTGGTAAGCCAATTGCCTACCTGCAGAATGGGATAACGGGGCCTGGTATCTGGTACCAGATGAATTTGATAATTCATTAATAGGATTAGATAGATCATCAAGGCTAATTGTTTTCTGACATTGCTTTCTAATAGCTTAGGCTCCAGATCATGCAGTAATTCACCCTTAACAAATTCCTGGACAATGAAGAAAGTTGTTCGACCTTTATTCTCACTTGAAACACCCTGCCCGATCAATAGATATTCCTTTGGCACGAAATTATGATATTTAAATTCAGATTGCAGGACCTGATCGATCTTGTGATGGAAGCGCATGTGGTAATATTGCTCCAGATCGTCTTTATGCAGCATCAGAGAATCTCTGATATTACGCTGGGCATTAATAATTAAATCCAGATTAGGATGATGATAACTGTTCTTTTCAGAGAAATATCCAAAATACTGAACAAATTTTAAATAAGCTTTGTATTGCCTCAATATCTCAGGAACGGTTGGCAGAAATGTATATTGGAACATATGTAAAGCTTTTTCTGTTAGAGAGGCAGGTAAAGGAAGCTTGGTCGTTCCAAATAAGTTTAATTCCAGATCCCATCTACCTTCTTTTACTACCCAGTCCATTCCTTCAATTTTATACACCCTTGCTTGTAAACCAGCTGAAATGAATTTTAGTTTTCTAGATCCGAATATTTTATTGGTGGGTGCAAAATTTAGTGAGCGTCGTTCCGGGGTATAGACAGCATATTGCTGTAGCTCCCGCTCGAAGCTATGATCTTTACGAAAGAATATATCTCGTAATTTCATTTGAATCTTTTACTTAATCTGTTTAAGGTGGGAGATAGATATTCAGCTAAAGGAGCTCTCCCTGTGATATGCTCAGCCGATTCTAATAATGATACTAAGGTTTCTTTGGTAGGAGCAGCTGAAATTAGATTGTATACTTTCCCAATCCCTCTTTTACTATGAGCATCGGAATTAGTGGCGTGTACCAATTTCTTTTGAGCTACAAATTCAATGGCTTTTTTATTTGATATCCCCAAAATCGCCCTGCCATTATAGCTTTCGATAAAATCAACCATATCATGGAATACGTCAAGAAGTAGAGGTCCGATACCATGCCTTCTTTCTGAGTAAGGGTGAGGGATATAGCTTAGTCCGCCTTGTGATTTGATTGCTTTTAAGGTTTGGGCTATGGTCATGCCTTTGTTGATCTTTTCCTTAAGATAGAGACCGATTATCTCCCCCTGACTTGTCTTTATTTCTTCTCCCACAATAATTCGACCTGGAAAATATTCCTGCATAGATTGCGCGAATTCGACCTCGTTATGATCAGTTATGGCTATGTAGTCTAATATTTTATTCTCAAAGATATATTCTAGATCCTTTTTGTCTATGCCTCCGTCTGATGATAAGATAGAATGTATATGTAGATCTAATTTATATTTATTCATCAATGGTTTCTAAATACAAAGAAAAAATTAATCCTTTGATTAAACTTATAGCCACTCCTTTTAAAGGAATTGACCCTAACATTTTAACATTTTTAGGACTAATACCTCCATTGCTATTTTTATATTTCATTACTATCGAAGAATACGGCTGGGCTTTATTAAGCATGTTCGGTGTATTATTTGATACTCTAGATGGAGCTGTTGCCAGAATGAGTGGTAAGGTCAGCAAATTTGGAGGAATATTAGACTCCACTCTCGATAGGGTGGCAGATGCTATATATATTGCCGGATTTGCCATAGCTGGTTTAGTAAGCTATGAGCTGGCCATAATGTTGATCGTATTATCTTATTTGATAAGTTATATTAGATCACGTGCCGGAGCCGAGAATATTGAAGTTAAAGTTGGTCTTATTGAAAGACCCGAAAGACTCTTACTTGTTGGAGTTGCTTTACTATTAAATATGATTTGGCCCGATGTAATTTACCTAGAAATGAATTTAGTTAGTTGGGTATTTATTGTATTGATTGTGCTTTCCTTTATAAGTGTACTGCAGAGACTAGTTAAAAGTTATGAATTATTAAAGTAATCGAGCACTCTTTTAAAAGCCAATCCGAATTGTTATAATATGCACACGATTTTGTTGCCCGATGGTGTAACGGTAGCACAGTTGGCTGTTAACCATCTAGTCGTGGTTCGAATCCACGTCGGGCAGCCAATAGTAATAAGAACCCACAAGCGATTGTGGGTTTTTTATTCCCCTAGAAACATTAAAAATATATAATTAATAAATTATCAATATTCCCCTTATGAAAAATCATTATGATGTAATAATCATTGGAGCGGGGCCTGCAGGGCTGGAATGTGCTAGGACCTTGATGGATTCAGAATATCAAGTTTTAATACTAGATAAAAGCAAGATAATTGGAACTAAAATATGTGCAGGAGGAGTTAAGGATTCCGAAGATATTGTAGATGTGCCTGAGCAATTAGTTAAAAGATTTGATAAGCATATTTCCTATCTTAGAGGGCATAAAACAGTTCTCTCTTTAAGTAAAGATCAATTCAAATGCTTTGAAAGAATTGATTTTGGTCAGTATTTATTAAAGCAGATAGTCAAAGCTAAAAATATCACAATTAAAAATCCCGTATTAGTTAAAAAGATTGGAAAAGGGGAAATTGAAACCAATCAGGGTAATTTTACATACAAATATTTAGTAGGAGCAGATGGTTCAAATTCAATAGTTAGATCATACTTGGGATTAGGCAGTAAGCATTGTATGGGACTGTATTACAATATCTTGCCTACCTCAAATGAATTAATTGCATATTATGACCCTAAAACGATCAAGACTGGATATATCTGGGAATTCCCGCATAAAGAAGTGAATAATGTTGGTATCTATTTTGATCTGAAATTATTGAATCCTCAAAAGGCTAAGCAGTATTTACAGGATTACCTGAAACTAAGATCATATGAATTTACAGAAAATGAATTTTATGGAGCTTTAATTAATTATGATTATCAAGGCCATGAGTTCGGAAATATTTTCTTATGTGGAGATGCAGGTGGTTTCGCCAGTAGATTGCATGGAGGAGGCATGTCCAATGGTATGACCAGTAGCAGAGATATAGCCAGGAAGATACTCGATGATAATTATGATTATCAGGGAATTAAAATCATATTAGATAAGAAAAAACAGGAATCCAGATTACTAGATATGGCTGAAAGACTACCAGCGTGGGTTTTGGATATCTTGCTTTTTGTAGTATTGAAACTAGTTAAGCTACCTTTTATCGGGAAAAGGATAAATTTGATGTAAAGCTATTACTATCCTTATCCTTCCTTGCTATAATTTTCAAATACAATCTGCTCTTTTCCTTGGGGTGAATATTTTATCTAAATTCTACAAGTATATCTGGAGATATCGCCGTACTTTCATTGCCGGCTCTCTTCTTATTATCATTGCTCAGGTTCTATACAACCTTTCCACTTACTATATTAAATTCCTGACTGACGCTGTAAATACTCCCAATACCGACCCTCTGACCTATGTGAATATCATTGCCGGATTTATAGGTGTTCAGGTAGTTGGTATGGTGGTCGGTGTCTTTGCCTGGACAGTTACAGATGTATATATTTTGCAAGGAGCTAGGGATCTAAGGATTGAAGTGTTAACACATCTTCATGATCTTGATTTTGCCTATCACGCCAATAAAAAAAGTGGTTCATTGATCTCAATGATTAGGCGTGGCGATGGGGCTTTCTTTAGTTTTAATCATGAGATCAATAGAGAGTTGCTGATGATCCTAGTAGACTTTCTATTCATTGTGTTTGCTTTTGCTGCACTTGATTATCGTTTGACCTTGGTTGTGCTTGTGTCGGTATTGATAATGCTGTCTCTTACCAGATATTTATTAGCAAGAAACATTAAAGCTAGAAGATATTTCAATAAGGTGGAAGATGATATATCAGGCATCATTGCTGATAATCTTATTAACTTCGAAACAGTCAAATTCTTTGCTAAAGAAAAATTTGAACATAATAGATTAATAGATAAATTCAAAGAGTGGTATAGAAGAGTTTGGTCCTACACTTATTCCTTCAGAGAGATAGAGGTAGTGACTAGTACTTTAATAATCATTTCTATGGCAGTGATATTTGTGATCTGCTTGGATTTAATGCAGAAGGGAATATTCAATAATGGAGAGTTCATCCTGGTTATTACTTTTACAGTTAGGTTCTATCCCCAGATGTACAATCTGATATTCAGGCTAAGAGAGATAGCCAAGAATCACACAGATCTTGAAAAGTATCTAAATGTACTTGATCTTAAGCCTGATGTCCAAGATAAACATAATGCCAGCGAGCTTGGTAATGTGGTCGGCAGAATTGAATTCAAAGATATTGAATTTGCCTACAAACAGGGAAATGATATTATCAAAGGCTTGAATTTAAAGATAGAACCTAATCAATCAGTGGCTTTGGTTGGGACTTCTGGAGCAGGTAAATCTACTCTAGTGAAGTTGTTATTAAGATTTTACGATATTCAAAAGGGCAGTATATTAGTTGATGGCATAGACATCAACGATGTTACCAAATCATCTTTAAGAGCACAGATCGGTTTAGTTCCTCAGGAACCGGTCTTATTTAACGATACTATTGGATACAATATTGCCTATCCCAATCCCAATGTGTCTAAACAAAGAATAATAGAAGCCGCTAGATTAGCTAATCTCAATGACTTTATTGAAAAACTACCTGATAAGTATGAGACAGAAGTGGGTGAAAGAGGTATTAAATTATCTGGAGGACAAAAACAAAGGTTGGCTATCGCTAGGGTCTTCTTAGCTGATACTCCGGTTGTGGTTTTTGATGAAGCTACTTCTCAACTGGATTCTTTTTCAGAAAAATTGATCCAGGATGCATTCTGGAGAATAGCTAAGAATAAAACAACGATCATAATTGCTCATAGGCTGTCAACAGTTATGAGAGCAGATAGGATAATTGTGATCGATAAAGGACTAATTGCTGAAGAAGGAACACATCAGGAATTAACAAAAAAGAAGGGAGGTCTTTACAAGAGTTTATGGGATATGCAAAGAGGAGGCCTGCTTGTCGAATAGAACTATTTATTTCCTGTTATAAATTCCAGACAGGCTTCATACTCTGCTGTTAATGTCCATCCACATTTCCCATCATCCTGGACTTCACATAAAGCGTCATTGAAACATTGATATTCGTCTTTCCACTCACATGTAGTCACAATTTCATTAGTGCCATTTTCCACACAGAGCTGACCACTACAGCCACCCTGAACACATTGGATCCCGGCACTATTATCTATTCTAGGATCACTATTTTGATCATTCCCCACAATCAAGATCACAATGATCGCAATCATTAGTATAAAGATCAGGATTGGGAGAATGACAAGTAGTTTATTTTTATCCATATTTAAAATCATTAACTCTCAAATTATTCTATCATTAAAGATGCTTCTTATTATATATGCAAATACCCTGGCTAAATATGATTATGTTTATTATATCAATTTCTTAATATATTTCTTCAATGCGTACTTTTTTATGAGCCATCTTTGTTAAGTAATAGGAGGCTAGCATGGTTGCCGCCGGAACAGCCAGAATCAAGCCGATACTGCCAACAAGAGTCTTAACGATCTCGGTTGCCAGCATTTCAAAACTTATTAATTCAGCAGCAGGAAGCGGATTATTAATGAATAGTAATAATAGTGGAAGTGAGGAGCCGGCGTAAACAAGTACCAAAGTATTTATCATTGAGGCTATATGATCTTTCCCAACATTCATACCTTTGCTATAGAGATCTCTAATTTTTAAATCTGGATTAAGAGCATGCAGTTCGAACACAATTGAGATCTGAGATACGGTTATATCATCAAGTATTCCCAAGGAGCTAATTATCATGCCCGCTAATAGTAAATTGCGCATATCAAAATTAGCGATCTGGTTTTTTAATAGATAGGATTCATCACTTGTATAACCCTGCAGATTGGTAAGATCGATAAAGATATTAGCAAGGATACCAGTTAGGATCATACAAGATAGAGTAGCAATAATGGCAATGGTGGTTTTAGTATTGAATCCATGAGACAAATAAAAGATGACAGGTAATAATATTAAGCTCGATAGGATCACGGAAACTAAAGGGTCTTTGCCTGATACAAGCATTGGTAAGAGTATTGTGAAGATTATAATAAATGAGAATACTAGACTTAATAAAGAATAAATCCCC
>JAKQLP010000116.1 GCA_029567095.1 bacterium
CATTATTCTTCCTATTTTGTGGAATTCCTATTGCAATTGCGCAGTATAAATGACAAGGACCAGCTTTGGTAATTTGCTTTGTGGCGCAAGGAACATGCGATCCGGGTAATAGCGGAAATCGTTTTTCGTCTCTAGTGCCGATAAGTCTTTCCATGGCATCCAAAATTGGTTTAGCAGAGTAAACTGAAATATCTTTGTTATTCTTGTTTTTTATCCGCGCAATTAATAAAGATTTTTTATTGCGTAGTAGCTCGTGCTTGGCAATATCGTATCCCCAAAGTTGCCCCTGTAGACCACAAAAAGACGATACTTTGATCATATTAATTTGGCCAAGATAAGTTCCGATCGCCTCAGCCATATCAAAGGCATTGATCTTATCCAATACTTCCGAACCAGGATGACGAAATTTTATCGGAACTTTCCCCACATTGAGACAAACCCCCAAAAAATAACCCGCTCCCTGGTTATCAGGATTCTGATACCCTGCGCAGTAATGGTCGTAATTACTAATTGGCAAGTTCGTATCATTCATATCTAAATCATTTAACCATAACTTATTAGCTAGATAACTAATCTAAAATCATATATTAAATCTTTGGCAGAATTCTTTAAATTTTGGTCTTACTTGATCAGAATTTCCAGAATAAACTACATAAACATCTTTAGCCTTCTCCCCCTCTGAGTCAGAACCATCTCTTAGTTTTTCTACTTTGAGAGCAAGGCTCCCTCCCATACCAACTAATGTTTTTACGATCGTTGAAACATCCTCTTTTGTATAAACAACGATCATGGCAACAGTGGAATCTTCCAATAGCATTCTTGTTGCATTGATCATCAAATTAAGATAGCCTCTTCTTCCCAGATACTGGTATTCTGGGATAATAACAATATCCTGAAAAACTCCGGCAAACATATTTTGATCAGAATCTTCAATGTTAGGTACTTGTATAGTTTCAGCAAATGCTTTGGAAAGCGTATCTTTTTCTTGATCACTAATTATTACTTGACTGTTTACCAATAGATCGGCACTAATATCCTCAACTATTTCTCCAATTGGAACTTTTCTAGTGATCGAAAAACCAACAATTTCTGTTCCTAGTTTTAAAGATAATATTCTAAAATTCGGGTCTATAAAATTATCTTGAAGTCTTTTTAAGACCTCACTTTTCTCGTGCTTCTCACCTTCCCAAGCACCAGTTGTGTAAGCAGTAACATAATAATTAGCAATCGTATCTAAATCTTCTGCTTTGGCTGGTAAAATTAACAGCAAAGGCTTTTGTTCTGATTCAGACTTAGATGAGACTTCAGATCGATCTCCAACTGGAGTTAAGGCCTCATCTGCTGTAGGACTTGAATCTTGCGATACTGCCTCACTAGTATAAGGATTAATTCCCATGAGGCGGAATTATAACATATAAGCTTTGCAATTAACCTCATTTTGATCTGTTTTAGGCACGATACTTTCCGGAATGGAAAGGTAAGTTCGTGAAAGCAGGTCAATCAACCAGAATTAGAAGAAGAATGGAGTGGTTTGGTCAGCAAAGTCAGTATGATTGGCTGATGAAAACT
>JAKQLP010000131.1 GCA_029567095.1 bacterium
CATCACCCTTCATTTCTTTAAGCTCAGGGTAGGGTGCTAGATATTGGGGAAGCAATTGTTGAATCTTTCTTCTAAAAAATCTAGCCCCGTATTCCTTCTTGTCAGAAGCTTCCCAGACCGGAACAATATTATGTGCATCTATTAAGGTGAAACCTATATGATGTTGAGTACAATATCTTTTTACCTTTTCATTATCAGCTTTAGCACCCTTTAAAGGTGAAAAGTCTTTTATTATTAAGCTAGCTTTTGTGGTCTTAATAAAAGAAGGGAGAACATCTATTGGTTCTCCCTGCAGAATCTTAAAAGAGATTCCTAGTAAGGAAAGATCATTATGAACTTCCTGCAAGCCTTTAAGCATAAATTGATAATGCCTGGGATTAAATGTTGGATTGGTAATCGGTCTTAATACAAATACAACAAAGAGTGGGACATTTCTTTGAAGAGCAATGTTTTGGGCTTGAATTAAAGCCCAATTGTCGTAGGCTCTTTGGTCCCTGCTCATCCAGTAGATCACGGGACCATTACCTTCTTCTTTAATTAATTCAAGGCTGCGCCTATCACTCATTTAAGACCAGCTAAAAGATCAGACTCCGGAAATACTAGTGATTCAATTTCACTTCTGGCAAGGGAGAAATATTCAAAATATTCTCCCTTGCTCATAGCTTTCAATCTCTCAATTATCCTGACATAATCCTTTTCCTGAGACTCATGGGCCTTCATTGCCTTAATTTTAATTGGCATTTGATCACTAACATCAATTACTGCTAAGCGTTCATCATTAAGGGTGCTTTCCCTACCAATTTGTTTACTAAGAGAGGAGGGGAGGCCAAAGTAGTAGAGTTTTTTAGATTTGTATAGACCTTCATCATATATTGTAAGCATAGCCTTAGTTACGGCAATATGATCAAGATGATAGGATATGCCTCCTCTTTCATAGACTATAATGACTTCAGGTTTAATTTTATTAATTTCGTCCAATATCCTTTTCTTTAATAAAGGCAACTGATGCTCATTTAAAGTGCCATCAAAGAATTCAAGAAGAATAGGGGGATTTATCCCCATGATCTTACAAGCTTTATTTAATTCCTGGGCACGGTGACTCCCAAGATCCCCGGTGATCTTTTTATTCGAGCTTTGACCTGCCTGACCCTTGGTAGCGGTGATCACATAGACATCATGACCTTGTTTGGCCAGTTTAATTAAAGTACCTGAAGGACCAAATGATTCATCATCAGGATGTGCAAAGATACAGGCAATAGTATGCTTTTTCATAATTTAATAATTGCTTTATATAATTTAAGATCAACAGCTCCCAGATCATATTTATACCTCTCGTTCCCTCTTAATGTATCAAATGTTTGAAATCCATTTTCAATAGCCCACTGCATTAATTTAACCTTGCTCATTAATCCGGGAGAATAGTAGGTGAATAGGGGATCATATCCGGAATTGTATCCCATCAATACTATACCGTTGCTAAAGAATAGTACTGATGCTGCGTTCTTGCCTTCAATTTCTAAGAAGGCCATGTTTACATTCCAATTTTTAAATCTTAATCTAATTAGCATCTTAAAGTATTCTGCCATTGCTTTGCTCATGAACTTCTCTTTTAAAGGATCAGATAATCTGTGCAGCCTTATAAATTCATTAATATCAGTCTCTGAGATCTCTATTTTAACTTCAAATTTGTAATCAATAGCTTCAAGTCTTCTTAATTTACGTTTCAATTCCTGCCTGTCTTTTTTGTTAATTCTATTTAATATTCCTTCGAATCCTGCACTTAATTCAATAAATGGTGCAACTTCTTGATCAGAAATTTCAACATTAGGTAGAGACTTAAGAAAGAGAAGTGTAGGGGAGTCGGCGCGCAAATAATCAAGCCTGATAGTTTTTATCCCCATTGTGGATAAGTATGACTTTGTTTCACCCCATAGTTTTACACCAAGATCTCCTGATATATATCCGGAATATATCACGTCCCCATAGTCTGTTAACTCCTGACCTCCTAGAACAGGTCTCATACCTAATAGGATCAATTGCTCATCAAGCTTATCAAAATATCCTTCCATAATTATCCTGTTATCATGCTTAACACAAAGATAATATGGATTACAATTAAAATTATTAGAGAAAAGTTCTAAATACTCCCTTTCAAAAAAGGGATAGCTATTAATATTTTTTGTGGATAACTTGTTGAAATCATCTGTAGACGTAAATGTTACGATTATGTCAGAAAAGGGGGTGGTTTGTGGAAAAGTATTTATGTCAGACTTAGGCTGGTTGATCATTCTTAACTGTTTATTGCCAACTAATGTTTACTTATTTAATTTTAGAAAATATATATTCCAGTTTACCATAATTACCAAATTCCAAAGTTAATATTAAATTTTCTACTTAAACTCCCCTACCCTTAAATACGTCCTAAATTTTTTCTTTCTTCTCCCCTATCAATTTAATTTAACAGCCAACTTAAGCTATACTGATACTTAGTTAACTGCACTTTCTATGTGGGATATAAATATTTTTGCTCTGATTCTCCTTCTAGGCTTTGTTATTAGCCTTGTATATAGTGTGAACCTATTTAAAAACAGGCATGTTCCAGGTATGGCTGCATTTTCCATGGTCTTTTTAAGTGTGGCGATCTGGTCCTTAACTACTGCTCTGGAATATTTTTCATTGGATGAGAGTTTTAAATATACAGTTTCTAAGCTATCTTACTTCGGGATCGCTTTCGCTCCCCTATTCACATTGGTATTTGCGTTAGGATTTAGTGAAAATCAATTTTATGTTAAATACAAAAAGTTGGTTTTAGTATTACTTCTGATCCCTTCCCTATTAACTCTTGTACTGGCTCTAAGTAATGAACTGCATGGTTTGACCTGGGCTAAAGTGGAGATGATGCCAACTGACTATTTAAAACAGGCTTTAATTTATACATATGGCCCCTGGACCATCATTTTTGCTATTTACTCCTACCTATGTTTAATAATAAGTTCTATCTTGCTTTTAAGATATGCTGTAGGATCTTTAAAAGTTGTTAGGCAGCAATTGTTCTTCTTGGCCTTAGGTATCCTTTCTCCTTTACTTGCTAATGTGATTTACACTTTCAAACTTAATCCCCTTGTTGGGATTGATCTAACTTCAATAGCCTTTTTAGTGGCAGATATTTTCGTTTGGCTGGGAATTTTTCAGGGTAAATTCTTTGAAGTTAGGACCATGCTTAATGAAAGTCTCTTAGATAATACATTTTTAGGCATAATTTATCTTGATAAGGATTTAAAGATAATCGATAAGAATGCAATTGCTGAGAATTATCTGGCTACATCATTAAAACAAGGTATTCCTATTCGTGATGTGCTCTCCCCTCTTGATGTTGATGTTAAATCATTGATAGAAACCCAGGACAAAGTGTTTGAGGTTGAAGTAAGCACAATGGATAGTTCAAGATGGCTTAGGATCAGAAGCACCAAACAGGTAATGAATGCCGAAAAAGAGCTGGGCTTTGTTATAGCTATGCAGGACATTACTCAATTAAAATCAGCTGTAAAAGAGATAGGTGAAAAACAGAAGCTATTAAACTTAGTGATGGATTCTATTACCGACCTAATATTTGGTGTAGACAGCCAAGGGACTATCATATTCTGGAATAAATCTATGGAGAAATTGTTTAAAAGAACAGAATCAGAAATGATCGGTAAATCGATCCAAGATCTAGCTGAGATAGCTTTCGGAGAAAGAAACAGGCCGTTTTTAACATCGGTAATATTAGGCCATGATCCTAAAGCCATTGAGCCCTACTATACTAACATTAGTCGAACTGATGATGAAATATCTGCTGAGGCAAAAACTAAAGTGCAGAATGAGGAATTAAACTATTGGGCTACTGCTAAAAAGATCTATGATTCCAGCGGTAAAATGATCGGTGTATTGGAAACAGTTAGAGTAATTGATGATATCGTCAAAATGCAGAAAGAAGTAAGTCAGGCTAAATCAAATTTCGAGGCCATGATTGAGAATACAGAGGATATCATTACTCTATTAGATAGAAATTTAAATCTAATTGCCTTTAATTCTGCCTATGTGGCCTGGGTGAGAGCCCGAGCGGGTCGCGACCCGGTTGCCGGAGATAATTGTAATACTCTTCTAAAAGCAGAGGAAAGAGATTGGTGGCATGACAGGAATGTCAAAGCTTTAGAAGGCCAAAAGCTCACCGATTTATACATCGAAGAAAAGCCAGATGGCACTAAATATTATCTGCAAGTTTCATTTAATCCTGTTAGAGAGGATGGCCAGATCACTGGAATAACTCATTTCATGACTGATGCTACTAGACAAAAACAATTGGAAGAAGATCTGCAACAAAAGATCATGGAACTTGAGAATCTGAATAAAAAGATAATGCAATAGTATTAAGGCCTGTCACTCCTTAATTCATAAGTGATCTCGTCATCACCTTCATAATTCAATATTACATAGCTGAATTGTTGAAGCTCTACTCTATTAAGTACTAGCTCCTGGCTTTTATCGGTTCCCCGTCTTATTACCGTAATATCTGATTCAACATCCTTAGTTCTGACCTTGGTCTGGCAATAGGTCAATAAGGCACCTTCTCTATTGTTTTGTAATTCATCAGGAGTGATCTCGGTTAAGGTCTTGGTATGAGTGAATATACTCCAGTGAGCAGGCTCAATATCATTGACACAGAGATATAGAGTTGTGACGGCTCTTTGTCTGGAAGTAGCTCTAGTATCTCTTTCATCAAGTAATTGAGCATCTTCTGTCATGGGGCTGGGGCTTGGTGTTAATTGGGCAGTATTATCAGTATTCTCCATTACAGCTTCTTTAGTTACAACTGGAGAATTATCTGTCCTTGTAGTATTGATTACTGTTGCTCCTGCAACTTGTTCTTTTTTAAGTGGGATCAGCTCACCAAGCAGATTGTATCCAAAATACCCCAGATTAAACGGGGCAGCAATTAGGAAAAAGATATTAACAGCAATATATATATTCTTTTTGAGTAATGGTTCCTTCTTGGGCATAATCCAATTTAACATAAATTGCAGCCAAGGTGAACATCATATCCTGCAAGAAGTTAGACCATTTTTTTGATAATATTTTTGATGATACTCCTCCGCCCTATAATACTCGGAAGCTTTCTCAATCTTTGTGGCTATCCCTCCAATTGTCCTTTCCAGTTCATTTTTTATACTTTCTGCGATCTGTTTTTGTTCAGGAGTGAAATAGAAGATAACAGAGCGGTACTGATATCCAATATCGGGCCCCTGTCTATTTACCTGAGTAGGATCATGTAATTTAAAGAAAGCTCTAACAAGTTCCTCATAACTGATGATTTCAGGATCAAAAGAAACTTCTACAACTTCAACGTGACCCGTATCCCCTTCACAAACTCTTTCATAGCTGGGATTCTCCACATTGCCACCCATAAATCCGACACTTGTTTCAATAACGCCCTTTAATTTTAAAAACTCTGCCTCTACATGCCAGAAGCAGCCTGCACCAAATACTGCTTTATTCATCTTTTTTAAACTTCAAAGCTAAGGAATTAATACAATATCTTTTTCCATTCATACCCGGACCATCATCAAAAACATGTCCTAAATGAGCCCCACATTGTTTACAGACCACCTCTACTCTTTCCATACCATAGGAATTATCAGGGATCAATTCTACATGTTCCAAATTAACAGGGTCTGTAAAGCTGGGCCATCCCGTTCCAGAGTCAAATTTTGTCTCAGAATTGAATAGTACTTGCCCACAACTACAGCATTCATACAATCCCTTATCATGGTTATCCCAGTATTCACCACTGTAGGGAGCCTCAGTACCCTTCTCTCTAGTTACATGATATTGCTCTTTAGTTAATTCCTTTTTCCAATCTTTTTCGATTTTTTTCATAAATTATTATTAATGAAATTATTAAAACGAAATTTTTATTTAGTATTGCAAATTCTATATTTATTGGGTAATATATACCGTTAATATTTAACAAGTATATATCATGGCGGAAGCAAATGGCATAAAAGTATATGAATTATCACCGGCAGATCCAAATATGGATGGTGATAAACATGCATTAATTATTGCAATCTCTACTCAATTTCGTATTGTAGAAAAATTAGCTCCAGGAGAAACACGTACCAGACTACAGAGCTTTGTTGATGAACAAAGGGCAAAAGGGTTAGATCCAAGAAAATTAGTCGCATGTCAAATGGCCCAACTTATCATGGGAAATACATATTTACCTGAACAATGGGCACAACTGAAATTTGATATGACTGCTAATAACGGAACTTTTGTTCCTAAAGATGAACCAGGTATATATACTGGTATGATCCAATCTGTGTTCTCAGAAGTAATGCCTTCTGAGCAAAATCAACCAGGAGATTTTCCTGAAGTATAATCCCTATTTAAACCTGATCATTTTAATAAGCTCAACGCCTATTGAGATGACAACTGCCCCAATTAATATTATCAGCCAATGAATTGGTTCCAGGGGAGTTACCTCCAGAGCTTCATTCAAGCCCGGTAAGTATACTGCAATAAAGGTTAAAATATATCCATAGACCAAAGACCAGAGCAGTATCTTGTTTTTGAAGAATTTCTTCATTCTTACAATTGGGATTTCCAGATCTTTATATGACAAGATGTAAGTTAGTGAGATGATGGATAGGAATGCAAATACAATGCTTTGAGCTAATTGGTAATTTCCTACTACCAAGTAGAAATGTCTAAAGATCATAAGGCTTAAAAATGCTATACAAAGACTTATAAAGACAATCAAGGTCCTAGTTTTCCTATCTAAAATGAATTCCTTCCTAGTATCGTGAGGCTTTTGTTTTAATAGCCCTGTTTTATCTTCATCAAATCCTAAAGCGATATCAGGAGGCCCATCACATATTAGGTGGATCCATAGTATTTGGGCAACGGCAAGAGGTGCGGGAAGCCTTAGTAGCAAAGCCCCAAAGATAAGGATCATCTCAGCAAATGAGTTAGACAAAATATACGCTATAACTTTCCTGATATTTTTATACACCAGCCTTCCCTCCTCAACTGTTGATATTATCGTACTGAAGTTATTATTCAAAAGTATTAGATCTGAAGCTTCCTTTGCAACCTCAACAGCATTGCCCATAGCTATTCCGATATCAGCTTTTTTTAGAGCTAGAACATCATTTACCCCATCTCCAGTCATGGCCACTACCTCTCCATTGTTCTGTAATGCTTCCACAATCTTTAATTTGTGTTCCGGGGTAACTCTGGCAAATAGCTTTTTTACTCCAATTACCTTACTAAGCTCGTTAGCACTCATAGAATCAATTTCACTTCCCTCAATGATTTGTGATTGATTAAGGTGTAGTCCCAAGTTCTGGGCAATCTTTTCAGCTGTCACCCGGTAATCACCGGTAATTATCTTTACATCTATCCCTGCCTCTTCTGCCTTTCTTAGATTGGCTGCAGCATCTTCTCTGAGAGGATCTGTGATGCCGATCAAACCAGCCCAGATATATGAGCTCTTAAGCTTAGGATTGGCTTCATCAACGTTCTCCTGATATGCAGCAGCCAGCAATCTATAGCCTTGAGCCGCCAATTTATTGATCTCTCCCTCAATCTTATCTTTCTCCTCCTTACTCAATTTACAGAAGTCCAACAGAATTTCCGGAGCCCCTGTTAGATAGCCTATCTTGCTTTTAGCACAGGAGCACACAGTTAATGCATATTTGGAAGCACTGGAGAAAGGCTCCAGATAGATCTTCTCATAATCTTCAAAGAACTTTTTAGCATCGAACCCGTTTTTATGAACATAATCCCAAAGTGCGATCTCAATATTAGTTCTCTGCTCATTATTAACTATGAAAGCCTGGTATGTTTTTTCTTTATCTTTTAGGTCTTCCAGCACGACCTGCATATTGCCTGTTGTTAAAGTGCCTGTTTTATCTGTACAGATCACTGTAGTAGCTCCCAATGTTTCGACACTAATTAAATTTTTAACAAGTCCCTTTTGTTTTAATATCCTCCTCATTCCTAAGGCCAGGATCACAGTTACTACAACAGGAAGCCCTTCAGGGATAACAGCAACAGCTAAGACTATGGCGTAACGCAGCATGCTTAAGGGCTCATTATCGTAATAGATACCAACTAGGAAGATGATCAAAGCAGTGATAATTACCAATACACTTAATACCTTAGAAAATTTCTCCAAAGATACCTGCAGGGGAGTCTCTCTTTGTTCGATGGCTATTAATTCTTTACCAATTTGTCCAAATTTTGTATTAACTCCTACAACTTCTGCCTCCATTATTCCATTACCGCTTAGGATGGTTGTGCCCATATATGCCTGATCATCAAATTCAGGGTCCTTAGATACGGCCTCTCCCTCTCCTGTAAGCACTGCCTCTTTAATCAATAAATTTACTGATTCAATTATCTTTCCATCTGCAGGGACTACATCGCCTGCACCCAGAACTATAAAATCACCAACAACGACCTCTCTGGTGGGTATCCTTTTCCTTTTACCCTCCCTTATCACTGTAGTTATGGGTTCTAAAAGCTGTTTGAGGGCATCTAGAGTTTTTTGAGCCCGAAATTCCTGATAGAACCCGATGCTGATGTTAATTACAAGAACAGCCAGTATCAAATAGCCATCCTGTTGCTCTCCAAACAGGAAAGAAATTATGGAAACGCCAATTAGTAGATAAATTAATGGACTTTCAAATTGAGACAGGATCAAGCCGATTATTGAACCTTCTTTTTTATGGGGTAGTACATTCTCTCCATGTTCATTTCTGGACCTTACTACTTCCTTGTTCGTTAATCCGATTAAAGGCTTGCTCATTATACGCCACCTCCACCTCCGCCTCCGCCTCCACCTCCACTGCCACCACCACCGCCACTGCCCGAACTGCTGCCAGGTGCGCTTGAAGATGAAGAGATAGAAGAGCTGATACTGGAACTGAAACTACTGGTAAATGAGCTGGAACTAAAATATGTGCCATGATACCAGGAAGGTGAAGTATCAAGGTCCTTAAGATCAAAAGCTTGTGCAAATTTTTCAGACCAGAGCTTTTCTAATCCCAAACCAATACAGAATGGTAAAAACTTTTCATATGTAGACAAGTTTAAAGGAAGATCGGGATAGAGCACCTTTAATTTATTAGGCTCAGTGGTATTAAGAAACATTTTAAAGCCATCTATCTCATCTTGAAGCTTACGCCCTTCTGTCGTCCTAGCCTTCATAATGGGTTGCAGGACAAAGATGATTGCTAACTGAGCAAATAAAGCTGTAATAGCTATCATCTGGCCGCTCTCAAAGAATAGGAATGCCCCAATTATGAAGAAGGGGGTAAGAAATAGTCCCAAAAATATTGTTGATATTTTAGAAGTAACTGGAGCATCAGGGAAATTCCTTAAACCGGGAAGTAGAGCTGTAAAAACAAAGACACTAATAATGCCATTCCAGAATATTACTGGAAAGATCATTTCATCATTAGTGATGGCCATGAGTAAGATAGTCTCCAGAATGATGAATATTATGGGTAAAATTAGAAATCTTCTATTAACTTCAAAGTATTTGCTCATTTTCTTCTCATACATATCTTTTATCTTTTTATTCACACTATAAGTGCGATAACTGTAACCTTGTTTTAAGGTAAATGATTTAGTCTCAGCTTCTTCTCCAATAAGATCCATCAGAAAAGGATGCTCAGCAGCAAGTTCAACCAAAACCTTCTTTTGATCCTCATCAAGAAAAGCTTCCTTGATCCTGAACATGGACTTATACAATTTTACTTCACCCTCAGGAAGATCTGCCGGTAATGGCTTGTTTGTTGTTGTTATCTTGTAATTTCCCTTTTCCTTTTCATCAATTTTAATTAGGCCCTTAACAGCTAGATCAACAAGCCCGGAGACGATCACCTTGGGATCATATTCCATTCTATCTATCACTCTTGCCAGCATGGGATCTAGATGTTTACCAAGATCATAGCGAGGATAAACAGTTTTACCTTTAGGATCTCTGCCAAACAGGAACCAGGCAATTACGTAATAACCACCAATCAAAAATATTCCAAGTATGAGTAATAATGCCAGCCAGGAAGACATAAGATAACGGATTACCTTGCTCTGTAGTGAAGGCTCAGTAACAATATTTTTAGGAAACCCAACAGCAACACTCATTCCCTCTTGAGAATATAGAGCTCTTGTTGATGTGAATTCAACATAAGTTGCATTACCCTCTTGATATGTTTCTACTGTAAAATCCTGCCCTTTCTCATCCATGGTCCCAATATAGCCAGCGATACGTAATTCATCCTCACTTAATTTAGCAGGTATGATCACTGTGGCTTTTACTTTATCAATAGTAAAAGCCCAGTCATTGCCTGTAATATTTTGATAGATCTCATCAAATCCATCAAAGAAGCCTACCATCGGTCCCATCTCGTAAGTGAATACAAAGGTATGCAATCCATGATCTATATATATACCCGGCTCTGCCATTTCAATGTAATAGCCATTGGCTCTTTTTTCTACCAAAGGAATTATTTCTTCACCATCTCTAGTTACCTTCTTTACCTTCAGATCAACATTGTAATTAAAAACACCAGAAGTATAGTCAGTTGGTATCTCCCTATAGATCCCCCTTCGAATATCAATCCCCAGTGCATTCACAGTAATTCTTTCCTCTACATCGATATATGCATCCTCTCTTACGGTAATGATGCTTTCATAATTTGTGATCCTTTCACTTTGTAAATTGTAATAGGAGGAAGCCTCAACTTTGAATGTAAGTATAGTAATGAATATAGAGAGGGATAATATGATCTTTTTAAGCATTATGGGCAATTAAGATATTAATACTAGAGTTAGTATTAATAATAAAGGAAAATGGAATAGATTTTAAGACTATTGTCCGGGATCGCTAAAATCTTCTAGATCAAGCTCATTGATGATTTGATCTAGTTCAGCATCAAAATCATTTAATAGATCATCGATCTCCTGATCTGTTACTTCTTCATTATCAGTTTCAAGACTGTCTAATTCATCCATTGATTCCAGATCCAGATTATTTTGTAGATTCTCAATCTCCTGCAGATTAGCATCAATCTCGGAATCCATATTGCTATACATTCCATTTAAGAGCCAGATTATTAGCACTACAAGGATCACAACACTAAATACAACCATTATTCCAACCATCCACCAGCGATTATTAGCAGATTTAGTCTGCCCTTTATTTATTGTCTCCTCGTCAAGCAATACTGCGTCATTTGGTATTGCAGTTGTATCTTGTTCCATGATTAGTAATTAATAGTTAAGGTGTTTGTTCCTTAAGATCTAATAGATCTTGTCTAATTTCTTCTCTTATCAATTGATAAGTATTTTGGGCTGTCTCACGCATTTGTCTTAGCATGCCTCGGGCCTCTTCTGATTTTGTTCTGTATTGACCACTTAATTCTTCGTCACAGGCATAGGACTTGGTTTCCTGAAGCATATTCATGAATTGCTCATGATAACCGTCAAAATCCTCGATATATTGTTCTAATTTGTTCAGATCTTCTGATAATGCTGTTGTGTCATAACCTTTTTCATTTAGTCTGGCCATTAATTGTGTTAGAGTTTGATGCATCTGGGTATATCTATGATTGTATGTCTCTCTAGTTTGGGTGTATCTTTGAGTCATAGAATCTACGCCATTTGATACTCTGGAGCAGACATTGGCATTAGCTACAGCAGTACCTTTAGGAGTTACTGTTGGAGCAGCCAGAACAGGAGTTGCTAGAATTATTGAAGCTACTAGTATCCTTCCTAATAATGAAAATTGCTTCATAATTAATATTAATAATTTAAATTATCAATATCCCAATTCACCAAGTAATTGAGATAGGCTTGAAATACCATTTAGCACATTGATCACACTGCCACTGTTATCGACCTCAACAATAGTGGTATCAGTAGTTAAAGATAAATTCGATCTTAATTCATTAATATTTTCCCCCTCGATTTTTACTAAAACCATACCTTCAGGGATCGATAGCATATTGGAATTAATATCAGAATCAAGTTGGGAAGCGATCTCATTACCAGAATCGAGTAATACGTATACAATACGATTCTCAGTGTAGTATTGGGGATCGAATCTGTCGTAATCAAGGTATTCACCACTAGCAACAGATACTTGTTCTTCCTGCTCCATGGTTGCATCATCAGGTTCTACTTCCTTAATATTCAGCTTCTGTATTAGTAAGAAAGTTAGACTCCCTGCAATTACGATAATTATGGCAATAACTAGATTTTTCATAGTATTAAACAAATATATCAAGCAAACGGTTTGCTGGCAAATCCTTTACAACTAACTATCTTCTATTTCCTCTTTTTTGCAGGAGCCTCCACCAGGGCAGAAGTCTTGTAGAGAAGCTCTTTTAGCCATAATACCTGTAATAGGTATTGGAATAGTAAATTAGTAATTACCCCCAGATCATCCATTGTAGCTTGGGTCAATAGGGGAACATCTTTAACTGTGAATACAGTAGCTAAAAGTACCAATATTGAAGCAACCCAAACCAAGACCAATACCACCTTAGTGGTCATATCTTTGGTCTTTAATAGACTTGTTTGTGAGCTGGTTAAAACTAGTACTGTTACTGCTAGGGCTGCTAATAAAGGATAAACCTGGGGATATGCACTCAAGTTTAGGAAATTTAGATAATCTGCAGTAGCAGCTCCCATAAGAGCAGATACTGTTGGGTCCATTAATCTTACAGCTAATACAGCTGTTGCAATGGAAAGATTGAGATTTGCTAAGGGATATTGGGTCCAGAATAATAGAACTGGTGCTCCATCTTTACCCCACATTTGAAAATTCTCTTTATTCTTACTATATACACCAAGACTAGCTAGGAACAACACAACTGCGAATATGAATACTTTAAAGCTTTCTGTCCTAAATTGTTCATCTTTGTACAGGACTAGTGCAAAGACAATGGTAGTGATGAGAGCAACAGTATGAATAACTACTGCTAACACCTTATTCTGAAGCAGAAGCTTCTTCATGGCAGTGAAAGTAAGATATTAAATTAATTTATACTAGCATTTTCTAATATACAGGAGAATAGATGGGCAAATGCCAACATTTATTGTAAAATGATATCGAGAATATGCACCTGTAGCTCAATTGGATAGAGCACCACTTTGCGGAAGTGGTGGTTGTGAGTTCGATTCTCGCCAGGTGCAATTATTAAACACAGGCTATGGACCATATCGACGTTAACATAGTCATTGCCCCACCTGAATTGATCTGTAAAAAAGCCCGTAGATTCAGCAAGCAGTTAAGAAAACAGGGAACTCTATTCACTCTTGGCCTTAAAGACTTTATCCCACACATCTCAATATATATGTGCCGGATACCCCTTAAAAATCTCGATAAGGTGCAAAAGAGTTTATCGGATATATCCTCCCTAATTAGAGCATTCCCCATAACTGCCTACAGATTTAGAAATGTTAAAGGTGGATATATTGATATCCGTTATTACAGAAATATTCATATGCGCAGGCTGCAATTCCTTATTCTGCAACAGATCAATCCCTTAAGAGATTCACTAATAAGGGACAAGGACAAAGAAAAGTTCCCAACATATTCCCTAAGAAAACAAAGAGCTATTGAAAAATATGGCTATACTCATATCAACAATTATTACTTTCCCCATCTTACCCTAACTAAACTAGCGACCCAGTTAACATTCCCGGAAATGGACGTGCCTTTAAAATGGGAGGATATGTCATTCACTGTTAACAAGTTGGCAATATATATTACCGGGGAGCATGGAACTTGCCGAAAGCTTATCAAAAGCTTTAAACTGGAACAATGAAGATCAAGGCCATCATTTTTGATTTCGATGATACTCTTTTTATGACCAGGCAGACTAGAATTGCTGCTGGTATTTATTGGGCCAAGCATTTCTACAATAGAACGATCACAAAGCAGGATATATTAAAGCAATGGGGTAAACCATTTGATGAATTCATGAAGGCTTTTCTTGATGGAGAAGATGGTCTGGAGCTAGCTAAAGAGCGCTATTACAGCATACTGCATAAATTCCCAAATAGGACATATGAGGGAGTGCCTGCTCTTCTTAAAGATCTATCCAAATCTTACAAGTTAGGAATGGTCTCTGCCTCCAGTTTAAAACTTATTCTTCCTGAATTTGAATTGAGTGGAATTGATACCAAGCTATTTGAATTCATCCAAGCCCAAGAGCATACCAATGTTCATAAACCAGATCCTAGAGTCTTTGATCCTATACTTGATTCCTTCTTAAAGTTGAATATTAAAAAAGAAGAGATAGTCTATGTAGGCGATAGTGAGGTTGATCTGAAAGCAGCTAAAGGAGCAGGTTTAAAATTCATTGCTATTGCCGGTAATTCCGAGACTGCTTCCTATTGGAAAAAGCAAAATTGTCAGTTCGTCAAAGATATTAGAGATCTTCCTGATAAGATCAAAGAGTTAGAGCACCTGTAGCTCAATTGGATAGAGCGTCACTTTCCGGAAGTGAAGGTTGTGAGTTCGATCCCCACCAGGTGTAATATATTGATTTCCTTCATGTATTCTGTAAACTATTATTAAGTAACTTTTTACTGCATTTTGCAATGTTTAATCTTTCAAACAGATCAATTCCTGTTAAGTTCCTTTTCATAATTTCAGCTCTACTCTTCCTTCCAACTCTTGTTTCTGCCGCTTATCAGCACAGAGTCTATGACTATTGTTCTAATCATGGAGGGATCCTTTATACGATCGATCATAGTGTCAGTACCTGGGGGGATTGTAGAGATTGGTGCGATCCATATATTGAGGCTGATCATAATCTACTATGTCAGCAAAATGGTTCTGGAACATTGTGTTGGGTAAATAATCCTCCAGCTGGGGGTATTGCTACCTGTACCTGGGAAGGGAATACTGGTAATCATCCTTATGGAGCCTGGTGGTCAGGCAATGAGACCCCTACTCCTACACCAACACCAATTTTAGGTCAGTCTCATAGAACCGGGGAAGATTATTGCTATACAGCTACAGCTAAAGCCCGAGCCTACACTTCAACTCAAGCTACCTGGGATTCTTGTCTAGCATGGTGCGATACTAAAATGACGATGGAATATCCAATTTGTCAGTGGACTGGTTATTCACAACAGTGCGATGTCTATTTTCCTCCTACAACTGGTCTTGCAGGATGTACCTGGACAGCTGATTACTGGAACAAAGGGGCTTGGTTAGCGGCATTGGAGCCCCCATCCTATCAGATAGCTAATCTTGATACAAATCTTGATGCTCATAAGACCAGCACTTCAGGTCTCTACTACCACAGCAGTAGAATTGAAACAGGTGATCCCATAGGATTAACTGGAGCTAATGAGTTGGTCTCACTGGTAAAAAGTGGTGCTACTGAAATATTAGGGACTGTCTATGCAGATTTTACTGCAGCAATAGATCTAGATTGGGCTGATCTAACTGGTGATATGAATAGTGGTCAATCTAAGGTCATATTTAATAATGCTTCTGGAGATCTAAGCGATCTTCCGGGGGCAAATGGAGCATTTACATATTTTGTTTCTAGCTTAAGTAATGAAGTAAATTGGGCCACAGATCCTGATAACGATACTGCAGAATGGTTCTGGGGAAATAATGTAAAAATTGATGAGGATAATAATATTGCCATAGGTATTGAAAATTACGAAGACTCTAACATCTACGCCGCTATATACAACAACCCTGTTAAATTAAGCTATGAGAGCATGGACCATATGCTGCTTTTATCTGGAGCAGATGGGGGAAGTGATGTTAGTATCGCTAAATTAGGTGGAGGGGAATTCATTGCAGTCTGGGATGTCTCTGCTGATACTAGAGATATTAGAGGTAGAATATTTAATGCTGATGGAGTATATATAACAGATGAGTTTGTAATATCCAGTAATGCAAGTAGTACCTATGAGCCCAGAGCAACAATAATGCAGAACGGCAATATTATGGTGGTTTGGTATACAATGGATCCAGACAACTACACATATATAGTTAGAGCTCAAATTATTGATAAGGATGGAGTCGCTGTGGGCGGTATCTTGGAAGTAAGCGATCCACTTAGTGAAGACGCTGAGGAACCCGATTTAGCTACATTATCGAATGGTGATGTTGTATTTGTCTATTTGGACTACAACCTGGAATATATTAAATACAGAATCTATGATGTTTCAGAATCCTCATTCACAAGTGTGTCCCAAGCAATTGACATGTATTCTGAAAGCGATTTTGCAGGTGATTATCCTCAGGTGGCAGCTAATGATGATGGAGGATTTGGGGTACTATTAGGAGGATATAACGATGATTACGATAGGATGTATTTCCAGGCCTTTGATGCCAGTCTTAATCCACTATACGACACTACGGAAAAGATGCTGATATCAGATGATAATTTGATAACTTGGTATTGGGATGAAATGGATCTAGCTTTTCATGACGGCTATTACCACATGACCTGGGATAGTAAAAGTGTTGATCCTGATGTTTATGACTTATACGGTATTGCCTATCGTAGAATTGCCGATGATGGAACAAAAGATGATCTTGTTTACCTCGATATGGGAAACAATCCTTTTGACCCCTGGTCTCCGGCTTTAGATGTTGATAGGAATGGAGTCCCAGTAATTACCTGGAACAAGGTGCCCTATTATAACAGTGATGATGAAGATATCCCTGCTATCTGGGCTCCAATTGCTCCGGAAATGAGTAATCGAGTAGGGATCTGTCCAGATGCCCAATCACTTAGCGAAGTAGGTCCCAGTTGCACAAATCTTTCTTACAGAACAATGGGTGATGCGGACA
>JAKQLP010000018.1 GCA_029567095.1 bacterium
ATTAGGTACCCACTGTATTATAGAATTAAGCAACATCGTGAACGATGTCCATCCAATAATATCAGTAGATATAGTCAAGAACATAACCATGAATACCCATTTAAAAATGTTTCCAAGAAAATCTGATGGCTTAATGTTCAATTCCGCACTATCCAGCGCTTCATCCCAGCCAGTACGATCAAATAAATTATTAAACTTAAACAATTGTAATACTCCAGCAATTATTTTTCCTAACCAGACCGATATTACCCAACCAACAATCAAGATAATCAAAGCAGCTAATAAATTCGGAATGAGCAAAATTGCATCTTCAAAAAACTTCTGAAAAGCTCCTGAAGTGACTGAAAGCCAATATTCGAAATTCATATATTTTTTTGCTATCTGTCCTTATCGGATCGATAGCTTTATACTTTTATTCTTATACCTCTACTATACCATAAAGACTTATTCAATAAAAGACTTTTATCACCAAAACCTAATTTTTTTGCGCTTTTTTAATATCTTTGATTGATAAAACCATGAAAAAAGCTAAAACACTAAAAGAACATAATGGAATAAACCAAAAAGGAAAATGCTGACCAAAGGCTTCTAGTATCATCACCGAACCCAAAACTCCTACAGCATACATAGCTCCATTCTTAAGAAAAGCATACTTACTTATCCTATCTATTCCCTTTACAGTCATCTCCCTAACTATCAAAGCACCCAAGCCATTACCAATAATTATTAAAGGAATAGACATAGTAAAGGCAAAAGCTCCAATAACTCCATCTATTGAGAAAGAAGCGTCAATAGCCTCCAGATACAGTATCTTACTCCAGGCACTCATATTACTAGAACCAGACACCATTTCTCTTTCTTTCTCCTCTGCATTCTTCTTAAAACCATCGGTTATAA
This sequence comes from bacterium, assembly GCA_029567095.1. GTDB lineage: Bacteria > Patescibacteriota > Dojkabacteria > B142 > OLB20 > JAKQLP01. The sequence continues at coordinate 898 of JAKQLP010000018.1, forward strand.
AAAAAGCACTTATTCCAATTGTTCCCGCCAAAGCCAACATTGGATTATACTGTATTGAATAATACACCATCAATGTAGTAAATATTGAAGCAATGGCATAGAACCAGACCCCCTGTTTGTGAATAAATCTTTCCGTCTTAAATGCATATTTCTTTTCTTCCAGGAATAGCCAAGAGGCAAACACTAAAAACAGATAAGAACCCCCTCCTAACAACAACAATGGCCTAGATTTCTCTAAAGAAGCTGAAACCACTTCATTACTAGAAAAAGCAGCTGAAAAAACTTGGATAATAGAAAGAGAAGGGTCAGTCAACCATACTATTACAAAAGGTAATAAACCTCTCACCACAAACACAGCAAAAAAGATTCCCCATACTAAGAATATCCTTCTAAATCTCTCTGGCAAAGTCTTCAATACATGAGCATTAATAATCGCATTATCAATACTACTAACTATTTCAAAGATACACAAACCAAAAACAACTATCAATATCTCAAAAATTCCCATATCTTATTTATTATTAGTATTATATATGTACGGCTTCCCATTAGCCATTACCGCCCGAAGATAAAAATCCGCTCCATCTGACCTATAGTAATAGTAATACCCTTCCCCTCTCGGATCCATTGGAATATCCAAAAGCTTTTCAGCTAACACCCTATCCAGATTATAACAATCTTTTCCTACAGCACACTCCTCAGGCTGAACAGGAAATAAACCTGAAGAAACCTTCAAGGTCAATAATATCCTCATAAACTGAGCAATATGGGCTTTCCGTTGAGCATCATTAGCCTCTTTCATAGCACTAGCCATAAATACCATAATACAACCTATTAGCAGAAAGATAATAATAATTACCACAAAAAACTCCACTGTCGCCAGCCCACTCTCATATTTTAGCCTTGTTTTTTTCATAAGATACTTATTATATTATCACAACTCCATATAAATAAAAAGCACTATGAAAAGTGCTCTAGTGACAATCTTAATAGATAACCCTCCATCTCTTCTCCTCTTAAGGGACGGATATCAGAAATAGAATCAATGTCCTGATGAGACATTAGCTCATCTTTAAGAATCTCTAAAGAAGGAGATAATCCGACTAAGACCCTTAAGGAAACATCCTTCAACTCCTTAATAGTATTAGGGTCAGAACAATCCTTACGGTTCATTGTCCAGTAAAGATTACGATAGACCTTAATCCATTCAAAAAATGTCCTTGCTGTTAAGAACATATAAATTAGATACTCACTGTTCTCTGAACCAATATACCTCTTATAATACTCTGAAAAAGACGACAGGTTTTTAAGTTGCATGCCCTCATAATAACAGAAAAATAAGACTAATCAAGGGCGGATTTTATTAAGAAAAAACCCCTTCCGAGGTCTTAATGTGGGTGATACAGGACTCGAACCTGTGGCCTCTGCGATGTGAACGCAACGCTCTAACCAACTGAGCTAAACACCCTTAAAATGTGGGCGATAGAGGACTTGAACCTCCATGGCCTTAAGGCCACTGCGCCCTGAACGCAGCGCGTCTACCAATTCCGCCAACCGCCCCTAATCCATTCAAGCATTGATATATTACAACATTATCAAGAAATACTCAAGCATTTAATATATTACTCTAAACAAAAATCCCTTTTCATAAAAGGGACTCCCGATGTGGACCCAAGGAGATTCGAACTCCTGACCTCCTCTTTGCAAAAGAGGCGCGCTACCAACTGCGCTATGGGCCCATGGATACGACATACCAACTAATCTGTGGGTATGCCTGGACTCGAACCAGGGACCTCGTCATTATCAGTGACGCGCTCTAACCAGCTGAGCTACACACCCATATTCTCATCCCATTAAGACTAAAGAGCCAATATTTAGGCTCTTCGGTCAAGCATTGATTAAGTTCCTTAGAGTTGTTCCACTTGGTCTCTGCTTTAAGGCACAGCGACCAAGACCTTTAGATTAATTCAGTGATCACTCGCGAACTAATCTAAACCGACACTTTCAAAATATAAATAAATGATCCACGAGCAGCTTCCGCTACCCGTGCCTTGTTACGACTTCGTCCCTCTCACTGAGCCTACCTTAGGTCCACAAAGTGGAACTTCGGGCATTCCCAACTCGCTTGACGTGACGGGCGGTGAGTACAAGACCCAGGGACATATTCACCGCAGCGTGGCTGATCTGCGGTTACTAGCGATTCCGGCTTCATGAGGTCGGGTTGCAGACCTCAATCCGAACTGAGGGGCCGTTTGATAAGATTGGCTCCGCCTTACGGCTTGGCAACTCATTGTCGGCTCCATTGTATCACGTGTGCAGCCCAGGGCATCAAAAGGCCATGCTGATTTGGCGTCATCCTCACCTTCCTCCCGGTTGTCCCGGGCAGTCCCCTATGACATTTAAAACATAGGGCAAGGGTTGCGCAGGTTAACCCATTTAAGGGAGCAACTCAAGCCACCTGCTGACGACAACCATGCAGCACCTGGTCTACTGTCCTTTCGGTGGGCTACTGTTTCTAGTAGCTTTCAGTAGAACTTCAAGCCCTGGTAAGGTTCCTCGCTTATTGTCGAATTAAGCCACGTGATCCACCGCTTGTGTAGGTCCCCGTCTATTCCTTTGAGTTTTAACCTTGCGGTCGTACTTCCCAGGCGGAACACTTAACGCGTTAGCTTCGCCACTGCAAGGGTCGACACTTGCAATAGCTAGTGTTCATCGTTTAGGGCGTGGAATACAAGGGTATCTAATCCTTTTCTCTCCCCACGCTTTCGTTCCTCAGTGTCAGGACTGCCCCAGCTAATTGCCTTCGCTTTTGGTATTCCACTTGATATCAACGGATGTCACCCCTCCACCAAGTGTTCTATTAGCCTCTAACATCCTCTAGTTCACCAGTTTTCCCCGCAGCCTCAAGGTTAAGCCCTGAAGATTTAACGAGAAACTTAATGAACCACCTACGAACTCTTTACGCCCAGTAAATCCGGATAATGCTCGGGACACTCGTATTACCGCTACTGCTGGCACGAGTTTAGTCATCCCTTATTCCTATGGTACAATCAGAAAATTTTTCCCATAGAAAAGAAGTTTACAAACCGAAGATCTTCATCCTTCACGCGATGTCGCTGCGTCAGGCTTTCGCCCATTGCGCAATATTCTCGACTGCTGCCTCCCGTAGGAGTATGGCCCGTGTCTCAGTGCCATTGTTGGCGGCCAAGCTCTCACTCCGCCTACCCGTCAT
>JAKQLP010000046.1 GCA_029567095.1 bacterium
GCTGGATATCATTAACGCCAAAATACATATTACCGAAAACTGGGCTAAGCTTAATGATATTATTGGCTCCGCAGATGGCAAAAAATTCCGGCTGATAGCACAGGAATATACCCTTGATCTGTTGCTTAGTTATGCCAATGTGCATCTGGGCATACTTAGCAACCGTTACCTCTTGCAACGTATACCCAACACTTTGGGCCTGCAGGTTATAGACCAGGACATGGGCAATGAAGTGCGTACTGTATATTCCCTTTCGGGTGGCGAATCGTTCTTGGCTTCGCTGGCGCTGGCATTGGGGCTAGCCTCGCTATCAAGCAGCCGTATGCAGGTGGAGTCTTTGTTTATTGATGAAGGCTTTGGCTCGCTCGACCCCGCTACGCTCAATATAGCCATGGATGCTTTGGAACGCCTGCAAAACCAAGGGCGTAAGGTGGGTGTGATATCGCATGTGCAGGAAATGACTGAACGGATACCGGTACAGATTAAGGTTAGTAAACAGAATAGTGGCAGGAGTAAGGTAGAAGTATTGGGATTTTAAATTAATAGCAATCAAATTAGATTCAATGACAATAAGATTTTTAAAAGCAGGAAATGGCGATTCATTTCTACTCTCTTTTAAAGAAGGAGAACAAAACAGAAACATATTAATAGATAGCGGTATTGTCAGCACATACTTCAACAATGCCACTAATACCTATGGAGAACTAAAAACAGAAATAGATAAGATCAAAGCGAGAAATGAAGTCATCGATTTATTAGTGCTCAGCCATATTGACGACGATCACATTTGTGGTTTAACAGAATGGTTTTCTAGAGATGAAGATGCTCATAAATTAATAAATAATATTTGGTTTAATTCGGGCAAGACGATAGCTGAATATCTTAAAGAAGCTGAAAATAAAGATTTAAGAATTGGCCTAAAAGTTTTCAAAAATACCCAAACAGGGGTTACAGAGGCAATTGAATTCGAAAATTATTTGCTGAAACATAAGATATGGGATAGAAAAATTGTAGTTCAAGGGGATGTGGTCGAGGATCATGGTGTTAAAATTCAAGTATTGTCTCCAGATAAAGCGCAATTACTCAAGCTGCTAAAAGAGTATGAAAAGGTTACTGGTGATGATGCTTATACTGCGCCAAAGGAAAAAGACTGGGGAAAGAATATTTCATATTTTATAAAAGAAGAAAATGAGGCCGAGTTCAAATTTGTACAAGATAACAGCCCTAAAAATGGAAGTTCTATCTCTTTCATACTTACAATCAATAAGAAAAAGTTTCTATTCTTAGGAGATTCACACCCGAAAGGCATTGTATCATGTTTAGAGCAGATGGGACACTGTAAAGAAAATCCTCTTGAGGTTGAATTATTTAAAATTTCTCATCATGGTAGTAAAAGCAATACAAATAAAGAATTAATAGAACTGGTGAGAACTGATAACTATTTTATTAGCACAGATAGCACAGGGCACAATCATCCCAATAAAAGAACTTTAGCAAGGATTATTAGTATGAA
>JAKQLP010000025.1 GCA_029567095.1 bacterium
TGATGGTATTTGGAGCGTTTTCCAAACCACATCTAAACCCCATATTCACTTTTGCTGAATATTTCACTTCATTACCAGAACAGATCAAAGCTAAGAAATTCTCAGTTACAAAACTATGGGAAATGCTTATGTATCTTATGGCTCAACTTATTGGAGGTCTTCTAGCTTTTGCTTTAGCCTACAATATCCAGGGCTATCTATTAGATGTTCAGATCGAAGCTAATGGCTTAACTGGAACAGAAGGGATCAAAGAGCAATTCATTTCTCAGATCTCCTACACAACAACGTTCCTGTCTCAGTTCTCAGCAACTGCTTTTGCAATCGAAATGTTGTTCGCGTTTATTCTAGCTTTTTCCTTCCTAGCTGCCTCAGTAGAATCCAAGAGCAAGGGAATGGCTGCCGGAGTAGTAGGTTTACTTACTTTCTCATTGACAGTATTCGCCTCTGAATTCACAGGAGCATCATTCCATCCTTTTAGAAGTTTGGTTCCTGCTCTTTTTGCAGGTGGTGATGCCTGGGGCCAAGTCTGGCTGTACATTTGGGCACCAATTACTGGAGCCTTCCTGGCAGCTTTAGCTTTCCTGGGATTAAAAGGATTAAAGCAATTAAAGAAGAGTAAATAAGGAAAGGGTAACAATTTCTAGATGAAGTGGACCCTTAAATCGCCAATAAACTCTGCTGTGCTTCGTAAGTTCGCTCCAATAAGCGAACTCGAGGCACAGTTGCTTTTTAATCGTGGTATTAAAGATCTTAAAGAGGCTCAGGAATTTTTTGATCCTAATCTGAAAAGATTGGCAGACCCAGTAACATTACCCGGAGCTAAGGAAGCTGTAAAAGTAATATTAAAAGCCATTAAAGAAAAGAAACGGATTGTAATCTACGGAGATTATGATGTTGATGGCGTTTGTTCCACCTCGATTCTTTTCGACCTGCTATTTAGATACTTCAAAGCAGATATTCTGCCCTTTGTGCCGGATCGATTCGAGGAAGGCTATGGACTTAGTAAGATCGGACTAGACAAAGTGTCACAGATGGGAGCGGAACTGGTTATCACTGTAGATTGTGGTATCAGAGATGCCGCCCTTATAGGTAAATATTTAAAGAAGGGTTTGTCTTTTGTAGTTACAGATCATCACACATTGCCAGATGATAAGGCTAAAAAACTTACTAAATTAATTCCCGTAGTTCATCCCTTGCTTGATAAAGAATATGCTTTTCCCCAGATCTGTGCCACTGCTGTAGTATTCAAATTAATGCAGCTATTAGTTAAAGAGGGTGCTGAC
>JAKQLP010000028.1 GCA_029567095.1 bacterium
TGCTTCAGCTTTACTAACATGAGCTCCTCTTATTAAATCAGCAACTAATCTTACTTTTTGAGCTGAGATCAAACAATTATTAAATTTTGCATAAACTCTTTTTTCCATATTTTAGTCTTTAAGTACTCTACCCATTGTTCCAGTACTCTTAGCGATTTTACCTTTCTTAGAGTGTCCTGTAAATTTACGGGTTATTGTAAACTCTCCTAGCTTATGACCGACCATAGACTCTGTTACAAATACTTTAATGAATTCTTTGCCATTATATACTTCAAAATTCACTCCAACCATTTCTGGTGAAATTGAGCAACTTCGAGACCATGTTCTAATGGCTTTAGCGCTTCCTGTTTCTCTTGCTTTATTAACTTTTTCTAATAGTTTTGGATCAACATATGGACCCTTTTTTAATGATCTGGACATGCTTTTATATTATTGTCTTATATTTTTTATGCTTCTTCCCTCTTTTATTGGGTCGACGCTTAAGTATAAATTTATTTGTATTTGGTCTATTTCTTGTATTCCTTCCAATCCTATTACCCCATCTATCTTTGGCTGGACCTCCAGGACCGTGTCTACCGGATTTACCCTGTCCGTCCCCATGAGGATGCTTACCACCACTCATAGCTGTACCTCTTACAGTTGGCTTAACTCCCATCTTTCTCTTTCTACCTGCTTTACCTAATTTCTCATTCTTATTCTCCAAATTTGATAACGTTCCAATTGTTGCATAGCAATTTTCTTTTACTAATCTGATCTCACCACTTGGCATTTTAATCTGAATATATCCTTTAGCTCCTCCTTGAATTTGGGCACCAGCTCCTGCTGATCTTACCATAATTCCACCGTTGCCTGGTATCAATTCAATATTATGAACGAACATAGCAGCAGGAATATTTTTTAAAGGTAAAGCATTGCCAACTTGAATAGCAACTTTATCACCTGCTTGTACTTCATCACCAACTTTCAATCCTACTGGAGCTAAAATATATCTCTTCTCTCCATCGGTATATTGAATTAAGGCAATGTATGATGTTCTAAATGGATCGTATTCAATAGTTTTAACAATACCAGGAACATTATGTTTGTCTCTTTTGAAATCAATTATCCTATAATGTCTTTTAGCTCTACCACCTTTATGTCTTACTGTTAATCTACCACCATTATTACGACCTGCATTGTATTTTTTATAGGCCAATAATGATTTCTCCGGTTTCTTTGTAGTGGTTTCTTCACTAGTAACCAGGACTGTAAATCTTCTTGTTGGTGTTGTAGGTCTATAGGTTTTCAGAGCCATGATTATGATTTAATTTCAAAAAGATCTATTTTATCACCTTTCTTTAATGTCACAAAGGCTTTCTTAAAATTGCCTCTTCTACCTGGAATTCTCTTCTTACCAAATCTAACTATTTTTCCACTTACATTGATCACTGTGACATCAAGTACTTTAACTGAATAAGTTTTCTCAATATGAGCAGTCAATTCAATCTTATTAATATCATTAGATACAATAAAAGAATATTTATTGAATTTATCGATCATATTAAGAGATTTCTCACTTATTAAAGGTCTAATTATTGCTTTTTTAATAGAGTTTACTTTATCCATTATTTCTTCTTGGTTTTAACTTCTTTAGTAACTGTTTCTTTTTTAACTGCTTTTTTAACTTTCTTCTCAATAACTTTTCCATATCCACCCCAGAACTTATTAATACTTTCTAAAGCTGGTTCTAATATGATTATCTTTTTAGCATTTAATACATCAAAGTAATTAACTGCATTGACAACTTCCAATTTCACATTTTCTAAATTACAAGCTGCATTGAATAATGCTTTGTCAGCTTCTGATTGAATGATCAACAATTTCTCTTTACCAAAATCACCGATTACTTTTAATAGATCTTTGGTCTTACCATCTTTTAATTCAATACCACTAAAAACAACTACATTATCATTTGCTGCTTGTTTAGAGAAAGAGCTTACCATAGCTAACTTTCTCATCTTTTTATTCAAGTCCTTTTTGAAATTCAATTCATTAGTTGGACCAAATGTTACACCTCCACCTTTCCAGATAGGAGATCTTGATGAGCCCGCTCTTGCTCTACCTGTTCCTTTTTGTCTCCAGGGCTTCTTACCTCCACCACTAACTTCACCTCTGTCTTTGGTCTGAGCATTGCTTTGTCTTTGATTAGAAAGATAAGCATTGACTGCTTGAGTCAAAAGTTTCTCATTAACCTTAGCTGCAAATATATCTTTCTGCAACTCTTTTTTATCTTTCAATAATTTCCCTTTGTTATCGTAATAAGCTGCCAACATTATGATTGAGATTCAATAATAACTAATGAGTCTTTGTTACCTGGTACTGCTCCTTTTAAAGCAATTAGTCCATGCTCCTGATCAATTTCCACTACTCTGAGATTCTTAACAGTTTTAGTGTCTCCACCCATTCTGCCTCCCATTTTCTTACCTTTGAATACTCTACCTGGTGTGGTTCTCATACCTATAGATCCTGGATGTCTTTGTCTATCAGACTGTCCATGGGTACGGGGACCACCTTTGAAACCCCATCTTTTGACTACACCTTGGAAACCTTTACCTTTAGTTATACCTGTTACATTTACTTTCTTGATTGCTTCAAACATTGAGACATTTACTTTATCACCAACATTCAATTCTTCCTCTAATTCAACTTCAACAGCATACATTGGAACAAAACCTAATTCTTTGAATTTACCAACTTCTGCCTTACTGGGATTTTTCTTTTTACCAAGGCCAATAACTGTAGCTTTGTATCCATCTTTTTCAACTGTCTTTTTGTGGGCAACTACAATATCAGCAACATCTACGAAGGTTACAGGCACAACATTGCCATCTTCCTTGAAAATTTGCGACATATTCTTTTTTAGACCAATTATGGTTTTCATATTCGTAAAGCTTTTGTGCTCTGTTATTTAATTTCAATACCAACTCCGGCAGCAAGCTGTAAATGAGTTAATGAATCAATAGTCTTACTTGTCGGATCGACAATGTCGATCAATCTTTTATGTGTATGGATCTGGAAATGCTCTTTTGATTTAGCATCAACATGAGGTGACTTTAAAGTCACAAACTTTCTCTTCTTAGTTGGAAGAGGAATTGGACCAAAAGTCTTAGCTCCAGTGCGAACTGCAGTCTCCATTATTTGTAGAGCTGCTTTGTCTACAACTTTTGCATCATAACCTTTTATTTTAATCCTGATCTTTTGCATAAAAGTAAAGTTTAAAATTGCGGGTCAATTTTTTAATTTGACCCGCAACTCATATTTAAATTATTTAGTAATTTTTGTAACAATTCCTGCTCCTACTGTTCTTCCTCCTTCTCTAATAGCAACTCTTTGCTTCTCTTCGACAGCAGCCTGTTTGTTAAGTTTAACAATAAAGGTTGCATGATCACCAGGCATCACCATCTCTGTTCCCTCTTTTAGAGTAACTTCTCCAGTAATATCTGCTGTATTTACATAGAATTGAGGTTTGTATCCAGATACGAAAGCTGTATGTCTACCGCCTTCTTCTTTGGAAAGAACGTAAGCTTCTACTTCAAATTCTGTGTGAGGTTTGATTGAGCCTTTAGCAGCTAAAACCTGACCTCTTTGAATATCTTCTCTTTTTAATCCTCTAAGTAGAATTCCGACATTATCTCCAGCTTGACCTGATTCTAATGACTTATTGAACATCTCAACACCGGTGACTGTAACTTTCTTAACATCATCCATTAGACCGATTTGGTCAACTTCATCTCCTACCTTAACCATTCCTCTTTCGATTCTACCTGTGGCAACTGTACCTCTTCCCTCAATTGAGAAGACATCTTCTACAGACATTAAGAAAGGCTTGTCTAATTCTCTGACTGGCTCTGGGATATCGTTATCTAGAGCTGCCATTAATTCATCCATAGCTCTTTCGCCATCTGCATCACCATTTAAACCTTTTAAGGCACTACCTCTTACAATAGTAACCTTGTCACCATCATATTCATATTTCTTTAGTAATTCTCTGATCTCATCTTCAACAAGCATTAATAATTCCTCATCCATGCTGTCATCGAACATGTTCAAGAAAACAACGAAATGTTCTACTCCGACTTGTCTAGCAAGAATGATATGCTCTTTAGTTTGAGGCATTGGACCATCGGATGCTGAAACTACTAAAATAGCTCCATCCATCTGTGCTGCTCCAGTGATCATGTTCTTGATGTAATCCTTATGACCTGGACAGTCAATATGAGCATAATGTCTTTTTTCTGATTCGTATTCTACATGTGATGTAGCAACTGTAACGATTTTGGTTTTATCACGAACGACACCACCTTTGGCAATTTCATTGTATCCCTTTTCAGAAGCCATACGGCCTTTTCTTTTAGAGTGTGCAATTAAAGCAGCAGTTAAAGTGGTTTTACCGTGATCGATATGACCTAGTGTACCTACATTTACGTGAGGTTTGGTCCTTTCGAATTTTTGTGTAGCCATTTTTATGTTTTAATAAATAAATGTATTAGGGCAGAAACATTTGCTGCCTGAAATTCAGCTTAGTTTATACCAAATTAAGCTAAAATGTGCAATATGTTTTTATGCTTTTCGTTCTAAATTAATACTAAAAATTTATTCCTTAATTCCCAAAATTCCATTAACTAATCCATCAGGCACTTTTTCGTAATGAGAGAACTCCATGAAACTATTGGCCTTGCCCTTTGTCATAGATCTTAAAGCGTTCACCCACCCGAACATATTACCAATAGGCACATATGCTGTGATTTCCTGTACCTTGCCTTTAGGCATCATAGATTTAATGATACCTCTCTTACTTGATAATGCTCCAGTTACATCACCTGCAAATTCATCTGGTGTTACTACTGGAACTTTCATGATTGGTTCTAATAGGATTGGCTTGGCTTTTTTCATTGCAGCCTTAAATGCTTTAGATCCGCAAACCTTAAATGTATCTGTATTAGAGTCAACCTCGTGATATGATCCATCAACTAATTTCACTCTAACATCAACTACTGGATAACCACCCAATACACCAGCCTGAATTGAATCTTGTATACCCTTATCAACTGAAGGGATGAATTCCTTGGGAATAGATCCTCCTTTAATTTCGTTTACAAATTCATATCCCTTTCCTCGCTCTAGTGGTTCTAGGATAATCTCAACATCTGCAAATTGACCAGCTCCTCCTGTCTGCTTCTTTAAGATCTCTCTATGGGAGATAGCAGTGCTAATTGTTTCTTTGTAGGCAACCTGAGGCATACCTGAGGTAACTTCGATCCCATATGTTCTTTTTAGAATATCCATCTTAATATCAAGATGTAATTCTCCCATTCCGGAAATGATAGTTTGCCCTGTCTCGGTATCAGTCTTAGCATTGAAGGTAGGATCCTCTTGCATCAATTTCCTTAATGCTTCACCTAATTTTTCCTGATCAGCTTTAGTTTTAGGCTCAATTGCCAAACTTACAACCGGATCCGGGAAATCAATACTTTCAAGTACTATCGAATTATTCTCATCGCAGACAGTATTGCCGGTAAAGGATTCTTTGAATCCTATTACGCCGACAATATCACCAGCACGAGCAACTGTAATATCTTCAGAGTGATTGGCATGCATTAAAAGCAATCTACCAACTCTTTCCTTTTTATCCCTAGTACTATTTCTTACAAAAGAACCAGCTTGTAATTTACCTGAGTAAACTCTTACAAACATCAATTGTCCTACATGTGGATCTACAGAGATTTTAAACACTAATCCCACGAAGGGCTCTGTTTCTTTACATTCGTAGATTACTTTATCTTCTGTCTCAGTATTTGTACCTACGATCTTCCCTACATATTCTTCTTTTACTTCAGTTTCTTTATTGACCCAGATGTATCTCTTTTGGAAAGGTGAGGGTAAATATCTGCAAACATTATCGAGTAGGACCTTGGTTTCAGCCATTCTAGAATCACCACCCATTACAGGGAATACTTGGCCTGATAAGGTCATAATTCTAAGTGCAGTATAAAGCTCATCAATTTCTAAAACACCATCACTTAAATATTTCTCCATCAAGACATCATCGGATTCAGCAAGTTTTTCTACCAATACGGAATGTAATTCCTCTGATCTTGCTTTAACTTCAGCTGGAATTTCAATTTCTTTAAATTCTTGCTTAGTATCATCCGAATATTCATAAGCTTTCATGGTTACCAAATCCACATAACCTCTGATCGCATGCTCTTTTCCAATTGGATAAGTAATAGCTACTGCATTACTGGAGAGTTCATCTCTAATTGCTTTTAAGCTCATCTCAAAGTCTCCACCAATAAGGTTCAGTTTATTAACAAAACACATTCTTGGTACATTGTATTTATCAGCCTGGCCCCAAACCTTACTGGATTGTGGCTCCACTCCCATCTTACCGTCAAATATTACTACAGCTCCATCAAGCACTCTCAAAGACCTCTCAACCTCAGATGTGAAGTCTACATGACCTGGGGTGTCAATGATATTGATTCTATGAAGGACATTGTTAAGGGTCCAAAAACAAGTGGTTGCGGCTGATGTAATAGTAATTCCTCTTTCTCTCTCCTGCACCATAAAATCCATCTCAGCCTCTCCATCATGCACTTCTCCGATCTTGTGTTTCTTACCAGTAAAATAGAGGATACGCTCTGTTGTTGTAGTCTTACCCGCATCAACATGAGCAATGATTCCAATATTTCTATAATTTTGCAGATCTTTTACTGCTGAATAATCGATTTTAGCCATAGCAATTAACTTAGTAATATTATTTTTATACTATTCTGGGAAAAATATAATACGCCAGCCTAGTGAACAATGCTAATGATAATTCATAGCATTGAAAATGTAAAGATATATTTAATATCGTTTAGGTTTAATAATCAAGTATCTATTACTTTTTCCATCTCTTCCATCTGCATAGAACTCCTTTTCAAGAGTCAATCCTGATACATCTAGCAATTCTTCAATTTCATCATCATTATAAGCATGAGCGTAGCGCAATGCTCTTGCTTGGGATCTCCAGTCTAGAATAAAATCATGAGATTCAAGTTCATCTGCTGAAATACCTACCTCCTTTAATAATTCATCCTGAGTATTCCTCTGCTCATATTTTTTACCTAAAAAATCCCAGAGACTAATTACTAAATAACCTGATCCTGATAATTGACCAGCAGCATTTAGTAGGAAAGTATTTCTTAGTTCAAAAGAAGGTATATGATGCAGGAAACCAAATGCACAAACCAGATCAAACTTTTCATTAATATCAATTCCTTTTAAAACATCCTGATTAATCCAGCTAACATTCTTATCATGGTATGTTAACTCTGCTTCATGCAATAATATCTCTGAGTCATCAACACCAATGTAACTAGCTTCAGGATAAAACTTATTTAAACTAGCAAAAAACCGTCCATTGCCACAAGCCAGATCCAATACATTATTAATATCTATCTGTTTTGATTTAAAATCCTGCAATACGATCTTCCAGCCTGGCCAGCCATAATTTCTAGTTCTAGAAAAAGACACTCCGGCTTTTTCATAGAAAGCCTTATTCAAAGCTAATAATTTTTCAACTGTTTTGTTATTCATATCTTAGACTAACAATGGGATCCAATTGAGCTGCCTGCCAAGCAGGATAACTGCCAAATAGCAGACCAATAAGAGCTGACACACCAACCGCAAGAACAATAGAACTGGTATTTATTGCGAAGCCTACACCAGCAACTTGAGTAAAGATATAAGTTAATAAGATACCTAATCCGGTGCCGATCAAACCACCTAGCATGGTCACGGTTATGGATTCAGCTAAAAACTGCAATAATATGTCATTCTTAGTAGCTCCCAATGCCTTACGAAGACCAATCTCTTTGGTCCTTTCCTTAACTGTTACGAACATTATATTCATGATACCGATCCCGCCAACTACCAATGAGATCCCAGCGATAGTTGCTAAAAACACGGTAAAAATACTAGTGATCTGAGTTAAGATACTTAGAGCTTGCCCGGAATTACGAATTGTAAAGTCTGGATCCTCACTTGAAGATAATCCTCTAATAACTTTAAGATCATCCTGCAATTCCTTAACTGCTAGACCAACAAGATCAGGATCTTTAGCAACTGCTAAAATCGTTCTAACCTGTTCATCACCAGTAATGGTTTTTTGCATTGTTCTCAAGGGAATTAGTATCACTTCATCAAGATTTTGGAATCCATTACTGCCTCGTGGGGCTGTAACTCCAATGATCGTAAAAGATTGATCAGCAATAACTATCCTTTGCCCAATAGCCTCGCTTTGACTATTAAAATACTTACTAACTAGATCTGGACCAATAATGGCAACCTTCTGTAATGAATCAGAATCTTTATCACTTATTGCTCTACCCCCGCTCAGTTCAACAGATCGCACAGTGAAATAGTCGCCATAGATCCCAGTAACAGAATACCTGTCTGTTTGATTACTTAATTGCACACTTAAAACTTTAGAGGATTCAGAAGATACTCCGGATACATACTGCATATTGGAATTTCTTAATTTAACAACATTATCAAAATCAAAACTAGCTGATAGATCAAAAGAAAAACCGGAAGCAGTCTGGAAATTACCCGGGACAATGGAGATCAAATTTGATCCAAAGGCAGAGACAGATGACTCAATTGTTGCTTGAGCAGCCTGCCCGATATTTATTAATGTAATAACAGAAGTAATTCCGATAACAATGCCTAAAACTGTAAGAAAAGTCCTCAGCTTATTAATAGTGAGTGAGTTCAGAGCATTTGTTACCAGCGATGTATATTTCATTTCTTAGAATCAGAGATAATAAGACCGTCTTTAAGACGAATGATCCTTTTAGCAAATTCTGCTATATCATCCTCATGTGTTACTACAATTATAGTATTTCCCTGTTTATTAAGCTTGGTAAACACCTCCATAATTTCAACACCAGTTTTACTATCCAAGTTACCTGTCGGTTCATCTGCTAAAATGATCGCAGGCCTTAATATCAAACTTCGGGCTATGGCAGTTCTTTGGATCTGGCCTCCTGATAATTCGTTAGATAAATTATCCTTCTTATCAAATAGGCCTACCATTTTCAAAGCATCATCAACTCTAGAGTTCACTTCCTGATCAGATATTTCATAAGAATAATAGGAAAAAGGTAATTTCACATTCTGCTCTACGCTCATTCTGGGCAATAGGTTGAAGGCCTGAAACACAAATCCAATATCACGGTTTCTTACATGAGCAAGCTGTTTATCACTTAACTTGGCTACATTACGTTCCTGAAGATAATACGAGCCACTGCTTGGAGAATCAAGACAACCGATAATATGCATTAAAGTGGATTTGCCTGAACCAGAAGCACCCATGATCGCTACAAATTCACCTTTTTCAATATTCAGATCTACTCCTTTTAAAGCTTCAAAAGCATTAGGTCCATTTCTATAAATCTTTTTAATACCTTTAAGTTCAATAAGAGGCATTTGCAATAATTAATTTGTAGAACCAAAACCGAAGTTAAAGTTGTCAGCATTTAGATCGTAATTTAATAAGACTTGATCCCCTTCATTTAATCCTGATTTGATCTCAACCAGCGAGTTATTATTCGCACCAACTTCAACATTAGCTTCTTTAGCATCAATAACTTTGCCTGATTCATCAAATACAGGGACAAGAACATAGCTTTGGCCAGCCTTTTCTCTGATGGCACTAGATGTGAGCACAAGTATATCTGAAGTGATACTGGTAGTAATTTCGCCATCTACACTCATCTTAATTTTCAAGCCTTCTGTTTGAGGGATAGATGCTAATACTTCATAAGTAACGATCCCGGCTAGATCATTACCTAGGGGAGAAATATTTGTTATCTTACCTGTAATATTTGTCTCCAGGGCATCAATCCTTAAATCTACATTTTGATCTAATTGCACTTTAGCAATATCTAATTCATTCACATTCAATTTCGCAACAAGATCCCCCTGCTCTGCTACTGAAATTGCAGGCAACATACCTGTTAATGAAGCATAATCTCCTTTTTTAAGATTGATCGCTAAAACATATCCAGCAACTGGACTTTTAATAACTGCATTAGCTAAATTCCTTTTAGCTGTTTCTAGTTGCACCCAGGTAATATTAACCTGCTGTTGGGCTTGATTTACTGAATAATCATCTACAATTGGAGCATTTTTTAATTTATCTCTTGCATAAATTGCTGCATTAAATGAGTAGGATGCACTTTTAACAGCTGCTTGCAGATCAGAATCGTCAAATTTAATCAGTTCCTGATCCAGATTTACTTTATCACCTTCATTAACTAGCACTTCATTCACCTTGGCATTAATTCTGGGATTGAGATCATAAATTGCAGGTGCTGTGATTGTTCCATTAGCCGATACCTGTACAGATATATCACCTTTTTTTACTGTTTCTAATACATAATCTGTTTGAGGATTATTGGTATTACCGCGAGTTAAGAAATATATACCTATTAAGATTATTGCTAATAAGAACCACCAGCGCTTTTGTTTATACAACGGTTTTTTCATAATAAAACTTTTACCCTTTTAAATCTTTGGGATTATATCATATTGTATAATTACTGATAGTTTTAGCAAGTAGATAATTTGAAGAATAAGTTTAAGGAACAAATTAATAGAGTACCTTTGGAGTTTTATACTGAATTACTTAGATTACACAAAATTAATTCTAAAAAAATCCAGCAATTATTAAGGCGATTTCCCAGGAATAATAACTCACTTTATGCCAGAGATGAATTGCTTCGTGATTATGATTACTATTCACAAAATGATCTTGTCACCTTTAAGAAAGAGATCGCTGATGAATTAAGGCTAAAACCTACTAGAACAATTTCTGGGGTCACACCTGTAAGTTTATTGACCAAACCGTATCCCTGCCCAGGCAAATGCATCTTCTGCCCTAATGATATCAATATGCCCAAAAGCTATATCACCAGTGAGCCAGGAGCTCAAAGAGCAGCCAGAAATGCTTTTGATCCGTATCTGCAAACATACAATAGATTACTTGCTCTGCAAAACATTGGGCATACGGTTGAAAAAGTAGAACTGATAATTCTAGGAGGGACCTGGTCCTCATACCCCATAAACTACAGACTATGGTTTTTAACAAGATGTTTCCAAGCCTTAAATGATTTCCCCCACAAAGATGACAGGCCGCAAAAACAATCTATGTTGCCTGATGATCTCCAAATGCAAATTGCCCAAAACTATAACCAGGAAGTAAAAATATTGGATGATGTTAATGGCCGCGATTCCTGGGAGGATCTATTCCAACAGCAACAGCTAAATGAAAATGCTAAATGCAGGAATGTAGGATTAGTAGTAGAAACAAGGCCGGATGTAGTTAATATTATGGAGATCAGGAATTTAAGAAAGATGGGGGTTACTAAGATCCAAATGGGGATCCAGAGTTTAAATAATGAGATTTTGGAAAGCAATAAAAGAGGAACCAGCATAGATATCATTAAAAATGCTGTAAATCTATGTAGAAGAGCTGGACTTAAGATCCATCTGCATTGGATGCCGAATCTGTATAAAGCTACACCAGAGATTGATAAAGCTGACTATTTAAAAATATGGGAATTACTGCAGCCGGATGAATTAAAGATCTATCCTACTTCAGTAATTAAAGGCACTCCACTTTATGATCTTTACAAAAAGGGAGCATACAAGCCATATGAGGCTCATGAACTAAACGATCTATTGGCATATTGTTTAATACACACGCCTCTTTATTGCAGATTAAGTAGAATTATTAGGGATATCCCTTCAAATCAGATAGCAGCAGGAAATAAAGTTACTAACCTAAGACAAACAATTGAACAGTATTTAATTAATAAAGGCACTCCTTGTCGCTGTATTAGATGTAGAGAAATTAGAGGCAAGAAAGTAAATATTGCTGATCTACAATTGAACATCTTGGAATTTAAAACAAATGTTGGCAATGAGTACTTTATCAGCTATGATCTAAAATCACAGGATAAAGTAGCCGGGTTTTTACGTCTATTTTTGTCAGACAATAATGCCCTCCAAGGGGAAATCAGCCCGGAATTAAATAAAGCCGCAATTATTCGTGAAGTTCACGTATATGGGAAAGCTCTGGGCATAGGGGAATTATCTAGTGATAAAGCCCAACATCTAGGTTTAGGCAGAAGGATGATTGCAAAAGCTGAAAAGATCGCCTTAAATAACGGCTTTAATAAAATTTGCATCATCTCAGCGATTGGAACTCGAGCCTACTATTCAAAACTAGGCTATAGCCTTGAAGGTACATATATGGTCAAATCCCTTAATTGATTGCTTAGGCAGGAATTATGCAATAGAATAGAAGTATATAAATTAGTAATTGCCCATCATGATATA
>JAKQLP010000095.1 GCA_029567095.1 bacterium
ATTGGCGAATATGGAATGGAAGGATAGATATGGGTTGCTATGAATACGATTCTGAACCTTGGATAAGTATTAATGATCCATTTCTCCCCCAGCCAGAAAGCACCATCCTCTTACAGAACTACCCCAATCCCTTCAATCCCAGCACTACGATCTGTTATAGTGTTCCCACTGATGGAGAAGTGAACCTGGCTATCTACAATGCCAAAGGACAATTGATAAACACTCTGATAAGTGGGCATAGAAACAAGGGTAATTACCAGATAGTGTGGCAAGGTAAAGATGCCAAGGGAAACTCTGTTGCCTCCGGATTGTATTTCACTCGTCTGGTATCAGGAGGCAAAACAGTCACTAAAAAAATGCTGCTAATGAAATAGAATTTAAGGATAGGAAGCGGGTTTCCGCTTCTTTTGCAGTTAGTTGTGTTTACAGCATACTTTATGACACTTTTATTTCAAACTTCTCATCTGAATTGAATGCCAATGAACCTAATCCTGAGATAACTCTTACGGTGGTTTACAAATATTTGCACCTGATAGGCAAAGAAAATAAGGGAGGATACTTTTTACTTTACCATCCCATTTTTTTTATGAAAAAGAACTTGACATATATTGAAAAGATGAAAATATTACAATTTGTTGTTTGACTTAATATAGATAGTGAATAACGAGGGATTTTAGATGCCCTCAAAGAACCTGAGAAACAATGAGTTAAAAGGACACTAATATTTAGGACTCAACTGAATTTGTGATTGACAGAATGATAATAATCTAAAAGTAGTATTGTTATCATTTTCACATCCAAAAGCAGATAGATTTATAGGATAACACAATAATATAGTTATTATAGGCAGGCGAATGATTACTGACTACCATGCAAAGTACTATGCATACGAACTCAGCCGTATGGGAGGAGCAGGCGTAAATAGAGTAGGTAGGGCTCTATTTGATGCCTGTGTTGATCTAAATCCCCATCAGATTGAAGCCCTGTCTCAGCGAATGAAACAAAAAACCAAGGTTGCTAATCTTTTCACAATCCACTGGAAAGTTCGGCTAATTGAAGAAGAATTTTTGAAACGGATGTGGAGTGCAGAGGGGGTGTAAGATGGAACAAAAGAATATGCCCGCAAAAAGCGAGTTTTTACTTTATCAAAGCAAAGATGGCAAGCTGAGGATGGAAACCCGGCTGGAAAACGAAACCGTGTGGTTAACCCAAAAGCAACTGGCAGAGCTATTTCAAACCACTGTGGCTAATATCAATATCCACATAAAAAACATATATGGAGAGGGTGAATTGGAGCCGGATCGAACTATTAAGGATTTCTTAATAGTTCAAAATGAGGGTGAGAGAGAAGTCCAGCGGCAAGTTACACATTACAATCTGGATATGATTATCAGTGTGGGCTACCGGATCAAATCTACCATAGCCACTCATTTTCGGCAATGGGCAACCCAAAGGTTAAGGGAATATATAATCAAGGGCTTTACTTTGGATGATGAACGCTTGAAGCAAATGGGGGGTGGCAATTACTTTGATGAGTTGCTTGCCCGCATCAGGGATATCCGCTCCTCAGAAAAGATATTCTGGCGTAAAGTGCTGGATATATATGCCACCAGTATAGATTATGATCCCAGAGCGGAGGTTTCTCGGGATTTCTTTAAGGTCATCCAGAACAAGATGCACTGGGCAAGTCATGGACACACGGCAGCGGAAATCATCTATGCCAGAGCAGATGCCCAAAAACCATATCTGGGACTCACCAGTTGGAGTGGAGATCAGCCCCGGAAGGCAGATACCGAAATAGCCAAGAATTATCTGAATGAGCAAGAACTGGATATCCTGAATCGGATTGTCACTATGTATCTGGACTTTGCGGAATTACAGGCATTAAACAGGAAACCGATGCGGATGCAGGATTGGATTATCAAGCTGGATGAGTTTCTCAAACTGAGCGGTAGGGATATCTTGAAACATAGTGGTAAAGTAGCTCATGAAGAGGCACTGCAAAAAGCCCGTCTGGAATATGACAAATGGCAGCAGGAACAGCTTACTCATCCGACTGAAGTGGAAAAGCACTTTGTGGAAGTGATTGAAGAAGTGAAACAATTGGAAAAGAAAAGCCCCAAGAGAAAAATGTAATGGCACGCAAAACTACTCTAAAAACACATAAATTCACCAATAAACTGATCCCAAAGTCATCCTTAGTTGCTGGATATTGTCAGGGACTCCTAAACAGGAGCTCAAGCTCCGAGGTTATAATCCCGATGAGTATCTGCAGGAAAATGTGGTTTTTATGGAAGACCCTAATTACATAGATAGTATGATTAGTTCAATAATATAATCTATCTTACAAGAGAGGTGTTGAATGTATTTATCCCGACTATACATTAGAAATTACAGATCAATTAAGGAACTTAATATTGTTCTTAGTGAAACTGCTCCTTAGGATAATAAAATGAAAGAAATCGGCTCTATCGCAATGGACAAAAATTTATATAATGAAATCGTAAGATATATAAGTGAATTGACCTTACAGAGATTCTATTATCTTAATCTGGCAGATGATATCGCCAATTCCATTTTAGTAAGTTTTATGCAAAGCTCAACCTCCACCGATCCTTACGAGCATACAAAAGATTACATCAAGTCCGTATTCCCGAAGGCAGTAGAGGATGTATTTAGCTACTATCAGAAATTGACATTGCAATACTGCCTTACGAAAACTAAAGATCATAGTGTATCCGAAGATATTTCACAGGAAGCTATAAGGCAGCTATTATCATCAAAGAATAACCCCACACTAAAGATAAACATAAGCCCCCCAATTGCTTAGCTATTGCTATATCCCTTATGGGTAACATAATACTCACAAAACAGCCAAAATATAGCCTAAATACTTCTTTTCCATTAGGGAATACATAGTAATATTGTTATAATAATATATAAAAGTAAAGTAAAAACAGTAATAAGGCACTATTGGCATTTGGCAGTTTGGAAAGTCTTTAGGCTGCATTATGGCATTATTGGCATTATCCTTTACTGATAAGGGTTTAGCGTGGCATAGTGTTTGGCACTATTGGCATTATGGATGGCATTATGGCAGAAAATGCTTCTTTTCCATTAGGGTAAAGTCCCTTATGGGGAAAAAAAATCCCTGCCTTTTACAGCAGGGATCCGGACCCGATCCAGTCCCGGAATTGGAAGATATCTTCCTGA
>JAKQLP010000133.1 GCA_029567095.1 bacterium
AAGGATCAAAGGTGCCTTTATTCAAGTGCAGGATGTGGCTCAGGGTAGACAGGTGGATGTGCAAATGAGCGATGAGAGAGGAAGGTTCGGATTCAATCTGGATAAGGGAGAGTATCTGTTAATAGTCAAAGTTGGAGATAAATCACCCAAAACCTCGGATCTGCAAAGTATGCAATTAGCAGATGGAAGTATGGGCTATAAGTATGATCCTAGTGTTAAAGGGTTTAGCTTTGGGTTTGAATAATTGCCTATCCTGATATATTATTTAATTAATTATTAACAAATTTCTCATGCAGGACAATCAAAATCCAACAGATCCTGTAGTGACAGATCCCAGTGATGAGGATCATGTACTTCCTCCCGAGGCCACTGCAGAACCACAATTAGCTACTACTGCTCCAGTGGAACAGCCGGCAGAGCCAACTGTAATTGAAGCTGCCCCTGAACCAGCAGTTGATGCTGTAGAATCAGAACAACCAGCTAGTGGCAAAGGAAAAACAATGTTGGTAGTAATAGGGTTAGTTGCTTTAATTGCGATATCCCTATTGGTCATGCTGTTTTTATACTTTGTGGCTTAAATACAACTGCAAATGAACCGCTTTAATAATGTCATCCTTGGGCAAAAGGCTTTTAT
The DNA here is from genome assembly GCA_029567095.1 of bacterium. GTDB lineage: Bacteria > Patescibacteriota > Dojkabacteria > B142 > OLB20 > JAKQLP01. The sequence continues at coordinate 635 of JAKQLP010000133.1, forward strand.
TGTGAATTCCAATAAAGAGATTTTGATATTAAAAAGGCAGAATAGTGAAGTATATAACGATCTATGGGATGTGCCTGGTGGTAAATTAGAGGAGGGTGATAGTTTACTTGAGGCAATTACACGAGAGATAAGAGAAGAAACTGGATTACAGTTGGAAAAGATAATTACAATATTAAGTAGCTCCAAATTCCAGGGCCAGGCATCAGATAAACCGATCATTTTCAGGAATATCTATTTAGTTCAAGCTAAAGGTAATGTTGTTATCTCTAATGAACATCTGGAATATAGATGGGTAAGAGCATTGGATTTAGGTAATTATATATTCGGAAACGATAAAGATTTGCAAGAGGTATTAAAACAGTTGCCCAATATTATTAACAACATTGATTTAAGTAAGCAGAATACTCTTCTTTTTTAATCTATTTCTAATTTTTATGTTTATGAGGTTTTTCCCCATACCTCCCACTTATGGGGTCCTTGAAAATATCCGCTCTGGGTGGAAGTGTGGTCCAGACAGAATAGATTATTACCAGGATAAATAAACATGTCAGGGCAATGGCATTGACTACTGCTGGCACATCGTAAAGCTGCAGCACTACAAAAGCTGCAGCTTGTGAGATTGATATGCATAACAGGAACAGAAAAAGATCGACTGGGAAAATATTTCTTTTAGTAAAATAGGTGTAAAGCTTAACAAAAAAGGGGATAGTAATTGTAACTAAAATTAAGGAAAGTGCTTTGGCAGTTATGAAATTATTGTATGTATAGCCATACCATAGATATTGGAGTAGGAAGCCTAGAAACATCGGCCAGAATGCGATTTTCATATGTTCCCACAAACTTTCATTAACCGCTCCAAATACAACTGCTACATGAGATTTTCTAGTCCATTTATAGATAAAGTGGAAGATGACACCACTAAAGAAATAGACGGGAATAAGAATAAGCTCTATCATATTAGTAATAACTATTAATAATAATTTACATGGAGTTAGACTATTTGTTAAGAAGTTTTATCTTAATTGCCCTAATTCAGGTATTATTTGCAGTAATTGCCGTAATTCGCAAGACTGATAAATTGACTGACCTTTCCTATGGCTTTACTTTTGTGATCAATGCCTGGTTTTTGTATTTTGCTACTTACCAAAATAGACCTTATTACGATCTGGTAATTACTCTGC
>JAKQLP010000001.1 GCA_029567095.1 bacterium
TAATGTCTGCAGAACCATGTTTTTCCGGTGCCAAAATCGCCTAATAAGGAAATATGTGTCTTACCTGGCTCCCTCAACCATTTGTCAATGAAATTATCCAAACTAGAATGCTTTTCAGTTATTACAGGATCTTTAGTGATATCCTCCTGATAGCATCCTAAATCGATATACAATTGCTTAATCGATTCCATATCGATCTGCGATTTTAACCAAGTAAAATAACTTCCCCAAATACGCTGTTGTAAAAAATCATTTATATAAAATATATGAATATTCTTTTTAGTATATGCATAATCTGAAACCTTAAGTGGAATCCTTTTATTAGTAATTAGCAGCCCACTTGGCATATCCATATCAATTCTAGAGAATATATTATCTATATCATATATTTTTAGATCTCTATTTAAACAAACTACTAGCACCTTTTGGTTAGATATACCATGATCCGCAGATGCCTCCATTTCAATAGTTTCACGATCGATGGGGATCATTTCATAGATTTCATAACTTAAAGCTCGAAGCCATGTACGAACCTCATGAGCTAATGATTCCAATTGATCAAAAGATTTTGTCAATTTAGTTAGCTCTGCCTTGATATCTTCCGGCAAAGACTCAGCATTTGAATCTTTCACCACGCAGGATTCTGCGCCAATTGCTACAGGTATTCCATTCTGCCTAAGAATGGTTATCACAGGATGATTTTTTGTCTGGAACTCCATGATGAAATTATCGTACACAGCCGAATTAAACTTAGCGTAATCCTCTTCGTTAAGCATAATTTTTAAGATAATTACATTAGCAGGTTCATAAGTTATAATAGTTAAATTATGAAGCCACCAATAGACAGCATTATAAGGGTCCAATTTGAAAAGCTTAATCACACTGAAAGGTATTCTATTTCTATCTGTATCAAGCTCGTCTGCAAACCTTAAAAGTGCAGCCAAAAATTGCACACGAATAGTTGGATAGTTTATAGAAGCAATTATGCAGTTGTTTATGGGCAATTTTGAGTGATATTTGCATATCTCTATTAAATCTGAAACTAAGTAAGCTGGTATTCGTGAAGCTGCATCACCTAATTCAGTTTTATGTGACTTAAAAGCATAGCTAATCCAAGCTGCGCTGAGGTATTGATGATTCTCTCGGATTGCTCTTTTTTCTTTATTACTATACTCGGCGATATTACTAGCCTTAAATTCTGTATTAAACTTCGCCCCTAATTGTTCCGCTTTAAAATGTATTTCAGGATACCTTGCGATATCACATTGCATTCCTATATCATGAAGGAATATAGCAGAAAGAAGAAGATATTTTTCTTGATCTAATAAGTTAATATTGTTATTCATTCCAAGGAGGTTTATGGCATTATTGGCTACCCGCTCACTATGCTTAATATCATGATCCGTGTATCCTTGCAGCAATCTAATAGAGGGCGTCCAAATTTTCTCAGCCGCATCTCTTAGAAAATAAATATTATCTCTCAGATCTTTTTCGGCTATTGAAGCTATGAAAGCATCTATAGATTCCTTTCCAGTATCATAATGATGTGAAGCGCTTACCATGGAAATACACATTTGGTCATTATGATTATTGTTAATAAAACTTCCCACTAAATTATTTTATAATAATGCCCCGATGCTCGCATCGGGGATAAAGGGCATGCGTATTCAACTCAGGTTTGGATCAGAATTGCCTGGTTCCGCTTTCATGCGGCAGCGCCTTGTACGCCCCGTCTGATTACAGAGGGATGCTCCGCCGCCTTTTCAATTTAGACTCTATACCAGATCGCAGACGAAGAATATGGTGCTGACATCCTTGACCGGTTTGGTGGGAAGGCCCAGCTCCAGGGGATCCATCTGGGATAGGTCCGTTATGGTCCGGTTAGCATCGTTTACTACATTTCCGATCTTCTTAGAAGCCTCCAA
>JAKQLP010000037.1 GCA_029567095.1 bacterium
CAGGAGATTCGCCATCTTTTAGCCCAGACAAAGCAAAAAACCTAGGAGATGGACTACACTCTATATCGTAAAGACAATCTTACTATTTATGATAACATAATGGGTTATAAGCTGTTTTTAGGATACCAACTGTAAAAGTCAGGATATAAGGGAAAGCCTTGGGTCCTGGATACTCAGCAGTCATAGCAAAGTCTATTTTAGAAGTCATATATCCATAAATAACGCCGACAACTATTAAGAAAATTCCGACAAATTGATCTCTTTTTATAGCAATTTTCATATAAGTTACCCCAATTGATCATTTTAAAAATTAACCAAAGGGGAATATCCCCTTTGGTATTGACTTTGCTGGAGATACCTATTTATTGCTTAAGCCTAAGCTTCTAATAGCTTCAGTAAGCTGAGCTGTATGTTTTTTTAGTTGCTGGATTCCTTCGTCTTGGGCATAAAATCTTAGCTGCATTCCGCTTTGTGCAAGAAGGCTATCAACTGATTTATCTTCTGCTGCATTTTTATAATAATCATAAAATTTGTTAACAAGATCTTTATTCATTCCTTTAGGCCCAAGAATAAAATTCATAGTAGTAAATGTAACATTGACTCCTTGCTCGATAAATGTTGGAATATCTGGTAATATAACAGTCCTGTTTCCTTTCTCATCGCTTGATACTACACCAAGAGCTCTGAGTTTGCCTGCCTCAATATACTGTTTGGCTTGATTTGCATTAACAAATGAGGCATCAATGTTTCCACCAGCAAGAGCAGTCAATTTTTCTGTATCTGAACCAGCTTCGACCATCTTCAGTTTTATCCCTGCTGAATCTTGAAGCATGCCTGCCATCACATGAGTACTTCCTCCAGTCTGTACACCGACGAGCAATTTATTTGGATTCTTTTTTGCATAATCGATGAATTCTTTAAGATTGCTATAAGGTGCATTAGGTGATACTAAAAACACATATCCAGATTCTACAGGATTTACGGCCACGCCAATTACCGTAAAATCATCAATGACATTATATTT
>JAKQLP010000053.1 GCA_029567095.1 bacterium
TATGTGCCATTACTCTCAGAGGCAAAATAAAGATCCAACTCCCTGATGGTGCGATTCATTTTCTGAAAACTGGAATGCAAAGTAAGTCCAGTAATATTAATTTCTTTACATATGGTATCTAAAAATTTTGATTGTCTAATATCAAAACCAACTTTAAGGTTAAGATCTTTATCTTTCAATATCTTGATTAATAGAGCTGTTGTTACATTAGGATTAATTAATCTCCCATTTTCATCAATAAACAGTAAGCTGTTACCATCCTGATCCAGAGACACACCAAACTTAGCTTTTTCCTTTGCTATTTTATTCATAAGTTTCCTATTATTCTCAGGAACTAATGGATTAGGAACATGATGAGGAAAAAATTCATTAGGCTCACTATTAATAGTAAATTCTTTGATCTGTGGGATTTGACTAAGAAACTTCCTTAATTTATACCCACCTAAACCATTACCTGCATCAACAACAAGCTTGATGTCCTTCCAGCTTAAAGGATCTACGTTTTTAATAGTATGGAAGAAATAATCTTTATCAATATTTAAGGTCTCGTAATTACTAACATCAATCAAGGAGTTAGGATCAAAATGAATATCGCTATTTTCAATTCGTTTTTTTAATTCTAGATAATCAACTTCAAAATTATTTTTATAGAAGAATTTAAATCCAGCCCAATATCTTTCACCATGCTGAGGAGAAATAAAGATCGCTCCATCATACTCACCACTGCCATTAAGGTATTGGAACATATCATAGGGGACTTGTCCTAGACTGATCAGTTTCTTATTGGAATGACTGGCAGCAGTAGCGATAACTTGAAATAATTGTTTGGAAAAGTCTCTAAAATCGTACGCTATTAAGAATCTTTGACCTCCAGTAAGATCAGCAAAAGCATAAAACAACTTATATGCTAATTGAGCATTAACTTGAGTCTGGGCAATACCTTTAATGCCATCGTTATAGAAAATATCCTGAGCTGATAGATCGGGCAGTGTCATATCTTTATATATATTTACCTTATCATATTACAATTTAGGAAATTCTAGTGCAATCCATTTGTATTAATCTAAGATAATTCATATAATTAGTTTCTTCCTTAACTATTTAAATACTTTCATGAACAAGTCATTTGATTACATCATTGTTGGTGCCGGTCCGGCAGGTATATTTGCTAGCTTAGAATTATTATCCAAAAAAGTAAAAGGCAGCTCGATCGCTCTTATTGATATGGGTAAAAGAATAAAAGATAGAGCTGCTCACGAAGTCATGATGGGCTTTGGGGGAGCAGGAACATATTCAGATGGGAAATTGCACTATACTCCAAAACTATCTCATGAAAGGACCTTCCATTTGATCGATCCTGATGATTATCAGAAATTACTTGATGAAGTACAGCAGACATTTGAATCTTATGGAGTTAATGCCAGGTTCTACCCGGATAATGTTGAAGAAGTAGACGGTCTAATCAATCTTTGCGAAAGAAATAATATCGAATTAGTGGTGCGTAAGGCTCAGCATGTAGGAACTGACAAACTTAAAGACGTAATATCTGACATGGAGACAAAATTAATTAAAGCAGGTGTAAATATTATTACTGAGGTAAAAATTGAGGATCTGATAGTTGAGGAAGGTGAAATCAAAGGAGTAATTGGGAACAATAAAATTAAATATTTAGGGAAAAAGATACTTTTAGCACCAGGTAGAGTTAATACCAGATGGCTTCAGAATGTTGGGACTAAGCATAATATGAAATATCAATATGATATGGTAGAAGTTGGTGTTCGAGTAGAATTCCCTTCCTCGATAATGAAAAAATATGCTGATGCCTTGTATGAGATAGTTTTTAAGATCAGGACTAAAACATATGATGATATTATAAGGACTTTTTGTTCCTGCCCCAATGGTTTTGTAGCCCAGGAGATCTATGATGGATATGTCTGTGTTAATGGACACTCAAATTCGGATCATGCTTCCCAGAATTCTAATTTTGCTTTTGTTTGTGAAGTTAATTTAACAGAGCCGGTAGAAAATTCTATTGCTTATGCAGAATCAATTGCCCGTTTAGCCTCAACAATCGGAGGAGGTAAACCGATACTACAAAGACTAGCTGATCTTAGAAGATTCAGAAGAAGTACTTGGGGTAGATTAAAAAAATCTATGGTTCTACCCTCACTTAAAGATGTAACTCCGGGAGATATTGCAATGGCTCTGCCATATAGAATAGTGACCAACATCTTGGAAGGCTTAGAACAATTAGACAAAGTTATGCCTGGTATCAATTCTGGATCAACACTACTCTACGCACCCGAAGTTAAATTAAGATCTTCTAAAGTCTATACTACTAAAGATATGCAAACTAGTATTAAAAATCTTTATGTAGCAGGAGATGCTGCAGGCTTATCCGGTTCCATAACTGGAGCTGCTGCAACTGGAATAATGGCTGCCAGAGGAATGAAGATAAAATAATTGCACCTGAGAGGACTCGAACCTCTAACAACCTGTTCCGAAGACAGGTGCTCTATCCAATTGAGCTACAGGTGCATATATCTACTAATTTTATCACATTAGCTTCTTAAATCGTTATAGGGTCCCCTAAGATTACATCATCTGGTGGATCAACATATATCTCCCAATAAGCAAGTAAGGTGGCTAATAGATCTCTGTATGTATATCTAGTTATATCAACATATTCATTTTTATCTGCTACATAACCTATTGCTTCAATTCCTAAACTATTGCAAGTATACAAGGCTCTAGT
>JAKQLP010000101.1 GCA_029567095.1 bacterium
AGGAATTCCGATGCTAGTAGATTTGGAAGGATTTTATGGCTACATGATAAAGTCCTATGAACATGGCCTAATGAGGCCTCCCAACGATACATTGTCAGAACACAAGGCTATAATAAAAGCAATACAATCGAGAAATGCTAAGGCTGCGGCTGAGTTAATGATGGAGCATCATCTTAAGAGTAGAAAACGAATTCTTATTATGAATGAGCACTTATAATTCAAATTAAGCATATTATTGATACATCTATTATGTTTACTATACTAACATAACAGTCTTCTAGCTCTAATCGTAAAGAAGAAGCGATAAAAATATTTTTGCTATTGACAATTCTAATTTTGGGTTTAGAATAATGAATACAAAATTTAGTATGCAAGGAGATTAGAGTACTTTATCATAATTTATTATATCTTAGAAAATCATTTAATCACCTTGTGGTTTTTAAGATGGGATAAATCAGGAGAAATGAATATATGAAAGCATTAAAGTTCACATCGGTTATGCAGACAGAGTATGTTGATATTGCAATTCCGGAAATAGGAGATAATCAAGTTCTCATAAAGGTAGAAGCTGCAGGAATTTGTCATTCTGATGTTATGGCTTTGCAGGGGAAGCATCCATATCGTATTCCACCGGTAATTACCGGACATGAATTTTCTGGGACAATTACAAGGGTCGGAAGCGATGTAAAAGATTTCTTGATAGGAGATAAAGTATGCGTTGAACCTCAGATAGGTTGTGGAGAATGTATTTATTGTAAGGAAGGAAATTATAATCTCTGTAATAATAAGGCTCTCATTGGAGTGGGAGAATGGATTGGCGCATTTGCTGAATATACAGTTGCATATCCATCAATGTGTATAAAACTGCCAGATCAGATTAGTTTCGAAGAAGCAGCGCTTTTTGAGCCATTATCTGTGGGCATTCATGCAGTTGAGATGCTCAATATAAAAAGGGATTCAAATATAGCGGTTCTTGGGTGTGGCACTATTGGAATGATGACGCTTGCAGCCTTGATGACAAAAAGACCGAAAAAGGTATTTGTATCTGAAATATCAGAAAGCAAGCGAATGATAGCAAGGAAATTTGGCGATATCTGTACGCTCAATCCAAATGATCAGGATATCAATACTGTGATTATGGATAGTACAGATGGCAATGGTGTTGATTTTGTATTTGTCACGGTTCCTGTTGAATCTGTTTTACAACAAGCAATATGGCTTGCAAGAAAGAGGGGAATAGTATCTATAATTGCGGTTTTTGAAAGTTCTATTGCTTTGGATGTTTTGTATCTTCAGCAAGGAGAAAGAAAAGTAGTAGGCAGTTCAATGTATACAATAAAGGATTTTTATACTGCAATTAACTATAGATTGAATGGTTTTGTCGATTTTAATAATCTTATTACAAAAAAGATTAGTTTTGATAAACTGGGAGATAATATAGAAAGACTTGCGAAGGGTGATATGAAAGACGAGATCAAGATAATTGCAAGGTTATGAGATTTGCTATGCTTTTGCAATATTCCCCTTAAGAGGGGAAAATATAAGGAGGTTTTTTATGAAGAGAACACTTTCTTTTGTACTAGTCTTATGTTTTGTATCTGGAGTAGCTTTTGCTCAAAAGGTGATGGTAATTAAAGCTGCACATTCAATGCCTACAACCTATCACTATCATGATGGAATGGTAAAATTTGCGGAAGAAGTTGCTAAGAGATCAAATGGAACAATGAAAATTGAGATATATCCAGCAGCACAACTTGGTGAGGAACGGGTTACGATGGAGCAATGCAAAATTGGCGCAATTCCTATTGTTCTTACAGGCATTAGTGACTCTTATGCTCCTCGGACTGGAGTATTTGGTCTTCCATTTCTTTTTAGGGACAGTGATCATGCAAACAAAGTGTTAAATGGACCTATTGGGCAAGAGGTATATAAAGACCTCGAGGCTAATAATCTAAGGCTTCTTTCTGTTTGGGAAAATGGATTCAGGCAGATTTCTAACAGCAAGCGCCCTATTAATAAAGTTGATGATCTGGTTGGCCTAAAAATTAGAACTCCAGAAAGCCCAGTTTGGATAGATACAATAAAAGCATTTGGTGCTATCCCCACTCCTATGCCTTTTGCTGAGACAGCAACGGCAATCATCCAGGGGCTTGTTGATGGACAGGAAAATGCCATTCTTCACATGCTTGCAAATAAGACATATGAGATTCAAAAATATATTGCTATAGTTAATTATATGTATGGACCCGCTCCGCTCCTAGCATGTAAGACTTGGTTTGATAAATTGACAGCAGAACAACAAAAAATACTGCTTGAATCTGCTTCTATCGCCAATACTTATATGAGATCAGTAGCAGCAAAAAATGAAGCTAGTGCGCTTGAAATATTCAAAAAAGCAGGAAATATCATCACGACGCCTTCTCCAGATAGTTTTAGAGCTAAAGTAGAGCCCTTATATTCAACTACTTTTGCGGAAAAATATGGAATGGATCTAATTGATAGAATACGAAATGTAAAATGAGCTAGTTTTAGATTGCAGCAGCTCTTTTTAGGGCTGCTGCAATCTGTTTTATTTTTGGGAGATCATATGAATAGCAAAAGGCTATATAGGTATTTTGAGAACATTAATAAGGCTATTATCATATTTTTTCTTGTAGCAACCATAGCCGTATTGGCTTTGCAAGTATTTTCACGATTGTTTTTTTCTAGGGCTTTTGCATGGGCAGAAGAAGTGGCGCGCTATCTCTTTATTTATCTATCATTGGCTGGGGCTGCAATTGCATATAAAAAGGATTTATGGGTAAGTGTAGACATTATATCTTCGAAGCTTTCAAAGAGAGCTAAGAATGTCTACTATCTAGTGACTGAATCTATATGCTTTACATTTTTCATAATTATTACTCTTGTAAGTTTTAAATATATAGCTTCTTCTAAAGGGCAGCTGACTGCTGCATTGCAAATTCCAATGGCTATACCATATCTTGCAGTTCCTATCTTTTTTGTTCAAATGTCTATTATATCACTGAATAAGATATTTCACTTCTTTAAGGAGAAAGGAATATGATTGTTCCTGCCCTTATTTTGACGTTTATTATTACCATTTTTACTAAAGTACCTGTAGCAATTGCATTAGGTTTTTCTTCTTTAGTGGCTTTTTTGGTATCAGGCCAATATCCTTTAATGGTTTTGATCAACCGATTATTTAGCGGAATGGATTCATTTGTTTTGATATCGATACCAATGTTTATATTGATGGCTCGAATAATGAATGAGAGCGGATCATCTAGACGCATGTTTAATTTTGCAAATAGCTTAGTTGGTCATTGGCCTGGCGGATTAGGCCATACAAATGTATTAGCTAGTGTCATTTTTGCAGGGATGTCGGGATCATCAGCAGCAGATGCGGCAGGACTAGGAAGAATAGAAATTGAATCTATGAATGAGCATGGGTATGATCCAGCATTTTCTGGAGCTATTACCGCAGCTTCCTCTGTCATCGGCCCTATAATTCCTCCGAGTATTCCTATGGTTGTCTATGGAACTATGTCCGGCACTTCAGTTGTAAAGCTCTTTGCTGGCGGTTTTCTGCCGGGACTTCTGCTAGGCCTGACACTTATGATAATAGTATATATTATTGCTAAAAGGACTCCAGGATTTCCTATCGAAAAGAAAGCAAATCTTAAAGAGCGATGGATTGCTTTTAAGGATGGCTTGCCAGCACTAGTAACAATAGTAATTATTCTTGGGGGTATCTTTACTGGGCTATATACTCCTACTGAGGCTTCAGTCATAGCTGTTCTTTATGTGTTCTTCCTTGATATCTGTTTTTATCATGAACTTAAGCTGTCGGATTATGGTAGATTGCTATATGAGACAGCATTAGATACTGGAATGATATTAATAATTATTGCTTGTGCAAATGCTTTTGGGTGGCTTCTCGCTGTAGAGAGGATTCCCAACATAATGATTGACTTTATTACTCAATTAAATGTAAGTCCATTAGTAGTTTTGCTGCTTATAAATGCTGTTCTGCTATTCTTGGGATGCTTTATTGAAGGAATTGCCATATTGGTAATTCTCACCCCAGTTCTGCTTCCTATAGTGATGCAACTAGGATATAATCCGGTATATTTTGGCGTTTTAGCTGTCCTAAATGTCATGATTGGTGTTGTAACCCCACCTATGGGAATGTCGCTTTTTATTACAAGCAGAATAACGAATATATCTGTTATGAAGTTGTCAAAAGCAATGTTGCCATTCTATGTGGCTCTTCTTGGTACGTTGCTTTTATGCATTTTTTTCCCGGATATAATACTTTTTATTCCAAATCTTTTATTTAAGTAAGAGCAATATGATGTATTGTGGGACCTTAGTAATCATAAAAGGTCCCGCCCATTTGTAAAGGTCAAACGCGAACCGTTCCTCAAATAGAAAAAAGGTGAGTATCCTATCTTCCGAAAGGAATATAGGAAGATGTACCTCAGGAAGAATCTCAAGATCTATTTAGTCATGGGTTTCACTGATATGCGAAA
>JAKQLP010000012.1 GCA_029567095.1 bacterium
CCAGATGATAAGGCTAAAAAACTTACTAAATTAATTCCCGTAGTTCATCCCTTGCTTGATAAAGAATATGCTTTTCCCCAGATCTGTGCCACTGCTGTAGTATTCAAATTAATGCAGCTATTAGTTAAAGAGGGTGCTGACTTATTACAGACTAAACCTGATCTCAATGGTTATCTTGATCTGGTAGCCTTAGCTACAGTCTGCGATATTATGCCTTTGATCGGTGAGAACAGGATATTAGTAAATGAAGGTCTGAAATTAATAAATTCAGAAAATTACAATGAGGGTTTGAAACAATTAAGTAAGGTGGCCAGTATCAGTAGTAATGCTTTTGATACATATCACTTTGGGTTTGTATTAGGACCCAGGCTTAATGCTGCAGGCAGGATCGAGCATGCTTTGGATGGGGTCAGATTACTAACCTCCAAAGATGGATCTAAGATCAAGCAAATAGCTATGAAGTTGAATGAATTGAATTTTAAAAGACAGCAGATAACTAAGAAGATATTAGAACAGGCTTTGATCTCTGCTGAGGAGCAGGTCCAAAAGGGTAATAAGCTGATCTTTGTCTATAGTAATGACTGGAATGAGGGTGTGGTAGGACTGGTAGCCAGCCGTATCAATGACAGGTATCATCTGCCGGTATTGGTTGCCAATCTCTCCAAAGGCATTGTAAAAGGGTCTGCAAGAAGTATAAATGGCTTTGATATTACGCAAGCTATCGCTTTGAATGCTGAATTGCTTCTAAAATTTGGGGGGCATAATCAGGCAGCAGGGTTTAGTTTGAAAGAAGAAAGTGTTGAGAATTTTAAAAATGGCATGCAGAATTTAGCCTTGGAGATGATAACCCCGGAAATGCTTTTAAAGGAATTACAGATCGATCTGAGCATTGATTTGGCAGAAGTCAATGAGGACTTATACAATCTTCTGCAGAAGTTCAAGCCCTTTGGCTATGGTAATCCTGAGCCCATACTGATCTTTAAGAGGGCTAGGGTATTTGGGACCCCTACGGCAATAGGGCAGGAGCGCAGACATTTACGCTTTAATGTAACAGATGGGCAAGGTCATGAATTCCAGGTCATTGGTTTTAATATGATTGATAAAATTGATACAATAAGGACCAATGCAGAATATGATCTGGCTGGAAATTTAAGTATGAATACCTGGAATGGACGAAGCAATCTGCAGATAAAACTAAAAGATTTAAAATTAACTCATGAAAAGGATTAGGGATTTTTTTGCATTAATATCTAGAAATATCTACGAAACATTTCTGTCCTTGATCCTGACCTTAAATATCCTGCCTCTATTAGCACCGCTACTAGCTAAACTGGGATGGTATTGGCCTTCTAAAGCTATCTATACCCTTTATTCATTTTTCTGCCATCAATTGCATTGGCGTTCCATTCATGTTTGCGACTATCAATACGGCTGGTGCAGCAGGTGTACTTTTATGTGGTTCAATATCCTTCTGAGTGGGATTGCCTTGAAGATATTTAAAATGAGAAAGATCAAATGGTATTGGATAGTGGTTTTGATTGCACCAATGGCTTTAGATGGAGTTATCCAAACAGCAGCTACTATGCTGGGATTAGCTTCCTTCACTTCCATTACATATATGAGCAGTAATTTCATGAGGATGTTGACTGGCAGTATGTTCGGATTAGGTTTTGGCTTATTCATCTTTGGTAATCTACAGGAGATAGTGCTATTAGAAAAAGGGGAGAAGCACAAAGGTAAAAAGCTCTCTTTGGTTTGGTTCGTAATAGCTTCCATGCTAATATCCCTATTAACATATATCTTAATGGTCTTTATCTGGGATAAGACCTCACCTAGTTACAAGCCCCTGAACTTTTTAGATTGGGGTGTTCGAACTCCTGCCCAAAATGAGGAATTCATAGATAGAGGCAAAGATGCATTATGAGTGTCGATGGTCCAATAACTGAATTAGATGAGAAAGAAAAAGGGACTAATTCTATGCAATTAGTTTGTGTGGACCTCGTATCTGAGCTATTACCTCAAGCTGTATTACTAGAAGAAGATCCTGTTGCTAGAATGCTTGAAGCTAAAAGAGGGTTGGATATTGCTCAAGGCAGAAAGGATTTTGGTCTAAGGAAATTTGATAGTGTTGAAGGGCATGTTTTTACAGATGGTCACGGCCAAATTGTTCCCATTGAATCCCAGCCTTCTAAAAGAGATGTTAATGCTTGGGCAGGCAGGACATTAAGAAGAGGCCCGCTGCATCATCATGACTTTAATGATAATCATGTAAGTCGAGAAAGAAGGCCCGTTGTTGAGCCCGATCCAGAAGAGATACAAGCTTATGAGGATCAGGAAGAGCCTGGTTTAGAAGGCCAAAACCAGCTTATGCAAAAACTACCCAGACCCAATAGATTGAATACTTTAGAAGTAGCCAGAAAAAGAGCTGCCAGTTACAGATCCAGAAGACACAATTAAGCTTCTTGTCTTAATTTCTCGTAAATCACTATAGCTGCAGCGACACTCATATTAAGAGAGTTCACTTTCCCTTTCATAGGTATTTTTACAACAGCGTCACATTTATCCTGCAGTTCTTTGCTCAATGACTTGTCTTCTCCCCCAACAATGAGCATTAAAGGGCCTTTAAGGGCCTCCTCATAGTGAAATTTGGTGCCATTCATCTCAATACCCACTACCCTGATATTCCTGTTTTGTACTTCTTTAATGGATTGAAAGAGATTGGTATTAATGACTGGTAAATGTGCAGTGGCCCCCATACTAGATCTGACCATGACTGGTGATACTTTTAATTTGGGAGGTAAAAGTAGGGCGTGAGCTCCGGCAGCCTCTGCTGTTCTGATTATCGCTCCAATATTTGCTTCGTTCTGGGCATCGCGAACAAAGATCAGAAAAGGCTCAATATCTTTTCTCTCCAGATCATTAAGTAGTTCATTTAGTCCCGGTTGCCTAACATCTTCAGCTAAAGCAATTACCCCTTGATGTAAAGGATGCTCAGAGATTTTATTAAGATATTTCTTACTTTTAATGGAGACTGACACACCTTTTGTATTTGCCAGATCTATTATCTCCTGCAATTTAACATCAAGTTCGCCCTGTTTTACAAGGATCTTTTTCAATTTCATTTCACTTTTTAAAGCCTCAAGAACCGGGTTCCTGCCTAAGATTTGCATACTACGTAATTAATTTGACTAATTATATCACCTACAAGAGGGGAAATAATATATTTGACTTAGTGTTAATATTTTGGGAAGATATAGATAGTCATCTATATATCATGCGCGATAAATGTCATTCTTGCATCTCCTGCATTGCAGATAAAACGCGTTTTCAAATATTTAATATGTTAGTTAATAAAGAAGAGGCGAGTGTTTCAGAGTTATCGCAGAAATTAAAACTAAAACAGCCGACTATAACCTTCCATCTTAAAAAAATGGAAAAGATGGGGTTAATAAAAAAGCAAAGACAGGGACAAAATGTTTTTAGTGTTTTGAATATACATTGTAGTGATTGCCCATTAATCAAATGAGTCAAGAATTGTTCTATAAGTTGGCAAGTATCTTCCTGGCTATTGTG
>JAKQLP010000021.1 GCA_029567095.1 bacterium
GTGCTCTATCCAATTGAGCTACAGGTGCATATATCTACTAATTTTATCACATTAGCTTCTTAAATCGTTATAGGGTCCCCCAAGATTACATCATCAGGTGGATCTACATATATTTCCCAATAAGCAAGTAAGGTGGCTAAGAGATCTCTGTATGTATATCTAGTTATATCTACATATTCATTTTTATCTGCTACATAACCTATTGCTTCAATTCCTAAACTATTGCAAGTATACAAGGCTCTAGTCAAGTGAAAATCTTGAGTTATCAGAACTGCCTTTTCTACCCCAAATATATATTTAGCTCTATAGCAGGTATCATAGGTACGCCTTCCTGCAAAATCGGCAACAAGATCAAATAAGCTAACTCCTTTGCTCCTAGCATAATCCATCATAACCTGCGGCTCGTTATAATCCTCATAACTATTATCCCCAGACATTATTATCTTCTTTATCTTGCCTGCTTTATACAATTCAACAGCAGCATTGATCCTGTCTTCTAAAACTGGGCTCGGTTCATTTTGGCCAGGACTAAGGCCTGCCCCAAATACAATGGCGATTCTTGTTTCAGGGATTTTCTTAAGATCTGAGTAAGTGATAGAAGAATAGTAACGATCTAGTACTCTAAGCATATTTAGAGGTACTAGAATAAGAAAGATAAGTAGGTAAATAACTAAGGCCAATAATAATTTGATAAAACCTTTAAAATTAGGCCTCCAATTTAATATTGCTCTTATTCTTCGTCTTAACATGTAATTTGCCTCTTACAACAAAAAAAGCTAAGCTATATTTATCTTAAATAAATTTAACATGAATGCAAAATTAATTCTTGATAATGAGCTTAAAGATTCACAAAGTACTGAAATCATAAAGGTCTATTCGCCCTGGGATGGAGCTGAGATTGGCTCCCTTGCCGCAGCAAATGAATCAGAAGCTAAGTATGCAGTTGAAAGTGCAGCTCAGGCCTTTAAAACTTGGAGATACTCAAACTTATCAGATAGAATTGCAATCCTTAGTAAAGCTCACACCCTTTTAAGTCAAAGAATTCCTGAATTAGCTCAGCTCCTAAAGAGCGAGATAGCTAAAAATTATGCTGATGCTAAATCCGAGATTGAGCGCTCATTAGAATATCTGGAATTAACAATAGATGCTGCTAGATTTTTAAAAGGCAAATCTTTTAACGCTGATATGTTCCCCAAATACGAAAGAGGCAGAAAGCAAGCAGTGTATAAAAGAGAGGGTCTAGGCGTAGTGCTCGCCATTTCACCCTTCAACTATCCAATTAATCTGTCCATTACTAAGATCGCTCCAGCTTTAATCATGGGGAATACAGTAGTATTTAAGCCCGCGACAGTCGGTGCTCTAACAGCCTTTGAATTCTATAAAGCATTTATTGAAGCAGGTTTACCAAAAGGCGTTTTAAATTTTGTAACTGGTTCATCATCAAAAATTGGTGATGTTCTATTAACTCACCCCCAAATCTCATTAATTGCTTTTACAGGAAGCACCAGAGTAGGAGATCATATTAAAAAGGTTAGTAATGGAGTACCGTTATTATTAGAACTAGGTGGAAAAGATAATGCTATTGTCACTGCAAATGCAGATCTTGATAGGGCTGCTTCTGAGATCGTATCCGGAGCTTTTAGCTATAACGGACAAAGATGTACTGCTCAAAAATTAGTATTAGTTTATGAATCTATTGCAGCTGAGTTGATAAATAAGATCCAATCTAAGATGCAGGAATTGCAAATGACACCCATGATAGATGCAGGAGCTGCTAATTATGTACAAGAATTAGTTCAAGATGCCAAAGATAAGGGTGCTCAAATAATTATTGAAGGGACAAGAGAAGGCAATCTTCTTAAACCATCTTTAATTTCTAACATTACCCCTCAAATGAGGCTTTTTAAGGAAGAACAATTTGGACCTGTTTTACCTATTGTTCTAGTTTCATCAGAACAACAGGCAATTGAATATGCAAACATGTCTGATTTTGGTTTACAGGCAAGTGTTTATACAAAAGATCTGGAAGAAGCTTATCGTATCGCTGACCAATTAGAGGTTGGTACAGTTCAAATTAACGGAAGAGGGGATAGAGGCCCAGACAATTATCCATTCGGTGGAATTAAAGGCTCAGGAATGGCCATGCAAGGCTTGGAAGAATCACTGGAACTTATGAGTAGAGGAAAACTAACTGTACTGAATTTGTATAATCAAAAGCATTAAGCCTTGATACTAAGAAGCTCATTTTTAAAATTGTTCAAGACATTCATGTAGTTGATATAGGCATCGTAGGGTGATTCATAGTGAGAAAAGTAAGCATGCACATCACCATCACTCCAATATTTAGTGGACATATAATAGAAGTGGTCTGAGGTTTGTAAATAGCGCCATTTCTCATATAAGCCGTTTATCATATCTTTATCTTTCAACTTCTTTTGAAGTATTTTTAAATATCTTTTTAATTCGTATATTTTTTTTAGAGCTTCTTGTTGCATACGATTTTGAGTCCAGGCTGATAGATCTCTTTCCAGATCTGCCCAGGATACCAATTGCTGCATAGATACAGAGTCTTTAATTGGAAGAGAATCAATTGTTTCTGAAGGAGTACGAAAAGTAATACCTCTTTCCAATAGTTTTTTAGGTAATTCCTTAAGAAACCCAAAGATACCTGTATCTTCCCATTGATGCTCACCAAATGTCTCATAATCCATGAATAAATTAATGGTTTCACCAGGTACTATAGTTAACCAATCAGCAAATTTATCAGCTGTGAGTGGGTAACCGGCCCAACCTCTATTACCAAATCTAAATGCAATATCATCTGAAAGTTTATAATTTTTTAATAATAAACCGATTTTAGGGGCGATTTTATTATTGAATCTATATTTCATTAGCAATTCCTTATGCGTATATCCTAATTTTTCCGGAGGAGCAGTATATAGATAATTTGGAGAGCGCCAATGAAGATATTTATCCCATCCTTCGGCAAGTATTCCTTTAAAACCAAGTTGCCTAGCAAATTCTGCAATTTTATTATTATAAATCAGTTCTGTGTTTCTAAACACCTCGGGCTTAAGCTTAAACAATTCCCAGATCTTTTTTCTGTGCAATAGAATCTGTTCAATGAATTCCTCTTTAGAATATAAAAAAGCAAGAGAGTGATAATATGTCTCATTTAAAAGTTCAACTTTACCGCTGCTAACTAATTTTGCAAAACTATTAATAAGCTTAGGCTGATAAAGTAAGGCTTGATCAATGAAGGTCCCACTAATGGAGTAAGCGCATTTAAATTCAGGATATTTTTTCAGCAGATAATATATTAAATCGTTAGTGGGGAAATAGCTTTTCTTAGCAACTTTACCTAAAATCTCCTCATTATCTTTTGAGAAAACATCTTTTTGTTTAGTAATGTCAAAATAATTGAAAGAATTTAATCTACGAGGTTGATGTACTTGGAAATAGAAACAAACAGCCTTACTAGGCTTCTTTTTGCTTTTCACTTACAATAGACTTTGATAAACTTCTAACACTTTATCAGCTTGACTAGACCAAGTCAATTGGGCAACATCATGATATCCGTTCTGGCTTAATGATTCAGATAGAGTATCATTGTATAGAATTGATAGAATTTTAGAGGCCATTGCATCAATATCCCAGAAATCAACCTTTAGACAGTTCTTTATCACTTCTGATACACCTGACTGTTTAGAGATTAAAACAGGAGTGCCATTCTTCATTGCTTCTAATGGCGTTATACCAAAAGGCTCAGTTACTGAAGGCATTACAAATAGATCGGCATGTCTATATGCTTTATCTACTTCATCATGACTAAGTGCACCAGCAAAAACAACATTATCTTTGATTCCAAGATCAAATGCCATTTCTACTAGCTTATTTAACATAGGTCCGTTCCCAACAAAAACGAATTTAACATTTCTTTTCTTACTAACTACTTTTTGAGCAGCTTTAAGAAGATAATCAGCACCTTTTTGGATGGACATACGAGCTAAAAAGAGTACTATCTTTTCTTTACTGCTTCTATATCCTTGAGAAACAACATCCTTAGGCTCATTATTTACTGCGTTATGTACAACAGCGATCTTGTTTGGATCTATTCCATATTTATCTACTAAAATATTTTTGGTGTATTGAGATACAGCGATGGTCTTATCTGCAAAATTCAAAGCCTGAGTTTCATACTCAAGAATAGTTGGATGAGGATTAAAGGCAGACCTATCATATTCTGTTGAGTGTACATGAAAGATTAAGGGCTTTCTTAATACTTTTTTAGCCTCAATAGCTGCAAAAGCAGTCATCCAGTCATGTGCGTGAATAAGATCAGCTTCTACACTTTTAGCTATTTTAGAAGCAATAAGCCCATATCTTTGCACCTCAAGCATTAAATTAAACCCATAAAGATCTTTATCCTGATCAAATTTCTTACCTTTAGGTGAATAATTAAAGAAAGTCCCACTGATATATGGGGTCATTAAAGTTGAGATAGTAATATTTTTAATCTCATCTTCACTTAAATCGTATTCAGCTGCATTAACTAAGTTGAAAGAATCGAATTTGAACTTATGGGGTAATTTAGGAACTACAAATGTCATGTCCACTCCTTTGGAAGCTAAAGCATAGGTTAAGTCACGACAAACAACACCTAGTCCTCCATTCATAACAGGGGCCATTTCCCATCCGAAAGTTAATACTTTTAATGCTCCCATGTGGCAGTGAGTCTCTTTATTAATTGAAATCTAAAATTATGATATAATAATTTTCAAAGGAAGGGAAATATTTACTGAAAATTTCCCAAAAGCTAGATCAAAGCTAAAATTGATCAATACCATAAAAAAGAATAAGCAATTTCAAAGTAGAAGTAAAGGTGGGACCGCACATAAATTAAAATATGGGCCCTTGTTTGTAAATTATTAAGTTTACAAACAAGGGCTCTTTTTATTAACTACTATTTTATTTGTTATCTATATCACAATGTCAGACAAATTTACTGATTTTAAAAATGATCTACCAGATTATGTAAGAACTGAACAAGATTTTGAATTGTATTGTATGAGGCATTCGAGTGAGCATGTGCTTACTCAAGCCATGCTTGATATATACGGCAAAGACAAAGTAATAATGGCTATGGGACCAGCTACAGCTGAAGGATTCTATTTTGATTTTGAATTAAGAGAAGGAGAGATCAATGAATCTGATTTCGAAAGAATCGAAACTAGAATGGAAGAAATTAAAGCAGAAAAGCAAATAATTAATCGTAAGGAAATATCTTTAGAGCATGCAAAAGAATTGTTCAAAAATAATAGTTACAAAATGGAATGGCTGGAACAAATTAAAGAAGCAGGAGAAAAGGTCACAGTTTACGAATACGCAGATAAATTTATTGATCTATGTAAAGGTCCTCATGTTGACGATACCTCAAAGATAGGTTTCTTTAAACTATTAAAGATGGCAGGAGCTTATTGGCATGGAGATGAGAAGAATATAATGCTTAAGAGGATCTATGGGACCTCATTTAAAACAAAGGAAGAACTTGATAAATATCTTAATATGCTTGAAGAAGCTAAAAAACGAGATCATAAAAAGCTGGCTAAGGAGTTAGATCTATTAGTCTTTTCACCTCTAATTGGAAGTGGATTTCCTATGTATACTCCAAGGGGGACAGTCCTTAGAAGTCAAGTCTATAATTTCTCGAGAGAATTAAACGAAAGTATTGGGTATGAAGAAGTAGCTACTCCTAATGTAAATAGAGCAGAACTTTTTAAAGTTAGTGGTCATTATGAAAAGTATAAAAATGATATGTTGAGAGTTGTATCCCAATACTCTGATGAGGAATTGTATTTTAAGCCTATGAATTGTCCTCAACATACACAGATCTTTGCCTCCAGACAAAGATCCTATAAAGACTTGCCCATAAGGATCGCTGATTTTGCTAATCTAGCAAGAGACGAAAAACCTGGTGAATTAAATGGCATCCTTAGATCTAGAATATTCACTCAAGATGACGGACATTGTTTCTGTAGAGAGGATCAAATAAAGCAGGAATTTAAAAATGTTGCCAAAGTGATCAAACAGGCTTTATCAGTATATGGTCTTGATTATAAAATCAGACTTTCTTTCTGGGATCCTAATAACAAAGGCAAATATTTAGGTGAAGCGAGTGTCTGGGAGAGATCTCAAAAGACTTTGAAGGACTTAGCAGATGAAGAAGGATATGATTATTATCTTGCCGAAGGTGAAGCGGCCATTTATGGCCCTAAAATGGATTTTATGGCTGTTGATTCATTAGGTAGAGAATGGCAAATTTCAACAATTCAAATCGATATGATCATGCCCGTAAGATTCGATCTTAAATACACGGATGTTGACGGCTCCTTAAAAACTCCTGTTATGATCCATAGAGCTATTGTGGGATCAGAAAGGTTCATTGCCATTATCATTGAGCATTACAATGGAGCTTTTCCATTATGGTTAGCGCCAGAACAGGTTAGGATCATTCCAATATCGGAACAAAATAATGAATACGCAAGAGAGATAATGACAAAATTACAAGAAAATAAGATAAGGTGCACAATCGATGAAGATGCAGATCGTATGCAGAACAAGATCAGAAAAGCTCAAGAGATGAAGGTACCATTAATGATAATTATTGGTTCAAAAGAGCAAGAGAATAAAGTCGTTTCATTGAGATATAGATCAGGTGAGGAATTGAGAAATCTTGATATATCTGCTATAGTAAAGGCTCTTAATTCAAATATTAGTAAAAGGGATAGTAATATCCAATTAGAATTAAATGCCTAAGCCAGGAGATGTATACAATCCAATAACCGATAGCTTTGGACCACCGTCAATGGCACCTGCTCATACACCTAAAGGTATAGCCCAAAGACAGCAGGCTAAATCTATTGCGGATCTAAATCAAATGATCGAAACTAGAAATCGGATCCCATTAAAAACTGTTTTAACAATTGGAGCAGTTTTAGTTGCTGGTTCTGTTGTATGTGGTTCCGGGATCTATCTTTTAGAGCAGTTATCAAGATTACCTTAAACTATTGATTTATATATCTTTTAAGATATAATTTAAATGTTGCGGGAATAGCTCAATTGGCTAGAGCATCAGTTTTCCAAACTGAGGGTTGCGGGTTCAAGCCCCGTTTCCCGCTCCAATATTAATCTCCTTCTTAATGAAATATATTTATGCTAAGATGCTTAAATATATAGTGTGATTGATTAAATGAAAAAATTCTCCCAACGATTCGTTTATGGCCTAATAACAGGAATATGTGAGATCATTCCCGGAATGAGCGCTACTGCAGCAGCCATAGCCTTAGGATATTATGATCGTATGATAGATGCTTTAAATAGCTTTATTGATCTGGCTCAGATAATTCTGGAGGCTTTTATTAGGAAGAAGTCATTCAAACAAGTAATAGCATATATCAAAAAGATGGACTATGAGTTCATAATTCCACTGGGATTAGGAGTAACAGCTTCAGTGATCGTTCTTTCCGGACTTGTTCTATATATTTATGAAAAATACACCAACTTTTTCTATTCAGCTTTATTTGGTTTAATGTTTGCTATTGTCATAACCCCTTTGAGAGAGATCTGGAAGCCACGCTTAAATGAAATCATAATAATGATAATAACTTTCCTTTTTATATACACACTTCTAGGTTATGAGGGTGTTCAAATCACAGATATGTCTGCCAGCCCCATAACTCTTTTGATACTTGGTGCATTAGCAATCTCTGGTATGCTATTACCAGCAGTCAGTGGCTCCTTTATTATGCTTAGTTTTGGTGGCTATTACTTCATAATGTCACTCTTAAAAGAATTATTATCTTTTAATATGCCATTTGAGCATTTCATTAGTTTAGCAACCTTTGTATTAGGTTGTTTAATTGGATTTATCCTAACAATGAAATTAATTAAGAGATTATTAAAAAACAATAGAAGAATATTTATGGCAGCTATAGTAGGTATGATACTCGGTTCAATTCGGGTCGTATGGCCTTTTGTAACTCTATCTGTGGAGGACAAAGCATTAATACATGTTGATCCCAGTTATTTTTCAATACAACAAATAACTGGAATGATCCTATTAGCGCTCTTAACCTTTATTGTATTTGCTTACTTAAATTTCAAAACCGATAGAGTAGGGGATGAGATTTAATTTAGACAGGAGGTGTATAGCTGGCAATAAATCCTGCTTCCTTTAATTTTTCCTCTCTTTCCTGTTTTGAGATAGCTCTGACATGCGTCATATAGCTATGGATTCGGCCTAGTTGCTGTTGCGATACATCTGCTAAACCATCTTCGTAATTGATAAGGAGTTGGTAAAGAATCAACATGGCATGTAATTGGGCATTGGGATCGGAATTAATAAAGCCATTAGTAGCCACATCCTGAATCAAACTATTTGGATCAAAGCTAACACTATCTCCCTCTACCTTCCTTCCTGTAATTTGATCCAGATAGGAAATGAAATCTTCAGGAGGTTCTTGTAATAATTCCATATTATGAGTTGGCCTTTTACCTTCAGGGATCTTTGCAAAGTAATCTTTCCAACCTTCAAAGGATGAGCGTGGATATACAGCTGGGAATGCAGCTCCTTTCAGCATCATATGATAGAGATTTGATCTTTCATGGGGTGCATTAATAAAAGTATTAATTGCAGCGCATCCCATATTACCATTATCTAAAGCATTTTCTCCTGGAGATCTGATCTGAACATGTGCTGCTTTGGTATATTCATCTTTTAGAAATGCGGTTGAATTTTGATCCTCGGTAAGAATGAATTCAATACCCTTAACACCCTCACTTTTAACTCTTGCCATTAAATCCTTTAATCGTTGCGGGGCAGCATTTAAATTATTACCAATAAACACCTGCAGATTATATCCTCTTAAATCTCTTCCTGATATGAGAGCTTGATAATATTCTTCTACTTGAGATGTTACTTCTCCAAGATTTGACCCAGTTCCACTTGATGATAAAAGGATATTACGAGTTGGCTGTTGCCATTTAGCAATAAAAGCTTCTGGTGTTATTGATGATGAAAGTGTACCCATTTCAGTTGCATTAGCATTGGGGTTTAATAAGTCGATAACGGTATCAACAATTGTGCGATTAGCATATGTATATACATTTCCTGAATTTTTACCTTCTAGAGGTGTAGGAGCAAAAGCTATCAATCCTTGATAATTTGCAATTAGATCATCTGGATCTGCACCCGGATCTAAGCCATAGCCGTCGTCAGGTATGCATGCCATACTAGGTAATCTTTCTGATTTTGGAATAAAAACTCCGGAACGAATTGGTGCAGTATGAGTCGAAAGCAATGCACTGAAACCAAAAATTTTCTTCCATTCAGACACTCCTTGAGCTAATTGTCTTTCAGTGGCATAAGAGTCTATGCCGTTTATTAATTTAAATAAAGCAGATACTATTGCTGGATTTTCTTTGAATCTTCCTGCTAAAGATGCAGATAATTTTGAAAGTCCTGCCTCAGATTTATCAATGCCTCCTCCACTAAGTGCGATCTGGAAGATATACGAAGCTACTTGTCTATTAAAATTTTCTCCAAAAGGTTCATTGGGATCCCATTGCCTTATTCCAGTTAAGAACTCATGAACATGCTCTCCAGTTTGATGTACTTTTAGAAATTTTTGGATCATTTGATAGGGGTATGCTCTATCTTTAGGTAGTGATTCAACAATATCTCCAATTACCACATTAAAATGTCCAACTCTAGTTAATTTTTGAGCAAGTCCCGCAGCTTGGATCAAATGCCCCCAACCCACAAAAGGGACAGCCATACCAATTGTCTTACCTGCAAATTCATGTGGCGAACGATTTAAAACCCTGGTTAGATAATGATCTATATGCTGAGACATGAATTGTTCCTTGGGTGTTAATTCTTGAGGATTGGTACCTATTAGTTCAGCAGCATTTGCTCCACTATTTAGAGGCCCCAGATAGGGATTTATTGTATTCGGCCTTAGCATAAGGATATTGGGTGTATGGTCTAATCTCATTCCAGCCTGGGCTAAGTGTCCAACCTGTTCATATCTTAATTGACCTATTTGATCTAAGGATTGATATACTTCTGGTACCATAACAATAGATTAAATCTTATTAAACAATACCTTCCAGAGGGCATATTCTACCGTGAAGAAGATTAAATATACAAGGGTTAATAGGGCAAGCAAGATCGTTTGATCTTGAGTTAAGGTAGCGATATTGTAATAGTCTCTGAACGGGAAAAAGCTAAGAATAACAATCCAAGCTAAACAAGCAATTATTAGAATAATAAATTTATTAAAGGACCCTTTGACAAATTTCTTAAATCCTAAAATGAATATGGCAACAGCACCAAGTAAGATCAGAAGGAAGGATATTACTAATGTTGGTAAAGAAGAATTAAAATCTAAAGGTAATAAAGTTTGAATAAGTCCTAGATACATACCGATAATAAAGAAAGCAATAAGGATCTTTAAATTAGTCACTTTGCCTGATCTATATATTACAAATAGAGCGTAGATCAGACTCCCAGCTAATAATTGCATGGCTTGAATTGTATTTGATGATCTAAAACTTACAGTCCATTGATTCATGATATAGCTGACAAAGAATGTCATTACGCTCATTATCAAGGCAGCCGGGATTGATGAAGAGAATACAGAGGCAAAGAATCGTTTGCTTTGCTTTTTTATATCTTGCCTAGAGAATATTAAAATATAGCTGGGTAGACTGGCACCATAGAAACTAAAGATCAAAGTTGAAGAAGGATGTATTGGGAAGGTCTGATTTAAAATAGTAAATACAAGTGCAGTTACAATTGCAAATAGCGATTTAGCCAAAAATAATTTAGTAGATAACTTAAGATTAAAGATAATGTTCTCACCTTCATGAAAAATATCGGGTAGTCTTCCATAATCATTTTTAAGTAAGACCATATCAGCTGTTGATCTGGTTACAGAAGCTCCATTTTCCATAGCAATACTAACATCTGCAGCCTTCATAGATAATACATCATTAACTCCATCTCCAATCATGGCCACGGTATTATCTTGGCTTTTAAGCTCAGAAATTATCTTGAGCTTATCATCGGGTGTGGCCCGGGTAAATATTTGGAACTCAGAGGCTATTTCCTCTAGGGGCAGATCGTTTTTTGATAGATCAATTATTCGATTTGTATTAATACCAATCTTACTTGCAGTAGTCTTAACAGAACTATAACTATCTCCTGAGATTATCTTTACTTCAATTCCCTGGTTATTTAATTTATTAAGTATCTCAACAATGCCTAGATTTAATTCTTCATCGAAAATATATAGTATTGAGCCTTTAAAAGTTGAGTTTTTAAAACCTTTAAAGGGATCATCAATAGGGGAATTAGATTGCAAATGAATACCGATAAGAAGTCTTTTACCTTGACTCTCTAATTCTTTAATTTTATCTTCCAGATCGATGTTTTTTGGAATTATTGTTAATAACTTATCATAAGCCCCCAGCATAAACATATGATAATCACCTTTGTATAAAGCAGTGAAATAACTGTATTTATCTTTAGATGTAAACGGCTTCTGATCAAATTCTTGGATTTTCAATTTCTTATGATCACAATACCTTTCGCATAGTAATGACTGGGTTTTAGTTACACCAAAAAGTTTATCAGCACAGGATGCATAGAACTTACCAACTTCAAATTCATCTAAGCCATAAGAGATAGACTCACTTAAGCTCATTTTATTTGTCGTAATAGTTCCTGTTTTATCAAAACAAATAACATTGGTATTAGCTAAATTCTCAATTGAAGCACCTCTTTGAACTAAAACACCTTTACTAAAAAGTTTGGTAATAGAAATTGAGAAAGTTAGAGTAAATAGGAATATTAAGGTTTGAGGAATGATTAAAGCAGTGATTGCAGTTACACTTAAGACTCTTGCTTGGATCTGCTCATCACCTAGTCCACTCGTAACAAAGAAGTTAATCACTCCAAGTGCTATTGAGACAAAGATTAGAATAGATATCAGTTTATCAGCATTGCGTTGTAACGGGCTTTTAACTTTTTGATATTTTGTAGTAGCCTGAGCTAATTTATTAGTGTAATTCTCAGTACCTACAGAGGTGACCTTGTAATAGC
>JAKQLP010000078.1 GCA_029567095.1 bacterium
TATGGATTGGTGGCACTGACAGAGCAGGGAACATAAAGTTATCGGCTGTAACCTATAGATCAGAAGGATATGACTATACGGCTGGACCACTTGATGTGAATGGAACGACAGATAAAGAATATTGTGATGATTGGGACAAAATATTTTCTGTCAAAGGAATAAATATATCTTCTCATATAAAAGCTTGGCAGAAGGCACAATCTTCAGGTGGCTTTGATTGTAGTAAAATACCTGATGATGTAAAATTTTGGCCCGCTCAAGGCAATCCTTATTTTGCTTCAAAATATGGTTTCGAATTGCCGGAGCAGTCCCTTGCAGCATTTTGGGATTTTAATGGTGATGGAAGATATAATCCATGTGAAGGTGACTACCCGATATTAGATGATAGAAGCTGTGATGCAGCATACCATGAAGGGCTTAAAATTCCTGCTGAAATCAACTATTTTGTTTTTAATGATGCAGGTAGAGCCCATACTCTGAGCGGACCATCTCAAATGCAAATGGAAGTTCAAGTCAATGCATTTGCTTATGAAAGCGGTGACGAACTCAATGATATGACCTTCTATCAATATAAACTTATCAATAAAGCTCCTGAAGATCTTGTAGATTGTTATTTTAGTTTTTGGATAGACCCAGATTTAGGATGCTACCAAGATGATTTTATAGGTTATGACCCTATCACAGATATGGCATATGTGTATAACCAAGATGAAGCTGATGGTGTGAATGGAACGGCTTGTGAAGGTGTCAATAGCTACGGATACGATATCCCGATTATAGGATTTTCTTATATCCGTGGCCCACTGGGTTCAAAAGTATTTAAAAGAGATCAAAACGGAAATCTAATTTATGATATTGAAGGAAATAAAATATTAATAGATCCGACGCCTGGTAGTGGATCACAAGACACATTAGTAGAGCTTGGTATTAGTTCATTTACTTATATGGAGAACTGTGGGATCGGTAATCCTACTCCCAATACTTGTGACCCTAAGCGTGGTA
>JAKQLP010000097.1 GCA_029567095.1 bacterium
GTTGCATTCTTTGCCCTCTTCATAAGGAAGGGGAGGCTCCCGGAATGGTCCATATGATAGTTTCCGATTATGATGTAATCTATATCAGATGTTTTAGTGGCTTCGTTTATCCTTGAGATATTTTCTTGGGTAAATCCATGCTTTACAGTATCTATTAAAGCGGTCTTTTCATCTAGAATTACATAGGAGTTATACGTGGTACCTTTTGAAAGGGAATATCCAAACTTAGGTGGGTTCCAATCTATAGCCCCAACCCAAAAAACTCCGTCTTTTAGCTTTAATGCCTTCATTAGAGAAAACTTAGTTTAGTTCTTTTTAAATTATTTGTAAAAAGATATTTAAAATAAAAAATTAATTTTTTACTGATTTGTTTAGATCTTGTACAAGTACCTCAACATCAATCCCGTGGGCCATTGCCCCTTCTTCTAAAGTCTCAAACTGGGCAATTGCACATCCAATGCACCCAAGCCCATGTGACATAAAGACAGGAACTGTTTCTGGGTATTGGTCTACTATATCCCCTATTGACATATCCTTTGTTATCAATGCATTCACCTCCTTTGAAAAAAATATAAATCAATTTAAAAATTTAACTAGCCGTGGAAATACTCCGAATCGAGCCTTTTTTCCTTGTGGTAGTCACTGTCGTGCCCTGGTATTCCAACAGCGTCAGCCCTGCACTGTCTGCAGAGCTTGAACTGTGGCAGGTATTCCTCTGCCTTTGCCCTAGCCCCGGAAATCTCCTCGCATGTGGGTGGCCTTAGCTCTTTGAACATGTTTAACGGTATTAAAGGTATTAGATTCATGAGGTCAGCACCATAGTCCCTCCCCTTCAGGGCTATCTTTTCTATCTCATGAAGATTAATTTCAGGAATTAATACAGAGTTAATTTTTACAAGCATACCTGCCTTCTTTGCAGCGAGTATACCCTCCCACTGTCTATCAAGAAGTTTTCTTGCCGCTTCCTTTCCTTTGAGGATTTCCTTATCAAGATTAACCCAGGCATAGACCTTTTCCGCTA
>JAKQLP010000121.1 GCA_029567095.1 bacterium
GGCCAGCAATAAACGAGAAAGATGAAATGATTGCAGCGATTAGAGCGAATAAATATTTCTTGTCTATTTCCGTACTCAAATCCAACAAATATACCGAGCCTAAAAAGCCTGAGAGCATTAATCCTGTAAGAAGAAACATACCGTAAAGCATATTATTAAATATATGGTTAAAATTGAAGTAGTACAATGACAATGGGATAAATAGCCAGAGGTATGATTTATTTCCTAAATTATCTTTTCTAAACATCAAGAATATAATTAAGAATGACAAACAATATATTAGAAATAATATTATCATTTCAGCTACGATATTATAATTTGTAATTAAATCAATAACAAGCAAAACTATTCGTGGGAAAAAGGGCCTAGATTCGTTATGTTGGGAAAATAGATCATTTAGAGATAAACTATCTTCATAATAATTTTTTAAAGTTTTGGTCTGGATGTCCCATTCATCCCAGTAGGGAACATTAACGCCAAATTTGATTACGCATACTAATCCAATAAATATCGGTAATATTATCAATAGGAGAGCTAATTTTGTCCAAACATAGCGATTATTCGCTTCATTCATAAAGGACTTTCACTCCAAAGGAGAATTTTAATTATATCTATAAATAAGCTTTGGAGACAATTTCACCTTATGAGGATTTTGCTAAATTGGACCAAGGAAAGAGATTACTATTGTTAAAAGCCCAATTTTAAAATTATTAAATAATATATTTTAAATATACTTTAAATAATGTTTAACTCATCTAAACCCATCTCATGTAGAATGATCTTGTTTGCCTTGTGCACATCAAAACGTTCTTCTGCTAAGGATCTGCTAGCCTTTCCCATCTCATCAATTAGTTCGGGCTGCAATATAAATCGCTCCATTGAATCAGCAAGTGCGCAGACATCACGCACAGGCACGAGGAAGCCGTTTAGGCCATCAATAACAGTATCCCTGCAGCCAGGAGCATCAGTGGTGATTATAGGGCGGGCCATGGCCATAGCTTCTTGGATGCTGCGGGGTACACCCTCGCGATAGTAGGATGGTAGCACAAATACGCTTGCTCTTTCCATCCAAAATCTCACATCTGGGACATGACCTAGCCATTCCAGAATTCCTTCTGCATCCCATGCTTTAATCAGATCACAGGATAGCGAACCGGGATTGGTCTCGATATCGCCCAAAAGAACGAACCTGGTGTTGGGATGCTTTTGCTTGATAAGTCTGGCAGCCTTCGCATACTCCATTACCCCTTTTTCTCTCAGCAACCGCGCCGCCAGTAGAAATGTCACAGGCTTCATGACTTGTGAAGTTGATACCCACTCATTTAGATCAACTCCGATTCCACCCAATAGAAAGGCCTTTTTAGGAG
>JAKQLP010000134.1 GCA_029567095.1 bacterium
GTTTGGGACTATATAGTAGACAAATCCTTATCTGACGAGATTAAAAAGAAGGAGGAAACATTAGACTCCTATGTAAATATTGCCCCAATGATAATTTTGGGCTTAAACAAAGATGGAAAGGTTGTAAATATCAATAAACCAGGAGCTGAGATCTTGGGAGGGACCCAGGAAGATATTATTGGGAAGAATTGGTTTGATAATTTCTTGCCTGATTCATTAGCTGCTTCTATGCGCAGTATCTTTGCCGAACTGAGTCAAGGTAAAGAGATGGAAGAAGACATTTTTACACATGAAGTTTTAACTCTTCAAAAACAAGTCAAGACAATTTTATGGAAGAATGTATTATTAAAAGATTCAAAAGGTGGATTTGAAATGATGCTTTCAACAGGACAAGATGTCACAGAGCGTGAGAATTTGATGATGAAATTAAAGAGAAATCAAGGTAAGTTTGAGCAATACATTAAAGAAGCACCTTTAGGAATATATGTGGTAAATAAGTTGGGACAAATTAAAGAAGTAAATGAAAGTGCCTGTCTTTTCCTGGGCTATTCTGCTGAAGAATTATTAAAGAAATCTATTAGCGATATAGTGAATCAGCAGGAAAGGACCAGGACAGTTGAGGAATTTAAAAAATTCCTGGTTGAGGGGCATATCAAGGGGCAATACAATTTCCTTAAAGCTGATGGCACAACGGTGGTTGGAGCTTTAAATGCTGTAAAGATTGATGATGACTCATTCTTAGGCTTTATCCAGGATATAACAGATCAGGTTAGAACTAGTGAAGAATTAAAGAAGCAAAATCAGGAACTCAGTCAAATGAACAATCTCATGATTGAGAGGGAATTGAAAATGCGCCAATTAAAAGCCGAGATTTCAGCTCTTAAGGCTGGAAAAGTTGTATAAAAATTTGCATTGGATTTCTAGAAATTTTAATATGTTTTAGTATTTAAATAATTTATTATTTCTGCCTATATGAAATCAGTTTTTAGATTCATGGCTGGTAATACTTTCAGAGTATTAAAGGCTGTCTCCGGATTGTATCTAATCATCCTTGGAGTATTTTATCCCGAAAGCAATGGTTTAGCCTTAGCTTTAGTTGGCGGAATGATGCTATTAGCCGGTTTAATGGATTTCTGTTTATTAGCTCCTTTATTTGGGTATCCATTTCTAGGTGATGATCTTAGAAAAGCTGTATCAGAAAAGAAAGTAGTTAAAGCAAAAGCTAAGAAGAAAAAGAAGAAATAATCAAAAAATTAAAGAGGCCCTTATTAAAGGGCCTCTTTTTTTAATATTCTTTAAGGCATTAATTCATATTCCACTTCAGTCCCATTTAGCATCAAGGCAATCTTTTCCCCGAATTTACTATTTAACAACTTCTGACCAATTGGAGAACTGCTGCTAATTATCCCTATCCCAGGATTAATGTAGCCTGTTTCATTGGCAATGAAATATTGTCTATTGTGATCGTGATTTTGCAAGGTAACACAATTACCTACTTTGATCTTTTCCCCGATCTTGGACATTTTTTTACTTAATCTCATGGTCTTGAGAGTATTCTCCAAGTCGCAGATCTGATTGACTACAGATTGTAGTTCAATTATGCAGTCCTCCAGAACTGGACTTGGATATTCCTCATTGTATTCGGTTCGCGTACTATCAACTTTGTCAAGTAATTCATCCCGTCTGATCTTTAGACTATTAACTTCCTCAAGAAGTTGCTCATAAAGCTTTTGTTTTTGTTTCATTTTAAAAATATTAATTTTTAAATCTTTGTTGTAATACTACAGAGCATTTCTATCATTTGTCTTAGCTCTGTCAGTTTAAGCTGCATATCTTTATTCCTTATCTCCAGTACTTCCCTCATCCTTATCATTTGCCTCTGCATCTCCTCACAATCCTTTTTGAAAGTGTAGTTGGTCTGATTCATCTCTGTTTCTATCCGTTGCATCTCTTTAGTAAAATCATAATACAGCCTGTCATAGTTGTAATATGCCATGATGGAACTGAGATATGGGAAGATTCTATAACGAGGTATAGTAATTTGCTTGTCGTAAATAACTGATTCCTGACATTAAAAAGGGGCATTTTTGACGTTTCTGATTAATTCTGACGTCAAATTACCTCATAAAGGTCAATATTAAGTATCTTGACATTAAATCCTGACATTTTTCTCTGAAGATAGAGAATGAAGGCTTAATGCTAGTCCATAAAGGAATTGACTGGTATTAGTGACTCCACTACCATGAAGATTGTCCTTAAGATGGCCGGCAATTGTGACTATTGATCTTAATGGACTTTCAAGGGGAATTCTCATAGCTAGTTTACGTAAATTGATCTTGCCATCAGGTAGAAATTTGCCGATCTCTTTAGGGAAAACATTCCGGTCGGCGTGGAGATCAAAAATTCCTAAATTATGTAAACAAAGCAAGTAATGTACTGCTCCCAGGTCATTATTGTACATATCATCTCTAGTTAATTCCCCTGGGAACTCTCTAACAATGGGGATAAGGGGTGCATCAGCAATACTGCTCATCCACCATAAGGCTTTAATATCTGCTGGTAGAGCGGAATAAACAGCTCTGATTTGATCCAAAGTGCTTTCTGCGCTCCATACTTCAGCTTCTTCTGGTTGCAGTTGTGACAGTCTGGCGATTATGTCGGATGTCTCGCTATTCCTTCTCATAGGTAGTGCTATACTCTCAATGTTGCCTGCTGCAATTCTGGATAGAGCGATTGAGCTAATAACAGCAATATCCGGATCATGATGGAAAAGATCTTCGGCTTGTGCACCATTTCGCATTAATCTCATAGCAATATGGGGAGGATAACAGGTCATTTGGGCAATTTCCTGCCTGCTCATGTTCTTTCTGCGCATTTCACCAGCAGGCATTCCTAAACTTACTGTTGGAGGAATCTCCATTAGTAATAATGTATTATCAGGAGTGCCTTGTGGTTGTTCTAAAGATCTATCTATGGCGGAGAATAGCATTTCTAAAGGGCTATCGGCCTTGAACGCTTCTATGGCTCTTCCAGCACTGCTAACGCCTACTATTGAATTACCGATACCTAAAAATCTTTCCCTGGAGCCTGGATCATTTTCTCCAAGCAATAATTTTCGATCAGCTATCATCCTGTGGGCTAAGGTTGATTTACCAGCACCAGTCCCTGCGGCGATCATAACCGTTCGAAACGTCCTAAGTTCTTTTAATTCAGAAGCTGCTTGAGAAAGTAATTCGGGATTCTCGATCAATCTCTGCCAATCAGCCTGGTTCCATGATTTCATAGCATAGGCATATTTCCTTAGAGGATGCTTTTTGCTGTCTAGTACGCTGTCTCTTAAAAGAGGTACTTGTTCAAATGAAGATCTTACTCTGCGCATTGCACTTAGATCTATTGCTAATTCCTGTATAGTAGGGTCAAAATCAAGATTACCGGAAAAAGGGTCGCCTTCCAGTAATGTTAGCCCAGCGCTGGCTTGAGTTTGGATTAAACGTAGCCATCTTCTGAAATGGGGTAGTATCCTTACAATTTCTCTAGATCCTTTTGGAGTTAAATGACCTAATAAATTACTGATTTCAACTCCACTTGGTCCTATCTGAGGTAGCTCCATAATATTCCCTCCGGGATCGCTTTTATTGCCATTCCAAAAATCCCTGACTAATAAAGGTGTCATTATGGACACGAAAGCTCTATCGCTCAAAGGCAGAGCCAGCAAGTCTCTTAAATATTTAAAAGATTCAAGTGAAATTTCCACCAACCCTTTATTTGTAGGCTTAACTGTAGAATCAAACCCATGTCTCCTATCTAGGATTGCTTTAGGTAAAGAAGGTACGCCATTTATGTGCACACTATCTCTGCTGGGGCTCATACTATCCAAAGTCAGATCCTGAACATTTTCATGGATGATGCTTGGTGTAATCGGTAATCCCGGAGCTAATAATCCAGTTCTGCTATTGCCGCTTATGGGGA
>JAKQLP010000139.1 GCA_029567095.1 bacterium
TTTGTTTCAGTTCCATTTCCACCAGCAAATTCTTGAATGCCAGTAGTGAAACTCCACATTCCACTCCAGATTGTATCAGATGGGGCAATAGCTTTTATCCGCCAATAGTATTGAGTTAAGGGTTCCAGCATTGGAGCGAAGGAATAAAGATATTCTGTAACATTTACCATTTGAGTTACAAAGCCCTGATAGACAAGTGAATCAGGATTAGCCCCCAACCAGACCTCATAGAAAACATCCTGGTTATTATCATAATTTCCCTGCCAGGATAAAGGATAATTCACCAAAACATTGGTAGCATTTCTATTCGGAACAGGATAGCAAGGCGAAAGAGAATTGTATTCATTGGTTGACCAAGGTAAAGACCAACTTTGAGACAGCAGCATTGACTCATAAGAAATAGGATTATTATCAAGATAAAAAAAACTAAGATGATAAAGCTCTACTAAAGGACTGATGTCACTTATCTGATTACCATCAAGATATAGCCATTCCAGATTAGTCAGCTCCACTAAAGGACTGAGGTCATTTATCTTGTTATTTTGAAGATAAAGATATTGCAAATTAGTCATCCTTGCTAAAGGACTGATGTCACTTATCTGGTTAGACCAAAGATCCAGATACCACAGATTAATTAGACCCTCTAAAGGATTGAGATCATATATCTGGTTATCACTGAGATATAAATCTTGCAGATTATTCAGCCCTGCTAAAGGACTGATGTCACTTATCTGATTCCTACGAATAGCCAAATGTTGCAGATTAATCAGACGCTCTAAAGGATTGAGGTCAATTATCTGGTTATTTTCAATATCTAGCAATTGCAGATTATTCAGTCCCGCTAAAGGACTGAGGTCACTTATCTGGTTATCATCAAGATAAAGCTCTTGCAGATTAGTCAACCCTGCTAAAGGACTGAGGTCACTTACTTGGTTAATACTAAGACTTATAACTTGCAGATTAGTCAGCTCTGCTAAAGGACTGAGGTCACTTATCTGGTTCCAATAAAGATTCAGACATTGTAGATTAGTCAGATATTGAGCACCTTCTATACTAAGTATATTCCTTTCATTAGCATATACAGTTCCAGTTAATCCATTCAGATCAGCTATAGTAGGTATATAGTCAGAAGGATGGTGTAAAGCAATGTTTATTGCCCTTCGGAAATTATCATCCGGTATCAGATTTACAACCTTATAGATAACATTGGAGAAAGCTGGTTCGGAGTAGTTATCATAATCATAGTGAGCTATAATAGCCCATTTGTAATATCCGGTAGGCAGGTTTTGCCAGTTAGAATCATAAAAGTTAAATTCGCCTGTTGTATAACCGATTTG
>JAKQLP010000013.1 GCA_029567095.1 bacterium
GAAATAATAAAGATTTGGTATAACACCCCTTTTTCAGGAGAAGAAAGACATATTAGAAGATTAAAAGAAATAAGTGACTATGAAAATACATCCCGCAATTCTAGTAACTAAACCCACCGATCTGATCATACAAATATCAGATCTGATTGAAGTAACTAAAGATTTTGATATTGATATAATTGATTGGCAAAGGACAAATACCTCAACCATTTCAGTTGAACAAGCTTTAGAGATCAAAGGAGAACTTAATCTGCATTTTGATCTGATGTGCGATCATGTTCTAGATAAGATATCCCTATTAGTAAAAGAGCCTCGCGTAAAAAGCATCATTATCACATTAGATACTTTAGATGATATTTCTGAAGCTTTCGATATTATCCATCACCATGGAAAGAGAGCAGGACTATCCATTAATCCGGATAAGAAGCTCTTTGAATTCTCAGTATATTTAAATGATATTGATATCCTGCAAATATTTTCAATAGAACCAGGTGCTCAGGGACAACCATTCCTGGAAGAAAGACTGGAGTTAACTAATCAAGTAAAAGAAATGGGCTTTAAAGGCCAGATTGAGATTGATGGTGGTGTGAATAAAAAAACTATACCCATCTTGAAACAATATCCTATCGATATCCTTAGCGTTGGATCAGCACTAAGTAAAGCTACTAATCCTCAAGAAACATTTTTAGATCTCCAAAAGCTGATCTCAGACTAATGGCTCTAATCCTGCTTCTTTATAATCTTTTAGGAATTTTTCCAATCCTTTATCTGTTAAAGGATGTTGTGCTAATTTCTCTAGTATAGCTGGTGGTATGGTAGCTACATCAGCTCCCAGAAGTGCTGCTAATGCAACTTGTCTGGAGGATCTTATAGAAGCAGCCAATACTTTAGTTGGGAAATCATAATTAGCCATTACTGTTACTATCTCTTCTAGCAACAGGGAGCTGTCTTGCCCAATATCATCCAATCTGCCTAGAAAGGGACTAACATAGGTTGCTCCTGCTTTGGCAGCTAGTAAAGCTTGAGATGTTGAGAATACCAAAGTCACATTGGTCTTGATGCCTTCTGAACTTAAAGCCTTTACAGCTTTCAATCCTTCAGGTATCAAAGGCACCTTTACCACCACATTAGCATTTAGAAGTGATAGTGATTTAGCTTCACGCATAATACCTTCAAAATCTGTAGATAATACCTCTAGGCTAATAGGACCATTAACAATACCAAAGATCTCTTTAACGAGCTCTTTAAAAGGACGACCCACCTGACTAGCTAAAGAGGGGTTAGTGGTAACACCATCTATCAAACCCATATCCCAATATTTTTTGATCTCTGCAGGATCTGCTGTATCTATGAAGAATTGCATTGTAGGCAGTTAAAAAGTAAATTAACAGGACTGATCTTTATGATCAGAATTTAAATATTTTATATAGAACATGTAATCAAGCTTTTCAAATCCCTGTGAGGCATACCAGTTCTGTAAAAATGGTCTGCAATTTATGGTAACTTCAGGACAACCTAATTTTTCTAGTTCCATGATAACCTCAGCGATCAATTTCTTACCAATTCCCTGTTTACGATACTCCTCCTCTACAACAAGCTTTAATAAATGACCTCTTAATCCATCATAACTGCAAAGGACCCCACCAACAATCTTGTCATCAAGGTAGGCCATTTTGGACAATAGTGGATTTT
>JAKQLP010000022.1 GCA_029567095.1 bacterium
AAAACATGCTCATCGCAATAGATTACTCCCCTGCTCAAATCAATCCGGCCGGTATTGGTCAATATTGTTTAAATCTCACTAATGCTTTAATAAAAAATGATAAATCCAACAAGTATCTAATATTTTCTAAAAAGCCTATTACAGATCTTGTTAAATCCCCAAACTATAGAAATATTGTGATTGAGCCTGCCAAATTCGGTCCAGCTAAAGGGCTCAGATACATGAATAAATTAGCCTCAATTGCTAAGCAGGAAAAAGTAGATCTACTGTTATCCATGTCCGATCATGCACTAGCTTTAATGTTTCCCAAAACACTAGTCTTTATTCATGATCTGGCACCCATTAAATACCCTGAATTTTTCCCTTTGAAATCTCGGACCATATACAAACTAGGAGCTAAATTAGCTGCTCAAAAAGCTTTAAAGATCATTACAATCTCAAAAAGCGTAAAGGAAGAGTTAATTGAATATTTAAAGGTCCCTCAAAGTAAAGTTGAAATAGTATCACCATCCCTAAATGCCAAATTACTGGAAATTGAACCCGAATTTCTTGATAATATCCCTTCGCAATATCTTCTA
This sequence comes from bacterium, assembly GCA_029567095.1. Classification (GTDB taxonomy): domain Bacteria; phylum Patescibacteriota; class Dojkabacteria; order B142; family OLB20; genus JAKQLP01. The sequence goes on from JAKQLP010000022.1 coordinate 579, forward strand.
TCTGTATCCACTTTAGAGCCTAGAAAGAATTATGAAACTGCTATTAAGGGTTTTAAACTAATTCAAAAAAAATTCCCTAATTTAAAATATATAATAGCTGGGAAAAAGGGCTGGTATCATGAAAAGATCGAACAGCTAATTAAACAACTGGGATTAACTGAAGATGTAATTCTCACAGGTTATGCTAGTGATGCTCAAGTTAAGGGATTACTGATGAAAGCTAGGGCATATATATATCTTAGTCATTATGAGGGTTTTGGTATGCCCCCACTGGAGGCAATGTATTTTAGAGTGCCTCTTCTTTTAAGTGATATTCCAGTATTTAGAGAAAGTTTTGATAAATTGGCTCACTTTACTAATCCTAATGACCCTGAAAGTGTAGCTACTTCCTTACTAGAACTGCTGAATGAAACCACAATTAAAGATAATTCCCGAATTATTAAGAAATATAGCTGGGATAAATCTGCTAAGAAATTAATAACCATTATGAATGAAATAAATGGATAAGATCAAACAGTTAAGAGATCTAATATTGAAGAGTGAAAATGCTCTATTAAGAATTTCACTAGTGCGTAAAGCTTTAAGTTTAATTCTCACCAGAAACTTTATACGCTACCTGATCATAGGCTTTACTACTTTTGGAATGCAGATAGGACTTTTGTATCTATTTACGCAATTACTGGGCCTGGAGAAAGTCATGGGCAATGTCTTCTCAACATTGCTCAGTGTAGTTTTTAACTTCATAATGTCCAATTACTGGACTTTTAAAGCAGGATCTGGAGCTAAAAAGAAGAAATTGGGAAGATATCTAGTACTTTTTACCTTCAATTATCTATTTGATACAGCCTTAGCTTTTCCACTTCTAGTCAACAGCTTCAATGTTAACCAATATATAGCCAAGATTGTAATCACAGGCATGATCGTAGCCTGGAATTTCTTCCTGTATAAGTTATGGGTATTTAAGGATTAAAAATCCGCCATTGAGTAATTGGAGATATTTGCTGTGACCTCCTTGATCTGCCCTGGCACATTTGAATCCACTACTTTAAGCTTACCTTCCTCCAAAAAGAATACTAGTGAGCCACTCATTTGGATGATCCCATTGAATTTGCCCGAGGTAGTTAATTTGATCTCATTACCACCTTGAGCTCCAATCTTGTAAAGTTCTGAGCGACCATCTCTGCTATCGCTGAAATATACAGCAGCTGGATCGGGTGTAAATACCGCACTATCCTGACTAACAGTATTATTCGTTACCTTACTCACAGTTCCATCCTGAATACTGATCCTATACACATTACTGACCCCATCACCCATCCCTGATGAGATTATTAAAACATGCTTAGAATCTCCGCTAAAATCACTAAGGTATGTTGAGGTAAAAGGCATTAATTGTTTTAGATCAGTTCTATTACCGGTTTGAGTATTGATCCTTACTAAATACTCAACTGGTGAGCCTTCTGCAGCATCAACTAAAGTCATAGCCACACTATTGCCATCAGGGGCAACAATGAATTCTTTCATATATCCATCGAATTTAGTTGAATCAAATATGACTTTGGTTTCAGTACCATCCAAATTACCAAAGTACAATTGCTGCCAGATACCACCATCATAATCGTATTTTAGGAAGGCTCTTTTCCCTGCTTGAAAGCTGTATTGTCCAACTCCGCCATAATCTTCGTAATTGGTCTTGGAATATTTACTAAAACCGGATCCATCAATATTGACTCTATAGACTAGACCGATGGGCTCTCCGTAAGCATCAGTTATGCCATCTCTAGTAGATAAGAACAGGACTGTTTGCTTATCATTAAGAAGTTGTGGGGCGTAATTGTATCCCCTATTGTCGCTTAGCATTTTCTCATTACTTCCATCGTAATCTGCTGCATAGACATTACTGTTACCTAGCCTACTAGAAGTGTAGACAACTCGACCGCTTCTTACTAAAGCTAATTCTTTTACAGGGAAGACTTCAGGAGATTGGGGGGTATTAAGAGTCTCCTTGATAACGTTATACCCTTCCTTTATTGTCTCGAAAGTATAACTATCAGCAAGATCAAGATCTTTGAACTCAACTTTACCTTCCTCAGTACTTACCTGCTCCAGATCATTGATTATTACTTTAACATCTTTTAGTGGTGTTGATGTGACCCAATCCTTGATCATGAAGGTCAGATCTCTTGAATCTACTAATAATATATCGCCCAGATCTTTTAACCCTTCTTTGAGTTCCACATCTGAAGTGAAATCCTTGTAGTAAGGGGAAGTGAATGCCAAAGTATATGTACCTATCATCTTTTCTTTAATGGCAAAACTACCATCAGCTTCTACCACAACTTCCTCCTCATCTACCATCAAGCTGGTTCCTTCCAACAACAAATTCGAAGCTGTGAATTTTCCGATGATCTCACCAAACCCGAATGGTTTTAACTGTCTATTAACTTCATTCTTACCTCTTTGCACATCGATCTGTTCTTTGAAATCGTGATATTTATCCTTTTGAGCAGTAAGATCATATACACCGTATTTAAGATCATTAAGGCTATAATATCCTTCATTATCAGTCAGCACACATCTACCCTGCATACAAACCTCAACATTATCTAAAGGCCTGGAACTAAAGTCCGTGATAGTACCAAAAACACTGGAAGGGAAGATCAAAGCATCAAGTTTTAAAACAAGCGTGGTTATACCCAAAAGAATCATACCTAGCAATGCTACACCACCGATCACTAATGCTTTTATCAACTTCTTTCTTTTAGAGTTTTTATCTGTTAAGGATTCAAACTCTTCCACCAACATCTCTTCTGCACTTTTAAGGGGTAATTCTTTCTTATCCTCTTCATCAATTTCTTCACTTACTTCCTCCACTTGATCCTCTTCTTTTGTATCCTCTTCTTTTTTCTCTTCACTTTCCTGCTCTTTATCTGTTTGTGCATCTACATCATGCATTTCATCAGCTTCATCTTTGATCTCTTGTTGATCTTCATTATTGTCGTTGATCTCTTCTTGCTCTTCCTTGTATAGATCTTTACTTTTAGGATCCATTTTTAATAGCTTAAATTTTAAATATTGGTTTGTATATATTAAAAGTTGTAGAGCGTGTACATCATTCTATAAGGTCGGGATTGATCAGGATCTCAGAGATCCTGTCTTGGACCTTACAGAATTCATTACCAGGGCAATCCTTCCAGGCAGTAGGGACCATATAGTAAGGGCCACGCCTATCATGGGGTGCTTTATTCAAAAACGCCTCATGTCCCCCAAATTCCGGATCTAATACAATATGATAGATCCTTTCTTTATCTATCTGTCTAGCTACATCAAGTAGTTGCAATATCTCTGTAAAATTTTGAGGCTTGGAATAGACCAAAAGACTGTCAAAACTTGTTAATAATTCATTGATCTTACTGGGGTTCAGTAGTGTATCAGTGGAAAGAACTCTATCAATTACAGCTTCTACAATAAGCTGTTGTCGGCCTGCTCTGTCAAAATCACTTGTGTATTGTCTGGTTCTGGCATATTGCAGTGCTCTATAGGGATTTAGGAATAGTTTACCTTTGGGGAAATAGACATTCTCCCAGCCTGTTGCTATGGGGTAAACATCCCAAACATCTTTAGGGTTATTAACAAAGATCCCCTTCTCGCCTTTGGAATTTGTCTCCCCCACGATCTTGATCACCTCCTCAAAGGCATTTAAAGAGACCATGACATAGTACTGACTTTTAATACCGGTCACCGACTCTACAACTTCCTGCAATAGTTCAATGCCTGATTCTTCACAACTTGATCTCTGACCTTTAACATAGACTTGATTAATGGCCCCGGAATACTTTAGACAGTCTTTACGAACGTCTATTCCCATATCCCTGGGGATACTGATCATCAGGATATTGCCTGTTCTATGATCATATACAGCCTGCATAATAGTATCGGTATTTCTGGTATAAACACTATTATCCGAGCCAGGATTTTGGGAATAGAATTCACCATCCTTAACTATGGCATTTCTGGTATCTATCCCTACTATTAAAACAGCTGTGAGATCACTATCCTCAGCAATAGCCGGCTTCTCTCTGAAATTGTAGGCGTTCAAGCCTAAAGTATCCTCTAATAAGGCGTTGTTATCCGTTTCTGTAGCTCTATTGCGATTAAGATAGAGTCTAGGCAAATCCATTACCAGAAATAGAGCTAGATAGATGAAGACAAAATAGAAAGCAAGCAGCTTTTTAAAACTGATCTTTTTAAAAGACCCATTTTTAGGTTTGGCAGTAAATCTCATAGTGCAATATTACTTACTTTTCCCTAACTGTTCTTTCAATTTCCTATTCTCCTCCAATAAATATCTTATTATTAAACTGACATTATCATTAAACTTCTGTTGTCGCATTAGACTTAATTCTACAGTATTTCTAGTGACATTGGCCATCTTCCTGATCAACCCGTTTTTAACCTTCCTAACCATACCGCTTTCTGATGCTGCAAAGGGCTCATACAAAGCACTTTGAATTTCCTTTAATTCATCAAGAGCGGGGAGCAAATAGTCAAAGACTAATTGCTCAGGATCAGGCTTCTCACTTCCGACTATACCCTGCTCAGCGAGCATCTCTTTCACTTTCTCAATTATTTCTTCCTCAATTTTTTTATCTTCCATGATCTACTTTTTCCATTGTTTTATTATATCTCTTACCCCCATTAAATCAATACGCAACAAGCCTCACATTATGTCTGGGGTAATGTATAATATGATGAAAATTAAATTGTAGAAATTGAAAAGGATCTTAATTACAGGACCATTTGCCAGTGAATATTCAATAGCAAAAGTGAATAGGAATCTGGCTAAATATATGCAAGCAATTACTCCTCAGGGCTATGAAGTAAAGCTTTATGCCCATAGAGAATTTGTAGATACTTTACCAAATGAAGCTACTTACAAACGCTATCCCTTTCTAAGAGATCTTGTAACTAACGAAAATTTCGACACAGACACTATCCTGTTTTACAATTTCCCTAAAAGTATCTATGCACCTTATGGATTGAATAAATTAAAGGGGGAATTAAAGTTAGCTTATCTAGGCTGGGAAGAAAGCATCTATCCTGAGAGACTTGTAAAAGAGTGCAATGCCCAGTTGCATGCCATAGCCCCCATCTCCGAGCATGTGAGGCAGGTTTTAAGAATGAGCGGCATTGGCCTTCCTATGAAAGTGATCCACCATGGTCTAGATATTCCCCTAACCAAGGCAGAAACATATCCTTTGAAATCAAAAAAGACATTCAAGATCTATCATAATAGCTCGGGACAATACCGCAAAGGCTTAGATGTTCTAGTTAAATCCTATCTTGAGACATTTTCAGCTAGTGATGATGTGGTTCTGATCTTAAAATTGTTTCCCAATCTGTCCCAAGATAAGGAAGCATTAAAACTTATCAAGGAAAATCGAGGGGCAGAGATCGAACTAATTAATGATGGCAATATCACAGACGGACAAATGCGCTACTTGGCAGAATCAGCACAGATGCATGTTTATCCAGCAAGGGCTGAAGGCTTTGCTCTACCAATTGCCGAAGGCTTAGCTCTTGGTAAAGCAGTAATAGCGACAAATTATAGTGGACAGGCAGATTTTCTAAGTACTCAAAACAGTTTCCCTCTTGATTACAAATTAATTCCCAGTAAATCTCATCTTAATATCCCGGGTAGCAAAGTAGCAGAACCAGATCAAAAACAATTAAGCAGATTAATGAGGTATGTCTATGAGAATTATGATACTAAGGATGTAAAGACTCGCTGTGAAAATGCTGTACAGCTCAAAGAGCAATTGACCTGGGAAAATGCGGCAAAATCTATGTGGGAATATATTGAAAAAGTAAAGAAGATCGTACCTCTTAAACAAGAACGCTTGAGTGTGATCTCCACCTATAACTCCCAATGTGGAATCGCCATGTATTCCTCAGATATCTACCCCAAGTTCTCTCATGCTTTTAAGGATATGGAGATCATCGCTAATAGCGATGTCACAGAAAGGCTAAAGCCAGACGATCAAACAATAAAAAGACTATGGCAATATTCAGAATTAACTTTCGATAGAGTTAAAAAACATTTAGATGAATATGATCCTAAATATATTCATTTCCAATACAATCTCTCTTTCTATTCGCCTCGTAGACTTGCTGAATTGATAGATATATATACTAGCAAACAGAAAAAGGTGCTTGTGACTCTACATTCCGTGCATTCCTCTTTAGCAGATATTAAAGAGCAACTCCTTAGAGTTGATAAGCTAATCGTTCATTCCCAGAAGGATAAACAGGAATTAGCTGATATGGGTATTGAAAATGCCGTTGAATTGAGACATGGACTACCCTATTTCCCGGATATGGATCAAAGCTTGATCCAAGAAAAGCTGGGACTTAATTCTAAAAGGATAATCGCTACTCATGGCATGATCCATGATAAAAAAGGATTCATTGAGCTCATTAAATCACTGGCAATATTAAAAAAAGTTATCCCAAACATCCTATTGCTTTGCATTACGGCAATTAATCCTAATAATTCAACATCCAGACATACATACAAATTAATGCAGGAAGAGATCGAGAAAAATGATTTAAAAGATAATATTATCCTCTTTCCCTCTTTCTTAGAGACTCCAGTTGTTATCAGGCTGCTCCAGGCAGCAGAGGTAATAGTGCTGCCTTACGCTCAAGTCAAAGAAGGCGCTAGTGGGGCAGTTAAATATGCTCTTTCCTCAAGACGACCTGTAATATTAACGGATTCATATATTTTCTCAGGATTAGACACTGGTTTGAAGCTCAAAAGCAATGACCCCGAGGTATTAGCAGAAGGCATTGCCAAGGTGCTTAATGATGATGAACTACGTATTCAAATGCAAGATAAAGCTAGAGATTACTTCCTAAGGTATAACTGGGAAGATGTCAGCCTTGAGCATTTACTACAATACGTAAGCTAATTAGGTCTTAACAAATCCCCGACTTTCGGATATACTTCCCATCATGGCATTAGAGAGGGAATATATGACAATTAATGGATATAGGTGGGCTTATCTGCATCGTGGGAGTGTGCATAAGGATAAACCCCCAATCTTCATTTTGCATGGAGTTCTTTCCTATGCTGACTATTTTGCTAAAATCGCTGATCAATTAAGTTCTGATTTCGAAGTTTTTGTGCCCGATCTTCCCGGTTTTGGATTCTCCCAAACACCCAGCACCAATGATCTGTTCCATGTTGCTAAAGAGCTTGTCAGCTTTGTTAAAGCTTTAGGCTTTACAAAAGCATATTTCTATGGCAATTCCATGGGAGGCAGTTTACTATTAGCCCTGGGGATTCTTAATCCTGAGGTCATCATCAAGACATATATACATAGCCCCTATTGGAGAAAAGATGGCATCAACTATAGATTACTGGAAAGATTTGAGATCGGTTTAACCTATTTGCCTCAAGTTATTATTAAAAGACTTGCAAATAAAACGAATTTAAGAATTCTATTAAAGCTCGCTGAGTATTTACGTCCTGATATGAAGCCCCTTCTTAATTACAATAAGGATATGATCCTGGAATGTCTGCATAATAGCGACCTGATCGCTATGAAAGAGATATTCTATTCTGTTGATAAGCATGATTTTGAAAATACTCTAAAGGCTACTTTTCCTGATACAATTTTAATCTGGGGCGAAAATGATAGGACAATTCCCTATCGGGAAACTAATGCTTTAAAGCAACTTATTAAAAAACCCATCTGTGTGGTTGTGGGAGAAGATCATGAATTAGTAATGGACTCACCTCAAAAAATAGTGGAGGTCATAAAATGGGACATCATTGAGAAGGAAAGGATCGCCTCCGGGGACTTCTATTGGATCTAAGGTCTAATTTCCTGTTTAGTAGCCAGATCTCATAGCGGATCTGTCTTAATTGCCTTTCCAGTGGACTTGTGCAATTTTGTAGTTCCTGCTTTAATAGTGAACGCAGATGCTTTAGAATATCAGTAGACATACCAACAAGGATAAGATAATTAGCTTAAATTGTTCTTAAAATCATGAGTAAAATAATGGTGGTCAAATTAGGAGGATCTTTAGTGTCTCCCAGTCGTGATAAGCTTTATGATTTTGATTATCTAGCTCGATTAAAGCCTATAATTCTTAAAGAATTTGAAAAAGGCAATAAGCTGTTCTTTGTATTAGGAGGAGGCAATACCATGCGTATGTATAGAGACATGGCCATGGCCGCCGGCATTAATGATGATGAGCAATTACACTGGATAGGAACAACTGTTAATGTATTAAATGCCGAAGTATTCCGCGCTTATTTCTCCACTTATGCTGATCCCGGGGTATTTAAATACGAAGACTATTATGATGATAAGCCTCTGCAGATTATTAAGAACATGAAAGTCGGAGGCGGGGGTAGACCTGGACATAGTGGCGATATGGACGCGACTTTGGCAGCTTTAAAATGCCAAAGTCAGCTTATTATCAATCTTAAAAACATTGATCACATCTATACCGCCGATCCCAAAAAAGATCCAACCGCCCAGCCTTTAAGCGATCTGACCTGGCAAAAATATCTTGAGGTAATCGGTAATCCCAGTGAACATAGCCCTGGTGCAAATTATCCAATTGATCCAGTCACTGCCAGGCTAGCTCAAAGTAAAGGCTTAAGCATGGTAATATTAAGTGGCTGGGATTTAAATAATTTGTCCTCTTATTTAGATGGAGGACAATACCAAGGTAGTTTAGTTCATAATTAAGGCCATGAGGAAAAAGATCTTAAATTTCGTAATCAATTTCTCGATCTTCTATATTTTTCTTGATCTCTTGCCTGGTTTAAGCTTCCCTTCAGAGCAAGCAGGTAAGTTCTATACCTCCTTGGGGTTTGTATTTGTTGTTAATCTCATTCCTTTCTTATTAGGTTTCTTTAAATTCCCCAAGCTTCCAGCTCTGGTTTTAGCTGCCGGAGTAGCTACCATATTTGGCTATTTCTATATTTTGAACACATATTTTACAAACTTTGTACAGTTCTACCCTACAGTGATAGGGAATGCTGATCTGATCTTTTTTACTATCCCACCTCTGCTTTATCTTAATGATATTAATTCCATCTTTCTTTTTTCTTCAGTGCTTTTAATGATTTGTAGTATAATCCTTAATAAGCAGATAAAATAACATTATTGAATTTTAAAAAATGGACTGGAAAACTACCTTAAACGTATCTCAAATCATACTCAGTATAATTCTGGTTGTAGTAATCCTATTACAACAACAGGGCTCGGGATTGGGCAGTATGTTCGGAAATGTAGGAGGAGAAAGTTATAGATCTAAAAGAGGTGCTGAAAAGCTCTTCTATAACGCTACTATCATCCTGATCGTTCTTTTCATAGTAAATGGATTGGCTATTGCCATATTAAGTGCTAATTCTTAAACTTGTTTATCAAAGTGGATACCCCAAACAGGTTCCTCGATCTTTTTTATCAAAGCAGAAAAGCTTTCTGGAATTATCCTGAACGGCTATTCTTTGCCAAAGATTCATGGCTTAATTCCTTTATTACCTTCTATAAAGAATCTATTCCTTTAAGTCACATTATCAGCAGTATTGCCATCATGCTTCTTTTGTTCACCCAAGTTAATGGAGCCATGATGCAATTTCTAAGCATTGAAGATGATATGCTCATTGAAGGAGTGGTAACAGGTAGTACGGAAACAGGAGAAGTGCAACCCTTAACTAGGATAAACCCCTTGATTTCCACTAATATCCAATTAGAAAAGGATCTGTCTGAACTTATCTATGAAAGCTTGATCAAAGTGGATTCTAAAGGTGATCCAATTCCTGTTCTGGCAGATTTTTTCATTATTGAAAAAGGTAAAAGATATCAATTTAAATTAAAGCCTGATCTTTACTGGTCCGATGGTACAAAGATCACTGCTGAAGATGTTTTTAAAACATTCACTCTGATCCAGGATTTGGAATCCAATCCTCAATTTAGTAATTTGTATTCCAAAGCTGCTAATAAGCTGGAAGTGGTTAAATCGGCAGTAGATCCTGATGCTTTTGAATTTAGAGTAACTGGAGATAATGTAATACCGGGCTTTTTTGAAGCTATTTCCTTTAAGATCTTACCTGCTCACCTGATTGATGACCTGAGTGCCCAAAATATTGGGATGCCTGATCCATATATTAATAGAAATCCTGTAGGATCTGGACCATATCAACTTAGTCAGGCTACTTCACAATTTATTGAATTAAAAATTAATCCCAATTATCACGGCATTAAACCTGAAATCAATAAGATCAAATTTAAGCTTTTTCCTAACGAAGCAGCAGCTTTAAAAGCTCTCCAAAATGGTCAGATCCACTCTCTAGCCGGTATAAACATAGAGAGCACTTTGGCCTTACAAAAGAGCAATAATATTTCACTCTATGCCACAGGCCCTTTATACAATCAATTCTGGGCTCTTTATCTTAACCAAACCGAAGGAGCCAATCCCTTATTAAAAGAAGCAAAGATACGTCAGGCCCTATCAGCTGCAGTAAATAAGCAGGAACTTATTGAGGCGCAATTAGGATATGCGGAAACGGCTAATGGTCCTATCCCTAAAACCTCCTTTGCTTATACCCCTAATGATAAATACCCTTATGATGTTACCAAAGCTAATAGTATACTTGATGAATTAGGATATATTAAAGGAGCTGATGGGTTCAGGTATAAGGATAATGTGAAGCTGACTTTTACTATGACCTATGTTGATAGTGCTGATCGCAATATCCTGGCTGAAGTATTGAAAAAACAATTTGAAGCCGTAGGTATAGAATTAGTACTTGATAAAGCGACATTACAGGTAGCTGTGGAAGAGCATATCATCCCACGAAATTTTGAGATCCTGTTCTATGGCGTGCAGACATTGATCGATCCTGATCGCTATGAATTGTTCCATTCCTCTCAAGTTAGACACCCAGGATTAAATATAGCTTCCTATGTTTCCGAAGCAAAAAGAACTCAAGTGATTGATGGCAAAACAGAAAGAGTCCCTTCAGTCGATGATGATCTTGATGATGGCAGGCGTCTTATTGATGAAAAAGCCAGAAAGAAGAAATACGAAGACTTTCAAGATGTTCTAGCTAGTGAAGTTCCAGTAATATTCCTTTTCCACCCAGAGGATTTGTATGCAGTGAATAATAGGGTCCAAGGAGTTGATCTATCTAAAGTATATTTTCTAGAACAAAGATTTAATACTATTGAAGACTGGACTATCTCTCCTCAATTTCAAACAGATACTACTGCTCCTTAAAATCCCCTCTTCCGATAGGCCCAAACACATCAAGCGGCCAGAATCTGAAAAATACTACACCTCTAATCTTATCTCTACCTATTAAACCCACATCCACATATCTGCTGTCCTTACTTTGGCCTCTATTATCTCCCATAACAAAGAAGGAATTTTCAGGTATGATCAGTCTTTCTCCTTCTGAAATAAAGCGCAAGCCCTCTTGGGGAATATATGTCTTGGTATCTATTGGCAGATAGGTTTCATACAATTGCTTGCCATTAACATAAACATTACCTCCTGAAAAATAGATCTCATCTCCTGGAGAGGCAATAATTCTTTTTACTAGAACTATGGCGTCATAATCAAAGATGATAATATCGCCTCTTTGATAATCCCAATTAAGGTTGTTAAGCACCTGTGTATTGGAATTGAACCAAGTTGGTGTCTTATTTGCAAACAGCAATTCCTTATCATGAAGATTGGGCAACATGGAAGGACCATCTACCTGAGAAGGGATAATGAATAGAAAATAGATAACGACATTGATTGTTAAAGCGACGACCAGTGCTTCGAATATATCTTTAAAAATATTGCTGCGGCTTGTTTGTGGCGTGTGAATAAAAGGGTTGTCTGACATGGTAGTTTAGGCAATGATTTAAGGCTTTATTGTGATACTGGCACTTCTTCAAAATCGCCCCTTTTGATCCAGGTGAATTGATCAAATGGCCAGTATCTTAGTGTAACACGACCCCGCAACTGATCCCTGCTTACAAAACCTATCTCAGAATAACGCGAATCCTTGCTGTTGTCCCTATTATCCCCCATAACAAAATAGTAGCGGGGAGGCACAACTAAAGTTTCTCCATCAACCAGAAAAGCAAAGGGACCTGTGAAAGTCCTAGTGGTAACTGAGGGTTGTAAATAGTTCTCTTTTAATTGATTACCGTTAACATATACCACTCCTTCTTTGATCATTATTGTATCTCCTCCTGCAGCAATGATCCTTTTAACAAGATCCTGGCCCTTGATCGTAAAGATGATGACATCACCTCTTTGATAATCCCAGCCATTGTTCTTGCCCAGATCACTTTCTCCCATCCACTGCACAACCTTATTGGTTATCAGCTTGTCCTCAGGATGAAAAGTTGGCTCCATTGACTGCCCGTCAACTTGATTAGGAGCAGCTATGGTGAAAAAGATCAGGATGGATAATGCCATAGCAATCACAAAGGATTCCAAAAGATCTGTTAGCCAATCTTTTTGTGGTTGTTGGTAATAGTCTGGGTTCATTTAATTAGTTTGATCTTGAGGCTATGACCATTAAGGCTCAATTCGCTGGCAGATGCAAGATCTGTAACTAATTCAATCCTGTCTGCATAAAGGCTTTGCTTTAATTCTTCCTTAAAATGCTCAATAACCTTAATGACCATTGTAGCATTACTTGCTATCTCAATTCCAATAGTATCACCAATTGTTAAACCTTCTTTTTTACGAAGATCCTGGATCAGTCTGATCAATTCTCTGAGCATACCTTCCTCTAATAATTGAGGAGTAAGATTTGTATCAAGACTAACGGCAATTCCCAGTAATTGTGATTCCATTAGAACTAGGCCTTCGCCTTCTGCAAGTTCATGTGTCCAATTAACATTTTTAACATTAAGCTCTTCCTTTATAAGATCATCCATCCAGGCTTCACCTTGGGCACCATCTTTTGTTTTGATGGTAATGGAGGCAAGAACTTGTCTGACCTTGATTCCCTTTTGAGCTCTTAAAGATTGCCCCAGATTAACTATCTCTCTAACGCTTTGCATCTGGGATAGAAGATTTGTCTCCTGTTTTAACAAAGCCTTATCAACCTCAGGGAAATTATCAAGATGCACTGAATCTGGATCATTAGGTTGTTTCAGGTTAAGATAGATCTCTTCTGAGATAAAGGGTGCAATAGGAGCTATTAATCTACTTATATCCATTAACACGCTATAGAGGGTGGAAAGCGCCCCTTCCTCACCAGCTGCGAATCTGTCTCTTGACCTTCTGATATACCACTTTGATAAATTCTCGAGTAGCACTAAATATTCTCTTACAACAGCAGGCAGATCATAGGCATCGAAATTTTTAGTGATTACAGCAGCACTTTGATGTAATTGCGCTTTAAGCCAGCGATCCAGTTCATGATCAGACTCAATGATCTTTACCTTCCAGTCATGAATATTGGCATAAGTAACAAAGAAAGCATAGCAATTCCATAAGGGCAATATGAAATTCCTGACCTGCTCTTTTAATCCTTCTTCATCTAGATTAATATCCTCACCCACCATAACAGGAGCACCCATTAGATAAAGCCTTAAAGGCTCAGCCCCATATTTATCTATTATCAGCTTGGGATCAGGATAATTACCATAGCTTTTGCTCATCTTACGCCCATCTGTTCCAAAGATCACACCTGTCGTTACTACATTTTTAAAAGGATTGCTGTCAAAAAGTGCAGTCCCTAAAACATGCATGACATAGAACCAAGCTCTGGTTTGGGCGATATATTCGATCACGAAATCGGCAGGGAAATTTTGTTCAAACTGCTTTTTATCTTCAAAAGGATAATGCTTGGAGGCATAAGGCATGGAAGCACTATCCATCCACACATCCAAAACCTCCTTAACTCTAGTTAATTCCCCAGTCTCTCCTTTAATAGTAATTTTATCAATTTTTGGTCTATGCAGATCCAATAGCTCAACTCCATTGAAATACATGAGCATGGGATACATTGGTTTAACTTGCAATGAGAAACTTTCCTTGAGACTTCTGCCCTCATAGATATGTCGTAAAAGCACAATGATCTCAGCATGAGTTAATACAAACAGTTCTCTTCCTTCCTGTTCTCTTAATATTTGAGCAAAGCCGTTTTGAAGCTCTGAGATCTGGTCTTTAAATGCATCCTGTAAGGTCTTCTCATCCAAATCTCCCAGTGAATCCACATGATATTCTTCCTTGAGCTTGTTTTGAAGAGCTATAAACTCCTGATGTTTGGAATCACTCCCTAAGGTTTCATTCATTACAACTACTGGGGTATTTGCAAATTTCATCTTCCCGCTTAATTCTTCTACTTTTTCAGCTGCAGAATAGAGCAAGGCGTTAGGACTTTTGTCTTTAAATAGTTCGCTATTCTCAAATTCACCATTTCTCAGTAAGGTAATCTTGGTGATCTTTTGCACAGCTTTTTCCCTTAATTCATCACGTGATCCAATCACTACTCTTTCCACCACCTTACCATTTTCTTCTTTCTGCCAGACAGGCATTGGAGAAGCCCAATATCTGGTTCTACTTACGCACCAGTCCGGGGCCATTTCTATTCCCTTTTTGAATCTACCTTTTTTCAAATGTTTAGGAACCCAATTGATCTTGTCGTTATTGTTTAAGAGTTGTGGCTTTAGACTTTGCACATCTAAAAACCAGCTGGGCTGAGCCTTCTGTAATAATGGAGTATTGCAGCGATAGCAATAGGGATATCTATGCACAATTCTTTCCTGCTTAAATAGTCTGCCCATCTTATCCAGATCGGATGTGATTATGGGATCGGCATCTTTTACATAAAGTCCTTTATAGGGAGTGATAAAATCATAGTATTTGCCTTCTTCATCAATGCTCATGCCGATCTCCAGGCCATAATGTTTACCCATTTGGGTATCAACATCTCCAAAACCTGGTGCAGAGTGAACAATACCCGTACCTTCCTCCATAGTGACCATACCCTCAAATTCATATACTTTGTGTTCTTTAGAATTAGGTTCAAAGAAATTGAAAGGTGGCTTATAGCTAAGGCCCAATAATTCCTGGCCTTTAAATGTTTCAAGCACTTCATGATCGATCTTCTCCAGAATAAATTCCATGCGTTTTTTAGCAAGTATCACTTTGAAGGATATTTGATTAGCTTCATAGTTATGAGGCTCCTGGGTATATTCTTCATTGATCCTATTTATCTCCTCCATACTTTTACCAGCGATCAAAGGAGGATATATGCCCTGACTATCAGTTACTTCTTTCCCAAACCAGGCAGGCTCTTTAAAATTCTTTTCTGAATTCAAACTGGGGAATTCTACCTCTACAACATTTAAGCCAGCCAGATCATTTTGATACACATCTATTTCAGCAGTTAAACCATTTTCAAGTGGAAAATAGTGTCTGATCTTTACTACTTTCCTACTGGCTTGTTTAATTAGTTCAATATATCTTTCTTTGGTAATTTCTTCAGTCTTTTCGATTAGCTGACCAGTTTCCTTCTTGCTGCCAGCGAAATATTTAACTGTAAAGGTATATTTATCATCCATCTTACGAATGCGGGCGTGCTTGAATTCCAAGCCCGATTCGTCTTGATAATCATCTAAATAGGCTTGAGTAATATTGGATCTTCTTAATTTATTAATATTGGCAGGCAATTCCTTTATCAGCCAAGCCTTTTCCAGCTCAACATTTAATTTCTGTACATTTACTAGGACATAGTCTTCTTTAGGATCTAGTACCAAGGCTTTGTTTGATGGCACGGTCCAAGGTGTGGTTGTCCAAGCTAAAATTGAGGATCCTTTAAATTTACCTTCACTTGTGATCGGGAACATTACTGTAACTGCTGGATCCTCCATGTCTGTATAGGAGTTATCCATAGCGATCTCAAAATTAGAGATCGGGGTTGCACATCTGGTGCAATAAAGTGAGGTACGCACCCCTTCAAAGACCTTGCCTTTATCATAGAGTTGTTTGAAGACCCAGAGGACTGTTTCGATATAGTCCTGGTCCATTGTCTTATAGCTATTATCAAAATCCACCCAGCGCCCGATTCTATCTACATACCACTTCCATTCAGCAGAAGTTGCTCTGGTGTATTTATAGCATTCGTCAACGAAACGCTGGATACCAAATTGCTCGATCTCTCTTCTGTTCTTGATCTCCAGTGCTTTCTCAACCTTAGTTTCAATAGGTAGGCCATGACAATCCCAACCCCAGACACGTTCTACCCTCTTTCCTTTCATGGTTTGATATCTTGGTATCACATCTTTGGCAATGGAAGGAAGCAAAGAGCCGTAATGGGGTGTACCAGTAATAAAGGGAGGACCATCATAGAAAACATAGCGATTATCAATACTGCGCTCTGCAATGGATCTTTCGAAAATTGATTTTTCTTTCCAATATTTACTTATCTCTAATTCCAGTGAAGGAAAGTGTTCCTTCAGATTTACAGACTTGAACATGAGAGCGCAAAATTAACAAAAATGAATAGTGGTATTGTATAATAAATGAGAAGAAATTGGTATCGCCCCCTAATTGCCCATATTTAATTTAGTGAGGATATATCTTTATGGCCACACTATCTCAAATCCCAGCAGGAGAGTTCATGCAAGATTGCACCATACTACATCAAGTAGAAGGTGTAGATCAAAGACCTTTATCTGCCGAGAATTCCCCAACAGGCAAAGATGCTTTAGAAACTTTACTTATAGTTAAAACAGGCTCTGAAATTCCTGGAATGCAAAGAGGCAATGAATTGCAAAAGCCAATGTTGATCATTGCCGGCAATTGTGTAAGATGCCCACTCAATTGGCTTTGTCAGCCGGTTCCAGCTTTAACTGAATTTGCAGGAAAACCAGAAGCAGCAATTGCCATAACAAGTGTTGTAGATCCCCAGAATATTGCACTGCCTGTGAAAAATTAATAATCAACTTGAATTCCTGATCTTATCTGGTATTATCCATAGCAACTTTATTAGTCTTAATGATTTAAATATGCCACCAAGAAATCAAGCACCCGAACCCACACCTAAATTCGACTTAGCAGCATGTCAAATCCTAGTAAAAAACGGACACAGCGTTACCGGGGTTGGATTGACCATGCCCGATCATACTCAAACCAGACTATTTGAGAAGGCAGAACTTGATCTAGAAAAGCCTGCTTTTCCCAAGCAATTTCTAAAAGATGCAGACCCTGAGGCAGGAATTAATCTGGCAATTCTTTTTGGGGAGACACCTGTTAAGAGAGTTCAATCATATTTAGCTCTTTGCTCTAATTGTTTAAATGGCAGAAACGGTACATGTCCCAGATTAGAACCTGCAGTATTAAATAACGGGAAAAATGGCGGTAAGAAAGCTCAAAACGAAAGACATAGCGCATTAGTATTCAGGCAGACTCCTGAAGTATAATGAATGCATGAAATTAATAGTTGACCTGCATCTTCACTCTCACTATTCCAGATCCACTAGCCCGGATCTAACTCTAGAGAATATATATAAATGGGGAAAGATCAAAGGGATAAATATCATAGGTACTGCAGATTTTACCCATCCACTTTATCTTCAAGAAATAAAGGAGAAATTGATCCCGGCAGAACCAGGTCTTTTTACACTTAGAGAAGACTTGGCTAAAGAGATCGATTCTCAATTGCCAGCAAGTGTTAGAAGCAATCTGATGAGGTTCATTCTTTCCACTGAGATCAGTAATATCTACAGTAAGAACGAAAAAGTCAGGAAGATGCATAATATGGTCATCCTTCCCGATTTTAAAAGTGTTGATAGCTTAAATTCCATACTCTCCCAGATAGGTAATTTAAAAGCAGACGGGCGCCCTATACTTGGACTGGACTCTAAGAAATTACTGGAGATAGTAATTGGACTTGATGAATATGCTCAATTCATTCCCGCCCATATCTGGACTCCCTGGTTTTCACTTTATGGATCAAGATCAGGATTTAATAGTATCGAGGAAGCTTTTGAAGAATTAAGTGATCATATCAAGATAGTAGAAACAGGACTTTCTTCGGATCCTTTTATGAATTGGAGGATCAAAGATCTTGATGGTTTAACCCTAATAAGCGATTCCGACGCTCATTCAGCCCAAAAGCTAGGCAGGGAGGCCAATATGCTTGATATTGATCTTGATTATCAGGACCTCATTTCTGCTTTAAGATCCAACGATGAACGCATGCTGGGTACGATTGAATTCTTTCCACAGGAAGGTAAATACCATTACGATGGCCATCGTTCCTGCAACGTATTCATGTCGCCTTCACAATCAGCTAAAGTTAATGGAATTTGTCCGGTCTGCGGCAAGCCCTTAATAATTGGTGTTGATAATAGAGTGAATGAATTGGCAGATCGTTCAAGAGGTGAAGATTTCAAACCAAAGAAACATAAGCTGGTTGAATATATTATTCCTTTAGCAGAAATATTAGCAGAGCTAAATAATACTAAAAGCACAACAGGGAAGAGGGTTACTGAACAATACCATAAATTGATCAATTCTTTAGGTAGTGAATTTGAGATCCTAAGAAAGATCGATATTAATACTATCAAAGGAAATGGCTTCAAAGAAGTTGCTCAGGCAATATCAAAATTAAGACAACGGGA
The DNA here is from genome assembly GCA_029567095.1 of bacterium. Lineage (GTDB taxonomy): Bacteria > Patescibacteriota > Dojkabacteria > B142 > OLB20 > JAKQLP01. The sequence continues at coordinate 19,244 of JAKQLP010000022.1, forward strand.
TGTATATATTAAACCGGGCTATGATGGAGTGTACGGAATAATCAAGGTGTTTCCTCCTAAAGAGCATGATAAAGGCTTTCAGTTGGGATTACTAAATTAATCTTCAAGTAATGATTGGGGATCGGACTCCATCACCTGCTGATAGAAATCACTACTAAGAGTTCCTCCTTTAGATTCCAGATAATCCTTATCTACACTAAAATCCTGTATCTGATCTTCATAAGATAACCAGTAAGGCTCATTCACAGTATCATAAGTGTACTTATTCTTTTCATAATCATCAGGTAACTTTTGCGCTGAATCACCCGTAGTAAATAGAAGGATTCCCACACACGATATGATGATCAGCCAGAAAGCTGCACAGATTATTAATATTGCTATTAACCATTTCCATTTACTGCTCTTTTGTTGTTCTAAAGGTTGTAATTCCATTATTTCATTAATTCCTCTAAGCTATATCTCCTTTGATGCCTCTCTCCAGTTATAATTCCATAGGCCTCAGTTACATCAGAACTAGTGGGATCTTTACCAATTAAAAATCCCTGCAGGAATTCCTTTTCAGTCTTAGGTGGCTCACCGAATTTATTGTAATAGGCATCGATCGCCTGCTTGATCCTTCCCAGCCTCTCGCTTTGCACTTTACTACCTGTGAGGTCCCAAAGCAGTGAGGCTACAGCCACCTCGCTTTTAGGTGAATGCACTGGAGGGTTCAAATACCTTAAATATTTATGCTTTTGGGTTGTTAATTTCGTTACCTGCTCCAGATCATTGTTCTTCCTGGCTAATTCCAGATCAAGTTCAATATTTGAAAGTTTCGCTTCGATCTTTTTCTTAGCTTCTCCACTAAAGCCATACCAATTAATATTATTACTATCATAAAGTTGGGGATTCTCACTATCACTATTACTAAATTCTGTAAGTTCCTGTCTTTGGAAGTCATACTCATATTCATTCTCAGCTAGAGCCCCGGTCTTTATTATGTTGTAATTAACATCCAATCCAGTTTCAACACTGGAATACTTACCATCACCTAATAGGTCTACTGCTAGTAAAGTAGCTAAGGCTTCATCATAGGATCGCTCCAGGCTTGAAGAATAGCCAAAAAAATCATGACTGCTGTCACCACCGGGGATCTCATAACCTGGAGTTAATTCTTCAGCGATAATATGACTGAATTCATGAGCTATAATATCCTGGCTGGTTATAGGGTCAAGATAAAGACAATCATTCATGAACAGAAAACCGCAGGAATCGATCTTACTACCCTTTCCTGGCTGCTGAAATCTGACATTAGCAATCAGATCATTAATCTTAGCTCTTATCCTCGATTTCGTTGCATCATCAATATCACTTCGACTATTTAGCCTGTAATCGATCTTGTCATTAACCACATTCAAGAGCCTTCTTAGAGCTGTTTGAGCTTCCTGCTGATTACCCTTTTCCAGATAGATCAAAATCCCACTCATCAACTGATTGATCTGCTTATTGTAATTATCGATCTCCACAGGTGGCTCTTCCTGAGTTAATAGACAATCCAGCATATCGCCACCACTTAAGACCGAGATCTTAGCCCTGCCACATCCGAAGCCGCCACAATAGCATTCACCACTATAGTACTCATTACATTCATTGCTGGGGTCATAGTAACAGCTGACCACGGCACAATTCCAGCTTTCCTTGGTACAAGCAGCTGTACAAAGACAGCTCTTTTGCCTATCACTTAAGGCAGATTCATCAATGGTTACGCCGAAATAGTCTTCTGAGGCTTTGATAGTAAAACTTAGAAGGCCAAAAAAGAAAATTAATGCTAATAGTACTTTTCTCATTAATATATATTACTGATATTTTTAAATATTGTGAATATATGAGGTGATATAATTGCGGGTAATGAGAGATCGCGATTATACACAACAGGAAAGGGAAATATTAAGATGCCTTCTGCCCTTGCCCCAAACACCAATACCTATCAATACAGAATATTTCCCAAGTCTACCCATGCAGATGCGTGGAGAAACAACCAGCCTACCATCTAAATTAAAGCAATTAGAGCA
>JAKQLP010000040.1 GCA_029567095.1 bacterium
TAAAGCGGGAATACCATTTCTAAGCGTCAATTCTGCTCATTTAAATAGTTCAGATTTTAAATTGGAGATTGATAAATTACTATCATGATGGAATTAAGCTCTCTGGAACGCACTGCCATTAAGATAATTAAAGAAATTAAATATTTGAATCTGGCCACTATCACTCCGGAAGGGTTACCCTGGAATACTGCTGTCTTTACAGCTTTTGATGAGGATCTCAACTTCTACTTTCTTTCCTGGAAAGAGAATCAGCATTCCATAAATATCCGTAATAATTCGAAAGCTTTTGTAACCATCTATGATTCCACAGTTCCCCCCAGTACCGGGGTAGGTGTATATCTTGAAGGTGAGGTGGAGGAAATGAGCAATCCTATCCATATTATTGAGGGATTAAAAGCAATATATGGTAGAAGCAATAAAAGCATGAGGGAAGTAAAGCAATTCCTGAGCCATTTCCCAAGAAGGGCCTATCGTTTTAAACCCAATAAGGCCTGGGTCAATGGTGATAGTGATATTGACGGCAACTATATCGACATTCGAACTGAGGTCAGTCTTATGGCCCTTAGATCCGGAATAAGGGATTAATATCTGTAGAAACTGGTATTGTAATCTACCCCGTTAACTACTCCATTACCGATCAAACTTTGTAATGCTTGTTGTAACGCGGCATGATAGCCTCGATCTCTTAGTGGGTCAGCTATTAATACTGAAGGCTCTACATCATGAGGAAAGGGAGTTACGATAAGATCACCTCTTTCACCCAATGTTCTGGATATTAAAGGCATGACCATTTCCAATAAGGGATTTATGGCAGGATCTCCTTCTTGTAATTTAGATTTAATGAAAATATCAGGTGCTACCCTTAGTAGTCGTGGTTCTACTACAGCTAATTTCTGAGCCATATATCTGCTGCCCTGATTGCCTAATTCATCCATTAAGATCCTCATGATGTGAATTTAATAAATATTAAAAAGCTATTCCCAATGAGGGAAGTAATTACGAAAAGATTGTTAAAGATATTATCTTACTCCTTCCAGTACTGGGGCTGGTACAGGGTTGTTCTCGGTAGGAACCAGAAAGCTCATGGGGAGTAATCTAGCAGCTAGAGTAAGTACTGTTTTTGCAGTCCAACTGCAGCTTTCTCACCAATCACGATTTTGGCTCCTTCTTTGCCGCAATCAGGAGTATACCCAGAAATCGTCAGGAACTCCTCCACCTTTAAGCATGGAGACTAATTCTTGTCTAGTTGTTCCTACAGGCATGCCTGGGAACATAACTGGATTAACAGGGGCCATATTAATATTGTTATTCATTACATTTATTTAAAAAAATATTTGCGCCAAACAGGAATCGAACCTGTAACCTACTGCTTAGAAGGCAGTTGCTCTATCCAATTGAGCTATTGGCGCATTTTATCTGTGCCTATTTTACCAGAAAATCCCTGTTTTGTAATCCCATACAATGAAAAAGAATAGGTAAAAAAGTATAAGGGAGTTAAGGTTAAATAATACATATGGCGGCTTCAATATCTTTAAATGATGAGCCTGCCCCCATAGAAAGATTAATTCATGATCTGGCCATCCCCTTAAGCATCATGAAATTAAATCTGGAATTATTACAACAGAACAACGACCCTAACTATATTAGGAGATTAAATATAGGCTGGGAGAAGATGGATTTGATCTTGAAACAAAGAAGCAGTATCAGAGTGTTGCGTTCGGGGAAATATCTCAGTGATCTGATTGATGAGGTCTTAGATCTGTTTGGCAGCAGTATTAATAAGGCGGGGATAACGGTCGTTAAAGATTATGAGGCTGATCCTAAATTGAATTGGCATCATGATAAATTTACCCGCATTATTATTAACCTGATCCAGAATGCAATTGAGGCTCTAGGGGAATATAGAGGTGTTAAAAAGATAAAGATAAAAACATCCTTCAAGGCAAAGCTTTTTAGGATCAGTGTATTTAGTAGTGGTAAGGGGTTCCCTGAGGAGATCCTTAATGATCTTGGGAAATGCCGTATTTTGAGGAAGGGGCGGGGCAGGGGATTATTTAATTGTGCCCTATTAATTCGTAAATACTTTAAAGGCAGGATTATGTTCATTAACCCCAAACATGGTGGAGCTCAAGTTTTAATCCTTATTCCACAATATATCCTCGAGAATGAATAGTTTTAATATATTCATGTTTAGATGCCCTACCCGTATTCAATTTCCTTCTTAAATGAGATAGGTGAACATCTAGAGTTGATTCTAAAGTCTCACTATCCCAATCATATACTGCCTTATACAATTTCTCTCTGCTAATTACCCTACCTTTGTTTTTAAGTAAGAACAGAAATATATCAACCTCTTTTTTTCTTAAAGGTAGATAAGTATTTTCTCTTTTTAAACAATGCAGGCTGTCATCATATTCCAGATCCAGATAATTCAAGATCTGCTTGGAGTTGTGCTCCGGTCTTTTTAAAGTGGCTTCCACGCAGGAATTAAGTTCATTAAGGGAAAAAGGCTTTTGTAGGATCTTATCAAACCCCATTTGCCAGCAGGTAATTCTTGAGGAAGTATCGCTCCTGCCAGTGATAGCTATGATGGGCGTTTCGATACCTTGTTTTCTTAGATCTCTGGCTATAACAAATCCTGATTTAACTGGTAAATTAATATCTAATAATATCAAGTCCCAGTCTTCGTTTGCCGCCTTATTATATCCTTTAATGCCATCACTTTCGATTTGAATCTGATATAATTGGTGAGCCAGGCATCCTTTAATGCTCTCTGCCAAAATAGAATCGTCTTCAATAATGAGGACCTTTTTCATCTTAGTGAATATTAAAAGTAAAAATATATGAATACTAAAAGAACTAATACTATTACTCCCGGGATTATTATTGGTGTGATAATACTACTTACCCTTCTCTATCTTGCTATGTATTTCTCTACAAATAGGGATAAAGTTATTCCCACTGATGATGCTAAGACTCAGGAAGCGATCGAGCCCAGCAAATTAGATCTGGAGTTAGAAGAAATTGCTGAAGAGATGGAAACTGTGGAGATAACTGATATTAGTGAGAAAAAGGTAGCTTTCTTTATTGATAAGAACTTTAATCAGGTTAAAGATGAGGGCGAGTCAGCTTGTGATTATTGTAAGAATAAAGAATTATTAGCTTCACAAGACAGCATCTTTTCAGCTAGAAGTATTATCAAGACTGATTCCTCTGGGAAGCTCAATGTACTCGATCATTTAGATAAAAATCTATTATGGGGTATTTTTACTGATAAAAGTGCTTTAATTTTACCTGTGCGCTTTGCTATGGATGATAGTACCAGTGATATCGAAGCTCCTATCTGGAACTATACTGGCCAGATCGCTGGTGTGAATGCCAATATTGTGACCATAACTTCTGATGGAGATAATGTTAGCTATACTTTCACAAAGCTAGTTCCGGCCATGAAGACATCTTATGAGAGTCAAAATCCCATTTGGTTAAGAATCAATCCCGATATCACCAAACAGAACGAGTTTGTATTGGTTTCAGGCATTATGACCCAAGATGCTGATGGTTATACATATACAGCAGCTGTTCAAGACAATGTGTTCTTGTCCCTAGCTAAAAAAGAAGCTCAAATAGATTTCCTGGTCTTCTAAAAAAATTGCCAAATTAGAGTAATTAACATATACTGAATTAAAAGTAGGTAATGCATATGGATCCGATACTTGTGGCCTTTATAATCAGTGCGATTGTTTCAGCCGTTACATACTTGGTTGTCCTAGCCTTTGCAAAAGGCAAAGGACCTCAGTCACAGCCTGACCGCCCCTCAGGACCTGTTTCCATAAGCATGTGAAATTAAATAGTATTTAATTTTTTATTCCTTTTACTCTATGAAACTAGCTGTTAAAGTTTCTAGAAGCAAATTAGCTTCGATGGGAGGATTATTGGCTGAAGCCATGTCCGAACTTCTAGGCACATTCTTCTTCCTGTTAATTATTTTCCTATCCCCGATCATGGTAAGAAGTGTGGAGCCTTTTATCTTAGGCACAAGTGTGGTGGCCTTGATGATGGTATTTGGAGCGTTTTCCAAACCCCATCTAAACCCCATATTCACTTTTGCTGAATATTTCACTACTTTACCAGAACAGATCAAAGCTAAGAAATTCTCAGTTACAAAACTATGGGAAATGCTTATGTATCTTATGGCTCAACTTATTGGAGGTCTATTAGCATTTGCTTTAGCCTACAATATGCAGGGTTATCTATTAGATGTTCAGATCGAAGCTAATGGCTTGACTGGAACTGAAGGGATCAAAGAGCAATTCATCTCTCAGATCTCCTACACAACAACATTCTTGTCTCAGTTCTCAGCAACAGCTTTTGCAATTGAAATGTTGTTCGCATTTATTCTAGCTTTTTCCTTCCTGGCTGCCTCAGTAGAATCCAAGAGCAAAGGAATGGCTGCCGGAGTAGTAGGTTTACTTACTTTCTCATTGACAGTATTCGCCTCTGAATTCACAGGAGCATCATTCCATCCTTTTAGAAGTTTGGTT
>JAKQLP010000051.1 GCA_029567095.1 bacterium
TGAATCAATATCAAGTCTATTTGTAACAATTTCAGAGATTTTGGGGATCAATACTCTTCTTACAAAATCTTTTGCAGTATCTAAACCTTGGTCTAAAAAAATTGCCCCTAACAAAGCTTCAAATGTATTTGCAAGAATATACGGCCTTTGCCTTCCCCCTGTCCTTTCTTCACCTTTACTAAGGTATAAATAATCTCCTAACTTTAATAATTGAGCTGTTTCAGCTAGGCTGCTGGTCCTAACAGTTGCTGCTCTGAAGCTCGTCAGCTCTCCTTCTTTAAAATCAGGATAGGTATGAAAAAGGAATTCTGTAATTATTAATTCTAAAACAGCATCCCCCAAATATTCCAGCCTCTCATTATGGGCCATATTATCTTTATTTTGGATTTCATTAAGATATGATCTATGAATAAGCGCATTCTTTAATAGCTCTAAATCGTTGAAATGAACTTGAAGCTTTTCCTGTAGATCTTTCAGTGCATTAATTTCAGACTCATTCATCATTATTCTTTAAATACATATTTTGATTTAAGTATAGATTCCCAAGTACGCCACTTACAAATTTTCTTGTCTGTTCATTACTAAATTCTTTTGATAATTCTATCGCTTCGTTTATAACGACCTTTGGTGGGGTAATTTTTAAAATAAATCCTTCCAGGATAGCTAGGCGTAGTATTATTAAGTCTACAGTGGCAATTTTTGCGATTGGCCACTCTGGAGCCAATTTCTCAATTATTTTATCTATTGATTCTTTATTCTGTTCAAAGTTCTTAATCAAGGAATCTTTTAATTCCCTATTGTAATTGCTCTCTTCATCAATCTCAGAAACTACTTGATGGCTGAACTGATCAGCTCCTTGTTTAAGTTGATGCTTTTCTTTAAATTCTTCCTGAAACAACAATTGCAGGGATAAAACCCTGGCATTATGTCTTGGATCAGCTTTTTCTTGCATCTTTAGGATACTTTTATTACTTGTGTACCTTTGTATGTACCACAATTTGGACATACTGCATGAGCAGGTTTGCTCTTTTTACAGTTTGGGCAAACTGAAAGACCTGATACCTTTAAAGCATCATGAGATCTGCGATTATTCTTTCTTTGTTTTGATATTTTCCTCTTAGGTAGTGCTCCCATTTTTATTTAAATATTAACTTCGAATAATGGCCTATTTTAACATAAATAGGCTTAATAATATAGTGATTTAGGCTTTTGTAGCCTTAGTAACAAAGGCAACTTGAGATATGCCATATTTTTTTGTGTAGATTATTATGCCCTCTGAATCTTTAATTTTAATATTCTCATGTGCAGGATAGCGAAATATCAATAATCCATTATTGTTCAGATGCTTTAATGCTAACCTTAATAATCGGATCTTGTTCTCAACTGGTATTGGGAAAGGTGGATCAAGCATAATGATATCGAATGTGGCTTTTGGGATTTTTAAATAGTTTAAAGCATCGGCTTTAATTACGTCTGCCTGAAGTTTTAAATTGCATTTATCTAAATTAGTCCGTATACAACCCAAAGCCTCGGGATCGTTTTCAACAATTACAGCTTTTTTAGCACCTCGACTTAAAGCTTCTATTGCGAAATTGCCACTACCGGCGAATAAATCTAATACATTAACGCCCTCAACGTATTCCTTAATTAAATCAAAAATTGATGTTTTGATTCTATCGGTAATTGGTTTTGCAGATTTTGGGACTAATAGCTTTTTTCCCTTAAATTTTCCAGCAATTACTCTAATCATTGATAGTTTTGTTGACGAATATATTCATACGAAACAATCCCTACGGTGGTGGCCACATTAAGGGATTCCTTAATTCCCAGCATAGGTATCTGTAACACAGATTCTGCTTTCTCAATAATATCGGTACTTACTCCGTTAATTTCATTCCCAAATATTAATGCTGTGTTCTCAGGAAATTTGTATTTATATAGATCCTGTGCCTTTTCGGTCTTTTCAACCGCGATAATATTATACCCCTGCTCTTTTAAATGTTGAATTGCTTCAGTTTTATTAGGCCAGTGTTTCCAGGCCACACTTTCAGTAGCGCCCAAAGCGGTTTTAGGTATCCTGGGATGTGGTGGATAAGGTGTAATACCACATAAAATTAATTCTTTTGCTCCAACAGCATCAGCAGTTCTAAAAATTGCACCTACATTCAAAGCAGATCTAATATCATCAAGTACGATCACTAGAGACGTTTTTTGCATGATTAATTTAAAAAAGGAACAATAATAAGGCTAACCCTATGATTATACGATATATTCCATAATATGAGAGTTTAATCTTGTCACCCAATTTAAAAAGAATTATCAAGGCCAAATATGCACTTATGAAAGCAGAGATTATAGCTAAAAGCAAACTAAAATCTAGTGATATAGATAAATCTCCTTTAACAATATCAAGCATTTCTAGAAGAAATCCCCCTAAAATTGTTGGTATAGATAATAAAAACGTATATTTTTTTGCAGCCTCTTCTTTAAGCCCAATTAAAAGAGCCAGAGTGATCGTAATCCCACTTCGGCTAACGCCGCTGAACAAAGCTATCCCCTGCCCTAACCCGATTAATAATGCTTGAGTTTTAGATAGGTCTTCAAGTCCAGATTTATTGTTCCTGCTTCTGAGATCCGCCCATATTAAAAACCCACCGAATATTATTAAAAATATTAAAGCTGTTTGAGAAAAATCTTGAATAGAATTAATCCAGTCTTTTAATAGTAGATAAATTGGGATTAAGGGCAAAAGTGAGATAATTACATTAACAACAAATTTCCTGGAATTGGCTATTTCCTTCTGGCTCCCCTTATTGATAAGACCGAGCAATACTTTCTTTAAATCTTTCCGGAAATATATTATTAATGCTGTTAATGAGGCGACATGGAGAATTATATCCAGTTGAAGCCGTTCTTCCCATTTAAAGATATAAGCGATTATACCCAAGTGTGCTGAACTGGAGATGGGTAAGAATTCTGTAAGTCCCTGCACTAGTCCAAGAATTATTGCTTGAAATGTATCCATTAATTTATTTGATAATTTAATATTTCTTGTGCTGCTTGCCTGACCAGGGCAAGAAATTCGGTATTCCCGAAATTAGCGATTTTTAGTTGAGGTATACCCGATTGGATCGTGCCATATACCTCCCCCGGTCCTCTTTGTTTTAGGTCAAATTCAGCAATTTTGATACCGGAATTTTCCTGGGAAAAAAATGTTAATCTTGATCGAATTTTCTCATTATCTAACATTGGAGTATATAGCAGGCACCATGATTTTTGATTTCGCCTCCCTACTCTACCCCGTAATTGATGTAATTGAGCTAACCCATAACGTTCAGCATTCTCAATTACTATAATATTTGCTCTGGGTATATCAATACCAACTTCTACAACAGTTGTTGAAACTAAAACATCTATTCTTCCTTCCTGAAAATCCTTGATGATGGCATCTTTTTCTTTGGCCTTAAGCTTGCCGTGTAAATATTCTATACGAAATTTTGGCCAAAGCTTTTTAAGTGCTTGGGTTTGATCTAATACTTTGATCGTGGAATCATCAGGCTCTTCTGTCTCTTCGATTAGAGGGCAGATCCAAAAGACTTGTCCTCCATTTTTGATTTGCTCGCTTATCCATTCCCAGGAAATCATTTTTTTGTCCTGTTCCACGATTCTTGTAACTGGATCTAATCTTCCTTGAGGTTTATCAATGATCGAAACATCAATCTCCCCAAACAGAGTTAAGGCTACACTTCTAGGTATTGGGGTGGCAGTCATATGTAATAGATGAGGCTTACATTCTGGAGCTTTTAATTCCAGTAACTCTCTTCTTTGCTCGACTCCAAATCGATGCTGCTCATCAATCACTAATAGTCCTAAATTTTTAATATATTTCTCCTTATTGTATAAGATCGCATGCGTTGCAATTATCAGATCTGCAGCATCGGAATTGTTTGATGGGGAATCTTCTGCAGTTATTAAGCTAATTTTATAGTGCTCTTTGAATATTGTTAAAGCATTTTGGTAATGCTGTTTAGCTAAGACTGAGGTGGGTGCAAGTATTACGCATTGATATCCACTTTCCATAATAGGTACGGCTGCTAATAGTGCAACGATGGTTTTCCCACTACCCACATCTCCCTGAAGTAGCCTATACATTGGGCTTCCGTCAATCAAATCCTGATTAATCTCGCTAAGGGCTTTCATCTGACTTTTGGTGAGCTCATAAGGGAATTCATTTTTAAAATACTCTTGCCTATCCCCTACTTTTGCAACATCCGGCGCTTTGGCGGCTGTTCGTTGTTGTTTCTCTTTAAAAAGTTTCAGATAAATCTCAGTTAGCTCCATAAAAGCCAGTTTTTTTCTCGCTTTCACAATATCATCTTCATTCTTGGGCATATGGATACCTTGAAGTGCTTTCGGGGTCGAAATGAGCTGATACTTTTCTTCAATATCCTTTGGTAGGGTCTTTAAACCAGAAATATCCTCGAGCTTTTTAACTAAAAACGCAAATCTAGTTCTTAGCCATTTTGCTGAAACGCCTTTTGTTAACGGATATATTGGTGCGATTCTTCCTAAATGAATATTTTCTTCCTTAACAACCTCATACTCAGGGGAAATAATTATGGGCTTGGTACTTGCAACATCCAATTTCGCTGAGATCAGTACCTCCATCCCCTTTTTCAAAGATTTAGTTAAATAAGGTTGATTAAACCAGGTAACTTCACAACTTCCTGTATTATCAGACACAATCCCCTTTTGAATGAATTTCCCATTTTTGATCCTGATGTTTTTAATATCTTCAATTGTGACTTTTACAGTTTGTTTAAAGTCTCTATTTAATTCAATTAGATTAACTGTTTTAGAAGTGTCTTTGTAATAAACGGGATAATATTCTAATAGATCCCCTACTGTTAAAATACCTAATTTACTTAGAAGTTGAGCCTGTTTGGGCCCAATAAACGGTATTGTTGTAACTGGATCTGTAGTGGTCAATTCAATTATTACGCAATTACAGCAAGTAGCGGGACAAATACTATTGAAACAATGATTGTGATGGTTATAATCCACCAAATGAGTTTTTCTGTTTTAGAGCCTTTTTTTAGTAGTGACATGAGCAATATAATTAAATTAATTTAATCCATTTTCTTTTCCCAGCCTTGATTAAGGATGCCTTCTCCAAGGAAATGGTTTTATTAGGATCGGTTTCTTTGATTCCATCTATTTCGACCGCTCCTTCCATTATTAATCGTTTGGCTTCACTATTACTATTTACTAGACCTGTTTTTACTAGTAGTTCTTTCAATTGCAGTGTTTTTTCTAGATCCTGTTTTTTTACTTCTTGGATATCGTCTGGGACCTCCTTATCTTGAACGACTTTTTTGAATGTTTCCTGTGCATTTTTTGCTTCTTCTGCCCCATTGAACATTTCAACAACAAGATAAGCAAGTTCTTTCTTAACAGTCATAGGCTCGTTTTGGGCTCTAATTTTGGTCGCTTCCAGTTCTGTGTCACTCAAATCACTAAGAAGTTCAAAATAGTGCATGATTAAGTCGTCTGGAATTGCCATAATCTTTGCGTACTTCTCTTCAGCTGGATCGTTAATAAATATACAATTCCCAATACTCTTACTCATTTTATTTATCCCATCAGCTGAAAGCAGAAGTTTCATTGTGAGTACAAATTTTTCTTTATTCAACAGTGCTTTAGATAAGGTCCTTCCGGCAAGCATATTAAAGGTTTGGTCACTCCCTCCGAATTCCCCATCGACCTCCATTGCTACTGAATCATATCCTTGAATAAGAGGATACAGGAATTCATGAAGGTAAACCGGTTTATTCTCATTAATTCTCTTTTCAAACATATCTCTTTCCAGCATTTGCTGAACAGTAAAATTACTGGCAAGCTCGATAACATCAGCAAAGCTTAGCTTATTATTCCATTCAGAATTAAATTTAATTAGTGGAGGATTAACAGGGTCGTCAAAATCGAACAATGCTTTAATTTGATCTATAAAAGCTTGCGAGTTTGTCTTTACTTCCTCATCAGTTAGTTTACGTCTTGCCGCGCTTTTATCAGTGGGATCTCCAATTTTCCCTGTAAAATCACCAATTAAGAAAATTATCTGATGCCCCATTTTTTGGAGTTGGGCCATTTTTAGGTAAGGGATTATATGACCTATATGAAGCCTAGGAGCAGTCACGTCGGCACCCATATAGAATTTGAGTTGTTTACCACTCATTAATAATTGTCTAAAGGCCTCATTGCTGGGGAGTATAGTATCGATTTTCCTATCAAAAAATCTATCTATAGCCTCCGCTGAGGTGTCAATGTCTGGTTTGTTCATACTAGTAATCATCTAATAGTTAATTATATCGTCTTTTGCAATAAAGATTTATTAAAAATTTCAAATCAATGTTTTTTAATCTTCCTTATCAGGATAATGATGCTAATGAAGATTAAGGCTCCCCCAATTATAATACCTGCTTTGGTTATAATTTCATAAGGTATATACATAAAGGTAATGGTTGCGATCTTTTGATTTGCAGAATAGTCGCTATTAATTTTTACTTCAACCTTATATTCTCCTATTGCTTGTAAAGTTGAGTCTTCAAGGATATGCTCTATATCTAAACTGATTTCTTCTCCGGTAAAAAGTCTTTTATTGATTAGGTCAGTTAATTTCTGCTCAAATATGGGCTTTTCTTTGAAGTATATGGACATAGTACCATCCGGGATAAAGTACTTTTCGCCTTCATTTTTTATTGTAATAAGCAACTTTACAGTATTTGAAGTTGTAATATCAGGATTTGCTAATTGTGCGTCTAGTCCTAATTTGTAATCACCCTCCAGACTTTGAATTAAGAAAATTGCCTGGTCCTCAATTTTATAAACTAATTCAGTGGAATTATCATCGCTGAGATATTTTACTGCTGGATAACTTGCAGCAAAGTCTTGGGAACTAAATTTTATCCGAATCTTATGGGTAAAAGTGGATCCGGATTCTATTTGGATCTTGCTATCCATCATTTCCAGCACCTCTTTACCAGCATCCACGCTAGTAATTTCATTGTTTAGTCTATTTATCCTAACTTCTCGTGCTACTAAAGATATTGTCTTATCGCTGTTGTTTTTCAGCTCAATTTCAAAAGTCTTGCCTATATCCGTTTCTTTTACTAAGGTCTCCTTAGGGGTGATCTCAACAACTTCAGCAGCTCTAATACTTAGAGGAGCAATTAAAAGAATTAGTCCCAGACATAACCTTAATAGTATTCGTTTCATGGAGTCCTGATAACAAATAGGATAACAACAAAAAGTAAGCAACGACAGCGCAATATGAACAATATTACCTATTTTCATACTATTAAGCAAGAGAAATTGTATTAATTTGTAAAATAAAGTAACATATAAAAGTTAATATTGTTTACAAACTATGAAAATTAAGATTGAGAAGCCATCCAAGATCAATATCGGTGGATTTATAAAAAAGTTAAGGAAGAAGTTCTTTTTGACTCAAGATGAGGTAAGCAAGAAAATTGGAGTATCACGACCAACTTATAATAAAATTGAAGCAAATAAGGCGGATATCACCTTGGAACAGGCTAAGAGGCTGGCTGATTTTTTTAATGTAGGAATTATTGATCTACTGGCTACTCAAGATACTGCTAATAATAATATAAGATCTGCCCTAGTTGATTCTTTAGTAAGTGGCAAGATTGTGCTTGATGATTCTAAGTCTTTGCTCAAGCTTTCGGATCTAATACATTATATATATTATCGCTTAGTATCAGATCCTCAATTTATTGATCCCTTCGTTCATAAGCTGGTGTTTTTGATGGAATATAAATATTTCAAATCCAACAATCTCCCTATGGTGCCCATTAGGTTCATTAAAAAGAATGGGTCCCCTATTATTAAAATGTATGACCAGGTTATAAGTGAGTTAATGGTTAATAACAGGTTAGAATTATTAAATATTAAAAATTACAAGTTCCCCGATCAAAAATATTTGCCTTTAAAAAATGTAAGTTTAAGAAATTTTTCTGCGAATGAACTAATTATGATTGATCAAATTATTGGCACTTATACTTTTGTGGGAATTGAAGGCATTATGGAGATGATCAATAAAGTTAATCCCCTATTACGTGCCGAAGAGGAGGGAGAAATTGTGCTCTATCCACATTAATTTACGGGATAGTTATTTTAGTGAGGAAGCTATAAGCTGGGCTCTTTCTAAAAATTCTCGACTTATATTAAAACTTGCTTCTATATCAAACCCTCTATCTAATTCTTTGATATCCTGAATTAGATTGAATTTTTCATAAAGCTTATTGTTAGCAAGAGTTATGCTTTCAGAAAGACTATTGCCTTCATTTTTATAATAATCGCTGATTAAATCAATTAATCCTGCTGGCTCTAGGAATTTATGACAATCGGCTATCTTGAATAACTTAGATTCGATGTGGTATTGTGCCCCTCCGTGATGTGTTTCAATTATTTCTAATATGATATTCCCCTTATTATTTGAGATCTCTTTTTCTTTGATGAATTGCTTAGCAAACTCAATAGCTAAGGGGAGATGCGTTTTTAGATCTTTAGCTTTCCTGGCCTCGTAAATGAATAGATCGGCAATTATTGCTCCAATCCATAACGACCTGTGATCTACGATATTTAAAGATTCAAGCTCGATAAGTCTATTAAAAGTTATATCATTTAGAGTTTTACTTGGGGCAGGTTTTGAATAAAGTAGTTTCAGTAAAGGCCCTATGAGTTCTTCTTTATGAAGTTTTTCTAAACTGCCCTTATTATTTTGATCCTGCATTTTGTGCCCTTTTACTTAAAATTATTGTAGAAGAAAGTAATATATTTATTATTACTAAATAGAAATTAAATCCCACTTCACTAAAGATAAATTGATCAGCTACAATTATCCCGGCTAGTCCGCTGAACATACCCACGATAAATGGGGAGGCAGTTTCAGATTGGGGTGCTATCTTAGCTTTTAAAAGAGTAGGAAAAGCTGCTAGCCCATCACTTAGTATAGAGAAAAAGATCGCTACATTAATATCCTTAGTAATAGCCCAGAGAATTAAAGCTAATAAAGATAATAATCCACAGATATAGTCAAAAGATTTTAGTTGCCAATATGATTTGGAATTTAAAAATGAGGCCATAAAAACTAAAAGAGGTCCAAAGCCGGAAATGAATCCTGGCAGAAGACTCCAGCTCAATCCCTCGCTAGCTGAGGCTGAAAATGCTATCATGGGAGCTATTGCCCACATAAGCCAAGTGATGCGATTAGGCTTGGTCTGTCCTTTAATAGTATCTTTAATATATCCAGCAATTGCTATTAAGGAAGCTATGGCCCCAATTATTACTAAAGCCTCTTTTCCCATTTATTGCAATTTATTAACTAATTCCATGATCTCGCTGAAATGAGATTGAATTACGCTTGGATCTCTAAATGATTTTGAAAATTCTGCTAGTGCATTAACTGTTCCCAAAATATTCTCTTTTGTAGGATTAGCAAAGTCCCAATTGTTATCTTTGAAGATCTTTTCAATAATTGATCGGCAATAACTTCTTTCTGATGCAGGATTATCTTCCAGGCCTGTGTCTTTACAATGTGCTAACCAGAAGCATTCAATTATGGCGTCTCTAACTTGTAAAGGAGATACAGTTGAATCAAGATCAACACCGTAAATAATTTTTCCCATGGAGATATATATAATGTATTAATGGCGGAAGGGGCGGGATTCGAACCCGCGATCCAGTTTCCCGGATAACGGTTTTCAAGACCGTCCTTATCGACCACTCAAGCACCCTTCCCTATTTCGGGCTTATTATATCAGAATTACTAATAATCATAAATGCAAATTAATAATTACTATAAGATTGTAGTTATTTAATGGTGCAAATTCGGCTAAGTTTCGGATACTTAATCTTTTTTGGTGTACACTTATTTCGACTTATTTTTTAAGCACAAAGTTGCTATAATTTCTTTATTGTTCATATGCCAATATGGCTTATTACACTTCAAAATTTAAGTTAAATAACAAAAGAAAAACTCCCTACACTAGGAAATGGACTTCTATGAGAAGTTCAGGTAAACGTAAATGGTTAAGGATAAATAAGGCTAAGTTTAAAAAGGCTTTCTATGTATTTCTGACGGTGCTTTTAATTGTTGGGATAGTCGGAGGTGTTTATCTATTTGGCTGGTTACAAACTCTTACTGAACAATTACCAAGTCCAGACAAGCCTTTCGGTCAAAAAAGCGCTGCTAGTGAAATCTACGACAGGAATGGGAAATTGCTATACAGAATATATGGTGATGAAAATCGCGACCCTATTAAAATGGAGGAAGTCCCACAATTAATGAAATGGTCTCTACTGGCCGCTGAAGATATCGATTTTTATAAGCATTCTGGTGTTGACCTTATTGCCGTTATTAGATGTGGTATAGCTAATTTGGCGAAAACATCTGCATGTGGAGGTTCTACCATAACTCAGCAATTAATAAAACAAACAGCTCTTACTAATGAAAGAAGTTGGGAGAGAAAGATCAAAGAAGTGATTTTGGCATTAGAGATTGAGAAACAACGAAGCAAAGATGAGATATTAGAGATGTATTTAAATGTAATCCCCGAAGGCAGCAATATTTATGGAGTAAAAAGAGCTGCTTATGAATATTTTGGAAAAGATATTACAGAATTAAACCTGGCTCAATATGCTATTCTGGCCTCAATCCCTCAAGATCCCAATAACCTCTCCCCTACCCGGTCGGCAAATGCTGAGTCTAAACAGAAAGTTAAAGATAGGCAAATGTATGTTCTAAGTCAGATGGAGAAATATAAGGATCAAATTAATGCCGCAATTAAAGAAGAGACAGGTGCTACAGAAGATGTCCTTACAACTGAAATGATCGAGGAGGCCAGAAACTTTGAATTAGTATACACAACTGCAAAAAAGAAGGACGAATTGAAAGCTCCTCATTTTGTTTTTTATGTGCAGAAATTACTCATGGAGCGTGGTTACAATAATGGTGAACCATTCTCTAAAGAAGCCCTGTCTACGGGGGGATATAAAATAACTACAACTTTAAATCTTGATTATCAAGAAATTGCTGAGGAACAGGTTAAAGAAGGTGTTGATGCTTATGGTAGTAAATTTGGAGCTGAGAATGCTGCCTTAATTGCTATGAATCCTCGAAACGGTGAAATCTTAGCGATGGTTGGCTCAAAAGATTATTTCGGGACATCTTCTCCAGAAGGTTGCAGTGGTGCATCCTGTAAATTCGCTCCAGAGGTAAATATCTTAGATACACTTCAATCCTATGGGTCTAGTATGAAGCCAATGTTCTATTACTATGCATTAGAAAAAGGGCTGATTTCAGCAGGATCAATGATCCCAGATGTTCCTATTCAGATTGGAAATTATAAGCCAAAGAACTACAGTAACAACTTTACAGGTATTAGGACTGCCAGAAAACAATTAACTGATTCGCAGAACATTCCTCCAATCTATATGGTCGATCAATTAGGAGTTGCTAATTTTGTGCAGGAGATGCAAAGTTGGGGTTACACAACCTTAAATGACCCTCGAGGCTATGGACCCTCAATTGTTGTAGGGGGAGCCGATGTGAAGTTGATCGAACATGCTCAAGCATATGGAGTATTAGCCAATGAAGGCAAGCTAGTTAAACATGAAGCCGTATTAAAGATAGTAGATAGAGATGGCAATGAAGTTTTTAATTATCAGCCACAAGAAGAACAGGTTGCAGATCCAAGAGGTACTTTCATAATTAATGACATTTTGAATGCCAATAGAGGCGGTCCTGGGGTAAATAAAAGCAATGGAGGTAAGGATTATAGTGGTTGGGACTATAGAGATATCGCAGGTAAGACTGGAACATCTGAAGATTACAAAGAAACATTGTTTGCAACCTATACCCCAGAAATTGTTGTCTTGGGTTGGTTAGGCAATAATAATAATGAACCAATGTCTTATGGAGCCTCAGGTTTCGGATCGGCTCGACCTTGGATCTCTAAGTTTGTACTTAGGATCGGCAATACTTTCCCCCCTACCCCCTTCTCAAGGCCAGCCGGAGTAGTATCTAAATCTAATTGTGAAGGTGCTGAAGGTACATGCGAAGGTGTAGGAAATGATTTGGGGATAGTTGATATTTCAGTCCCATCTTATATTAATGTAAAACCATACACAGTCTGTACTGATCAGCCAGATCATTTAGCTAGGCAAATTGACATTGATATGGGGTTAGCAACAACTGTGAATATTAAGCAGTACATTATGCCAAACACTAAACTGCAATCATATCTTGATACTTATGTCCAAAGTAAGCCTGAGCTTAATGGTATAGTGCCTACTGAGTACTGCACAATCAATAGAAATCCCAGTGGTACAGACTCTCCCTGGGCAGCAGTATCAGCGCCAACTTCAGGTCAATTGGTGACTGGGGGCAACGTGAATCTTCAATTCAATGCTTACACTCCAAATGCTGGTGCTGGTGTTACTTCAGTAAAAGTTTATCTGGATAATTCGTCAACGCCTTTACTCACAGCAACAACCCTCCCCTATTCTGGTTCTGTGAGTATTGGAACCATTGGTGGAGGTATGCATAATCTTAAATTTGTGGTTAAAGACACGCTTGGCAACGAGGGCACAACAACGGTTCCTATCGAGGTGTTAGGGTCTATCTCAATTTCAGGAACGAGCAATCTGAATAATATCTCTCCTTCTCAAGAGGTTACAATTAGTTATAGCTATTCGGTTTCCGGCCTAGCTTTAGAAGGCGTTTCCCTATTCCTAGATGGAACCAAAGTAGGCACCTGTGTTTCAGGTAATAGTGGTACATGTATATTTACCGCTCCTGAAGCACCTGGTAATTATACTCTCTATGTTACAGGAAGCAGGCAGGGACAAAATATTAAGAGTAATGAGGAAGCAATGCGAGTTAGACCTTAATTGTTTCTGACTTTTGCTTTGATTTTTTCTTCCAGAACCTTAACGATCTTATCCATTTGATCATTAATTTCTGTATCAGTCAATGTTCTTTCCAGGCTTTGAAATTTCAACGATATTGTAATACTCTTATTCCCTTCCTCTTTGTACATATCTTTAAACTCGATCCCAATTAAATATTCAAGATTAAGGGAATTTATCGAGTTCTCGATATCTGAATAAATAGCATTATCGGGGATAAAAAAGCTCAGATCTCTTTTAACTTTTTGATAGATTGATATTGGGCTGTACTCTTTACTAAATGTAGCAAGTTTGGAAATTGCGCTTAAATCTAATTCCCAGTAAGCAATATTGCCTTTGATATTTAAATCCATTTTAATTTTGGGATGAAGTTCAGAAATGACACCAATAATCTCCTCATTTAAATAGATCCCAGCACTTCTACCAGGATGGAAAATGTTTTTAAGATTTTCAAATCTTCCTCTAATCGTTTTACTAAATTTAAGATTAATATTTAAACCTTCTGCCAAAGACATCAAGCTTGTTTTAATTTGATAAAAAAGTAATTTGTGCTCTTTAGAAAAAGATAAAGCGGCAATATTCTCGGGCTGAATATTCAATTTGGTTTCAGGATCTATATCCTTAAAAATTACCCTGCCCTTTTCATAAATTGAAAACTCGTCATAGTTGCTCGCATTTAACAGTGCTTTATCGATCAAATTTGGAATCAAACTAGTTCTTAACAACTCCAATTCAGGTGAAAGTGGATTGATAAGTTTTACATTATCTTTTGAATTTAAACTCAGTCGCTCCAATAATTGTTTTCCGATGAAAGTATATGAGTAAATTTCATCAAATCCTTCAGAAGCCATGATTTCTCCAATTAATCTGTTGATTTGAAGTCCTTTATTTGGAATAACTGCTTGTAAGTCTCTTTCGGGCAATGTTGGAGTTAATTTATCGTATCCATACAGTCGGGCAATCTCTTCAAGTAAATCTTGTTCGATATTTAAATCTCCTCTAAATTTTGGAATTTTAACACTTATTGGAAGATTACTTTCCGGAGTGCTACTTATATTAGGTACTCTTTCAGGATCAAGGATCTCACAATTTATTCTTTCCAGATAATCAATAATTTCTCTAACGGGAAGATCGATTCCTAAAATCCTTTTTACTAGGGTCAAATCCAATTCAATTACTTTTTGCTCCCGAGGATTAGGATAGTAATCGATTAGCTCATGAGCAATTTCTCCTTCAGCAAGATCCAAAATTAAATTGAGAGCCTGTTTGATTGAGTTTTCCGTTTTCTCAGGATTTTGACCTTTCTCAAATCTAGTGCTGGCTTCGCTTCTAATCCCTAATTTCCTCGATGTTCGACGAACTGAATACATATTAAAGTTTGCAGCTTCGATTAAAATGTTTTTAGTCTCGAAGCTTATTTCTGAACTTAGCCCTCCCATAATGCCAGCAATATCATCAACTTGATTGCCATTACTGATCACCATCATATCGTCTTCCAATCTATATTCTTTTCCATCTATAGCTTTCATCTTCTCCCCGTTTTTGGCATATCTTACTATTAATTTTTTTGAGGTGATCTTATCATAATCGTATGTATGCAAAGGCTGGCCTTTATCAAACATAATATAATTCGCGGCATCTACAATATTGTTGACACTTCTTAATCCAGTAGCGGTTAATAAACAAATTAACCATAAAGGAGATTTAATAACTTTAATATCTGATAAGATGGCTAGACTAAATCGTTCACAATCTTTATTGTCAACTTTAACGCTAAGATCGAATGGTAACTCAGAGGTAGGAACAATTGGTTGATTAATCTCATCTTGTTTAAAAGGAATATTTAATATTGCCGATATCTCTCTGGCAATCCCTTCGTGAGAAAAACAATCAGGCCTGTGAGATAATGATTTGTTTTCTATCTCGTAAACAAAGTCTTTTAAAATCTCATCTAAATTAGTGCCTGGAACTAATTGGTCTTCTAATTCCATAATACCTTCGTGATCATTGCTTATTCCTAATTCTTTGGCAGAACATATCATTCCATTTGATGTAATCCCAAACATGGTTTTTTGGGTGATCTCAATAGTCTTTCCTTCATTATGTGCATCGTAAATTCTACCGCCAGGCATGCAAACAGCAACCTTCAGCCCCTTTTTTACATTAGGAGCTCCACAGATAATGTCGTTTATAGTATTGTCACTAACTCGAACCTTACAGTATGTTAATTTCTTGCTTTCTTCAATTTTATTGACCTCTAGAACTTCACCAACAATAATCTTGTCAATTTCTCTTCTAATGGCAATGATCTGCTCGACCTCTGCTAACTTTGTGGTGAGGCTCTCAGCAATTTGAGCTTTGGTTAACTCATCTAGAGTGGGAAGATATTTTTTTAACCATTTATGAGAAATCAGCATCTTTAAAATTGTTTAATAAAATCAAGATCACCACTATTGAAAAGACGAATATCATTAATATTGTTTTTTAGCATGATTAGTCTTTCTAATCCAAATCCCCAGGCAAATCCGGAATAGGTTTTAGGATCTATTCCGGCCATTTCCAATACCTTGGGATGGATCATGCCACAGCCTAAGAGTTCTAGCCAACCTGTTTGTTTACATACTTTACAGCCTTCACCGTTACATAAAATGCAACTAAGAGACATCATGCCCCCAGGTTCTACAAATGGGAAGAAATCAGGAGTAAATTTTACTGCCAAATCTTTTTTGTAATATTTACTGAAGAATTCTTTAAGAGTGCCTAACATATCTGGCAATGTGATCCCTTTATCAACATAAACCCCCTCTACTTGGGTGAAAGTATGTTCATGTCTAGCGTCGGTAGCTTCATTCCTGAAGCATCTGCCTATGACTATAGCCCTTACAGGTGGCTTTTGTTGAGAAAGAATCCTGTTTTGCATTGAAGAGGTGTGTGTTATGGCAATTTTACCCTGTTCAGTCCAGAAAGTATCCCAAGAATCTCTTGCAGGATGCCCGGGAGGAATATTTAAGGATTCAAAATTATGATAATCATCGTCTATTGCATATGGATAGTGAACTTCAAACCCCATTCGCATGAAAATATCTTCAACCTCTTCAATTGTAGTTGTAATGAGGTGTTTATGGCCTTTCTTGATACCAGACGGGGGGATTGAAATATCTATCTCTTCTTGTAGTTCAATAGCTTTGAGTTCCTTTTCCTTGATTTGTTTGATTTTCTCCTGAATTTTATTCTCAATTTGGGATTTAGCCAAATTGGATCTTTGTCCTAATTTAGCCTTCTGAGATGGTTCGGCATCTTTAATGCCTTTTAATATATCAATTAATTGAGATTTTCTCCCTAAATATTCTACGCGTAATGCTTCTAATATCTGTAGATTATCAGCTGCGTTAATCTTAGTACCTGCTTCATCTAACAGGGTATTGATCTTAGACAATAAATCCTCGACCTTTGAGTTTTCCATATTGACGGCAAAATTATTTTACTTTAGCCACAACTGCAGAAAATACTTCTTTATGGTCTAAAGCTAGACCAGATAACATTTTTCTATTTAATTCAATATTCTTTGTCTTTAAGGCGTTAATGAACTCTGAGTATTTCATCCCTTCGCCTGATAAGGCAGCATTTATTCTCTCAATCCATAGTTCTCTGTACTGACCATATCTATGTCTGCGATGGGTCAAGGAATATTGGCCTGCGTGCATCATTGCTTCATGCGCCCTCTTGTAAAGTTTGCTATTACTTAAGCGATAACCTTTGGTTTGGGCTAAGACCGCCTTATGTTTTCTATGTCTGGTTTGTCCTCTTTTAATTCTCATAATTATTTATTCATTAATTTAACGATTTTTTTAATATCACCTTTATTAGTCAACACATGACTGCCCTTTTTACGGGCTTTTTGACCTCTATCTTTATTGGCCTTAAGATGAGAATTATCACCTTGAGAATAGTGCCTTATTTGACCTGAGGCGGTTTTTTTAAATCTTTTAGCTGTTGCTTTGTGTGTTTTTGCTTTCATTTTCAGTTAATTTAATATTCTTAATTGGTCTAACTATCCAAAATATATTTCTACCTTCTTGTTTTGCCGATTCATTAGATTCTTGAATTGAATCTACAAGTGCTAACTTAATCCTTTCCAATAGAGCCCAAAGTTGAACAGCTTGGACCCTACCCTTTCCTCTAATTGTAATTTTAACAGGATGTTTCTTACTTAGAAACTCTTTTATTCTTTCAATCTTATGCTGAAAGTCGCCATCCCCAATAAATGCTTTAAACCACATTTCCTTCATTTCTATTGTTTTTCCTTTATTTTCCTTTTTCTTTTTCTCCTGCTGATACTTGAATTTGGACCAGGAAAGGATTTTTGCAACCGGAGGTTCGGCAGTAGGCGCTACCTCGATCAAATCCAATTCTTGTTCTTTTGCAATCCTTAACGCCTCAAACTTATTCAAAACCCCTAATTGAGTCCCATCCGAATCAATGACCATTAAAGTATTTGCAGTAATAGACTCGTTGATTTTGTATCTCGAATCCTGTCTTTGAGGTTGGTATTTATTAAATTGTCTATACGGTCTTCTAAAAGGTACTATAATTAAATAAATAAATTGTCAAAATAGTCTATTAATATTATCAGAGAATCGTGCAATTTACAATTGCAGAGTGGGCTTAAAAGGCTTTTTGGGAGATTTCATCCTTAATTCTGTCGATAAATTCTTCAATTCTGATCAACCCCAGTTCCTGACCGGTTCTTTGCCTTAATGATACTGAGTTTGTATTAACCTCTTTTTCTCCTAGGATCAACATGTATGGTATATTTTCGTTCTCGGCTCTTCTAATTTTATTCTGCATGGTTTCAGGTTCCAAATTAACGCTAGCTCGCAATCCAACATTTAATAATTGTTTTTGAATATTTAAAGCTTGTTCATGGAATTTTTCTGAGATCGCAATAATGACACATTGTACAGGAGCTAGCCATACATCGAATATCCCTTCATTTTTTTCCAGCATGATTTTCAGCATAGCTTCGAATGATTCAACAAAATTGAATCGAACAACCACCGGGATTTCCTTAAGATTATCATTATTAATATAGTAAAGCTCTTCTTTGCTTGCTGAAGTGTTATCGATGCGAATAGTTGAGATCTTTAATAAATTACCAAGCAAGTCTTTAACATAAAAACCAATCTCAGCCCCATTGTTATAGTAATCTGACGCCACTATCTTAGCGGCTAGCTTTTGTTTTGCCAAAGTCTTTTCAAGTAATTTCAGCATATTTTTAGGATTATTCTCTTTAGTTGATTTCAATTTTGGATCGCTTAGCTTTACCAGGATCTGAAAGTCATTTACCCCTATGAATTGAAGCAACTGTCTTGTAAGCCCAAGTAATGTCCCGATCTCTTCTTCTACTTGATCTGCTCTGCAAAAGATATTTGTTTGTAAGGTCTGACTGTATTCAATATCCATTGGGGCTTCGGCAGGATTCTGCTTATATAGATCAAAATATTCCGCATACCTTTGAGGCATTTGTCTATAGCTTTTTTTAGTGCTTTTAAAAACAACTGCGTGATGAAAGAAAGAATCATTTCGAAATAAATACTCATTTCTATTTGTTTTTATCAGGGCCAAATATTGATCTCTGACCTTGGAATCTTCGAAATAATCACGGTATAGAGTGAATTTAGCCAAAGAAGGAGTTGAGAGCTTAATAATCCCTAATTTTGATAATTTATCAAATAAAAATTTTTTTAATTCTTCCCTGATAATATCTCCCTTGGGAAGCCAGATCATGAGATTATTTCCAATATCATCATCAAATGTTATTAGATTTAAACGTCGTCCGATCTTGCGATAGTCTTTTTGAATTATTTCCTTCTGAGATTCAAGATAGGTCAAAAGATCTTGTTCTTGATTAAAGGCAACACCTTCGATCCTTTGTAGCTTCGGTCTGTTCTTTTCACCTAGCCAATGGGATGAAGAAATCCTGGTTAATTTAAAAAACCCTGCCTGTCCGGTATGTGCAAGATGGGGACCGCGACATAGATCATAAAAATCTCCAGTTTTAAAGAAACTAACTGATTCATCTGGAATTTGCCTGAGTAGTTCAGTCTTAAATATTTGACCTGACTGCATTAAGGTATCAAAAGCTTGTTCTTTGGGTATTATTATCTGTTTGAATGGCAATTCTTCAGCAATGATCTTCCGCATTTCCGCTTCAATCTTAGGTAAATCCTTCATAGTCAATTTGATTGGTGCATCAACCTCATAGTAGAAGCCGTTTTCAATGGCAGGTCCAATCCCGATCTTCGTATTGGGATAAAGCCTTATAATTGCCATAGCCAATATATGAGCCATGCTATGTCTCATCAATTCCTGAGCTGCTTGTTTTTGAGAAGCGTCGTTCATTTGAAGTTTATTAAAATGGACACTACAGGACTCGAACCTGTGACCATTCGCACGTCAAGCGAATGCTCTACCAACTGAGCTAAGTGTCCAAAATACTAAAAAATTATACACTGCACTAAGTTATTTGTCATTAGAGGTTATTATCTTGTCGATCAGCCCATATTTCAAAGCTTCTTCAGCGCTCATATGTTTGTCACGATCTGAATCTTGGGTGATGCGTTCATAACTTTGACCGGTATTCTTACTTAAAATGTTTGTTAACAGATCTTTTAGACGCAATATTTCTTTAGCCTCGATCTCGATATCGCTTGCCTGGCCGGAGATGCCCCCACTTACTAGAGGCTGGTGAATATGGATCATACTATTTGGCAAGGAGAACCTTTTACCTTTAGTTCCGGATGAAAGAATAACTGTTCCAAATGAAGCTGTTGAGCCAATGGCTACAGTTACTATATCTGGTTTGACAAGCTTCATGGTGTCAATAATGGCTAGGCCTGCATAGATATGTCCTCCCGGACTGTTGATATATAGGGTGATATCCTTTTGAGGATCTTCTTTATCAAGGAATAATAATTGGGCGACTACTGCGTTAGCCACCTGGTCATCTATAGCAGTACCTAAGAAGATTATCCTTTCTTTCAATAATCTGGAATAAATATCGTAAACCCTCTCCCCTTCTCTACTTTTTTCAATGACCGAGGGAATTAAATAGCTCATTGATTTACTCATAATAATTATTGCTAGATTATATCTTTAAGTGCTAAAAATTGCCATACCAACAAAAATGCCTCCGTTGGGAGACATTTTTGCTTGCACTTTTAACTATTTTTACTGCCTTTTGCTTATTTAGTTGTAATATCAGTATAGCAATATAGGTATAAAATAGTCAAGAAATTTAAACGGGTCAAAATAATATGTGCTAACAATTTGAACGTAGGCGAAAAGTGCCTCCTACACTGGCATGCCGGATGCGTTATTGTTTCTGTTTCTTCGAGATATACTATCTTTGCCCTGCTCATTTAAACTCGAGTGGAATGAAATTGAACAAATTATTAAAGAATTCTGCGCATTCTTTTTTCAATTTCTTTTTGATTTATTTCCCAAATTATTGGACGCCCATGGGGACAGGAATAGGGTAATTTACAATTAAACATATCTTTAAGTAGTGTTTCTATTTCGATTGGGGCCATCTTTTTCCCTGCTTTTATACTTGCATGGCAGGCCATTGTAGATATTAATTTGTCACTAGTCCTTCTCCAGCTTGTAGTTTCCTGCTCTTCTCCTGATTTTAGTTCGGCTAGGATCTCACTAAAGACTTTAAGAGGGTCAGCTTTTGATATTAGTAAGGGAATAGAATTAATAATGCATTTAGAATTATTAATCTCGTATTCGAACCCAATTTTTTGAAGTATTTCATTTCTTTCTCTTAGAAGAAGAGCCTCAGACTCATTAATGCTTAGCTGTTCCGGTATTAAAAGATCTTGTTTTTGAAGCATCCCCTGCTCTTCTAGAGCTATTTTCATTTTTTCAAAATTTATTCTCTCATGAGCGGCGTGTTGATCTATCACTAAAAGGCTATCATCATTAACGGTAAGGATGTAGGTATCAAATATTTGCATATAGGATTGCATAGCTGAACTGATAGATTGATTAGTATTGCGTATTTCCTGGGGAAAATCTTTAGATATCTTGTTTGTCTCATTTAAAAGATCCTTAGTGAATTCCAAACTGGAACTGATACTTGGCATTGGTTTTTTAAAGTCCAGGAAGCTTTGAGCTGCCCCGGCTTTTGCTCTAATATCATTTTTACCGCTGTTTGACGATTTATACCTATCTATTTGAGGCAATCTTTCCTTTAACTGTACCTGTGTGCTTTTTTCGATACTAAATTGCACTGCTTTTTTAATTAGCCCGTAGATCTGATTACTATTTTCAAAGCGAACTTCAAGTTTTCGGGGATGGACATTCACATCGAATTCAGCAGTGGGGATGTTTAAATAAATAAAGAAACTTGGTTGGTCCTGTACCATAAGAGCGGTGGCATATCCTTCTTTTACAGCTTTAAAAAGCAGAGAGTTTTTAATAAATCTATTATTTAAAAAGAAATACTGTTTGGGAATTGATCCGAGGGAAGCTCCTGGTTTAAGTAAATATCCATCTAGACCATGCTTTGCATCCTGATAATTTACTGTACTGAAATCATCTGCCTTAATACTCGGGAAAGCTTGCATTATTCTTTGCTTATGATCGTGAGACTTAGCTAATTCTTGAACCTGCTTTCCATTTTTAATAAGCCTAAAGCGAATATCGTGATTAACTAGGGCAATATTCAGGAATGTATCATAGATATAGCGATATTCAGTATTCTCTGATTTTAAGAATTTCCTTCTAGCTGGTACATTACCAAAAATTCTGCTCGATTTCACTGTTGTTCCCCTATTCCTAGCTGGCCCATCTTTTATTTCCATGTCTCCATGTTTGGAAATAATTGTTAAAGGTGTAGTTTCTCCGTCGAAAGTATGAATGGAGACATCGCTAATACTAGCAATGCTTGCAAGTGCTTCTCCTCTAAAACCCAATGTGTGGATGTTGTCTAGGTCCTCAACTTGAGAAATTTTAGAAGTAGCATGCTGAAGCAGGGCCATTTTGGCATTCTCCTTGCTCATACCTGTCCCGTTGTCACTAACGCTGATGCTGTCTATACCGCTATTCTCTAATTCAATAGCTATATCTGTAGCGCCAGCGTCAATGGAATTCTCCAATAATTCTTTTAAAATGGAGGCTGGTCTTTCAACAACTTCTCCTGCTGCTATTTTATTGATCAGATCACTGGGAAGTAATTGTATTTGTTTTTGCATTATTTAATCAGGATATTTTATCCTTTTCTCTTCAACCACCGTTATTATATTAAAATTATGCTCTTCAAGTGTGCCTATTACCAGATGGTTAGAAATTTTGAGTTTATAATAATCACTATTATGCATTTTTAAAAGTGAGTGCTTACTCTGAGTGTCGTGGATTTTCCCTAGTGTAGACACGATTTTTTGTCTAACTCTCCAGTCGATATTAATTAAATCTTCTTTAGCTTTCGTTGTGTATACAATACCCATATTATTAATTATTCAGGTTTAAACATCTTTTCTATCTCTTCCTGTTCGTACTTTGGCCCTTCCAAAATGGCCATATCAGCTATATTCGAGTAATAGCCGTCTTTAACTTTCTCTTCAAGCTCTTGAAGCATGGTCTTGATCTGATTTCTTACTAAAGCTGAGGGAGATATCCCAAGTCTAGTAGCAAAATAAAAAAGCTGCCTCTTTTCTTCGGGTTGTAATCTAACTGCGATTTGTGTTGTCTTATTATTTTTCATATTGTCAGACATTGTCTCTTGGTGGCAAAAATTGTAATACAACCAGGTAGAATATGCAAATCTATGAAACTATAGGACGGGCATTTTAAACATCAATTTTTACTATAAGACTATTGTATCGGGTGGTAAACAATTAGAATGCAATTTAAATCACTTTCTTCATACTTATTGGAATTTCTTTATTCTGTCATTGGGGAAGCCCACAAAGAATATCTCAGTCTTTGGGGTAATATTGATTGTTTCAGAAGCTTTTTGATGAATTAGTTCTAGAAGTGCCATTACATCTTCTGCTACAGCTCCAGGGAATGTCTCAATGAATGCTGCATGACTATTAGAAATCATTGCTTGTCCTTTTTTGGTGCCTTTAAGCTTTAAAATATTATCAATTATATATCCCCAGCTATTACTAGGTATATTTAGATCAGACATTTGTTGCTTATCAATGTTTTTAAATGAGCATCCCGCTGAATTATATGGTTGTTTTTTCTTTTTAGCTCTAGCCCAGGCTATAGCAGTTTCTTGAGCTCGTTTGGCATCTCCTTTGTATAGTTGAAAATATGCTTTCAGGATGAACTTATGATCGGATTGTAATTTAGAATGATCATAGCCAAACCCCATTTCGTCATGGGATAAATACTTTATATCACCAAATTCGTCAATAATATCTACACCAGTAAGATATTCACTAAAGAAATGACTGCCGCCATGGATGTTATTAAACACCGCACCCCCAATTGTACCGGGTATACCTGCAAACCACTGCAGACCAGTAACTTTGTTGGAGATTAAATTGTTGATTGCTAGAGAAAGCAAGGTGCCGCTGTATATTGCTACCTTGACCTTAGGTTCCTGAGATTCATCGTAATCTAGGTCCTCAAATGAATAATACTCCTGCTTATTAATTTGACTTAGGCGAACATCTTTTACGTCTTCTTTAGGCTGAGAATCTATTTGTTCTTCATTGTATATTTCAATGCCACTTATTGAATTCTTAATTATTACCCCTCTAAAGCCCTGGTCTGATATCAAAACATTGCTACCACTACCTAATATGTAATAAGGAATATTAAGATCGTTAAGCTTTTTTATTAAATCTTGGATTTGATCAGCAAGTTTAACCTCTAGAAATAGATCTGCTGCACCACCAACTTTCCAAGTTGTATATTTGGCAAGAGGTTCATTTTCCAGAAAGCTAATATTTAATTGTTTTAAATATTTTTTAAATTCCTCCATCTTAGACTAGTTTGGCTTTAATTCTTCTAATACCACCACCAATATTTTCCTGGGAAACGATTTTGAATTTTTTATTCCCCTTCCCAATAATTGAAGTGTTCTCTACATGAGGTCCTCCACAGAATTCTTTACTAATATATTCTCCTTTATCGTTTTTAATAAAATAAACGCTGACAATCTCAGGGTACTTCTGCCCAAATTCCATCTCGGCACCCATTTTTTCAGCATCCTCCCTCTTTAACTCTATTCTTTCAACTTTATATCCAGCAGAAATATTTTCATTAACTTTCTTCTCAACAGCTTCAATTTGTTCCGGTGTTAATTTTGAGGAATAATTAAAATCGATCCTAAGTCTTTCTCCGGTAATATTACTTCCCCTTTGTTTAATTTCTGGAGATACTATACTTTGTAAGGCATTTAGAAGCAGATGGTGAGTTGTATGCAATTTAATTACCTCCTCACTTTGATCAGCTAGTCCTCCTTTGAATTTTTGTTCTGCTCCACTTCGAGACATAGCTTTATGGGCCTCCTCTTCCTTTTTAAACTCACTAAGTACTCTTTCAGATTCATTTTCGTCTAGTGCAAACTCCTCTATGGTCATCTCTATGGGGTAACCATAAGTCTCATAAAAGTAAAATGCCTTTTTACCATCCAGTCTTTCATTTCTGATTTTAAATTTCTCAATTTCCTTCAGGCCATTTGATAATGTCTTCCTAAAATTATTCTCCTCTGCTGTTATTAATTCAATAATTTGAGTTCTATTTTGCTCTAGCTGAGGATAGATATCTTTCATGCGCTCAACAACTACCACAGCAACTTCAGAAGTAAAATTTTTCTCAATATTTAATTTCTTTCCAAACCTAATCATACGCCTTATGAAGCGGCGAAGAATATATCCTTGATCTTTATTTGACGGCCTCACGCCATCTGCAAGTATAAAAACGGAAGCACGAGCATGATCAGCAATTACTCGGAAAGCACTCGTATAATCGTTATTCTCACCATTATCCTTTTTGTAATTTAAAGAAGTTAATTCTTCAACCTTTTTAATAATAGGTAAGAATAGGTCTGTTTCAAAAATATCTCTTACATTAGCAAGACACATTACTGCCCTCTCAAATCCTCCTCCAAAATCAATATTTTTTTGCTTTAAAGGTTGCCAAACTAGATCTTTATCTAGAAAGTATTCCATGAATACATTATTACCAATCTCCACGAATCTTCCTGAATCATCATTAATATGGTATTTATCTTGAACTTTTTCTGGTTGCCCCATATCAAAGAAAATCTCAGAACTGGGCCCACCTAGCTCCCCTGCTGCCTCTCCCCTTTGCCACCAGTTTTTTGATTTTGGATATGGAAAAATTCTCGCTTTATGATCAATTCCCTGCTCGAGATTAAAAGGCACATCATATATATCTTCACTAAATTCAGCCTCAATTCCATATTTTTTAAATGTTTTGATCCAGGTCTCGATAGCTAGATTGTCACGGGGAATTACTTCATCTCCACCCCATACCGACACATATATTCTTTTTGGATCAAATCCGAAATGTTCGATATATAATTCCATGATCCAGGGTATTTGACTAGTTTTATCAAAATCCCCCAAAGACCAATTCCCCATCATCTCAAACATGATTGAGTGTCTATTATCACCTACTTCTAGCACTTCTTCATATTTCGGTCTTAGACAGCGTTGCAGATTATATAACCTATTACCCAAAGGATGTGGTTGCCCAGCTAAATAAGGAGCTAAAGGAAACATTCCTGAATTTACAAATAATAAGGTTGAGTCCACATTAGGAACAAGGGATACATTGGGTACCTCTTTATGGTTTCTGGGGGCGCTTGACCAAAACTCGTGATATTTTTTTCTAATCGTATCAGATAAATACATCAGCAAAATGATAACTATGAAATTATATTATATATATTCAATAAGCGAAACTAAGTTAGAAAGTATAAAACGATTAACTATGGGTTTTATCACTAATGGTGGATGTTCTTCAATCATTCTTTGAAATTCTAAGATTGATACTATCATTAACATAAATCACCTAAATTAATAATTAAGTATAAGAATAAAAACAATCAGGAATTAAATAGCATTCACAACAAGAATTGTGGATGAATTGTGATAAAGTGTCTCCCCTATAGATCGTTTTTGAATCAGTAAGCGTGCATTTAAAATGAGCAGATCTATTAATTCTTAGTATCATAATATGAATCCGTTTATTGTAAAGTCGTAGTAAATCACATAGTTGAAGAGGGCCGTAAGTAGCGTCTTTTAATTTGTGTTTTTTATCTTTGATATCAAAACTTTGATATTCTAATTATTCGGAAATTTTTCGGATTGGTGTGCGAACCTCCTATTACCATTTCTTATCAATGTATTTTAGCGCGATGTGTATTACTATGGGCTGTCTGTGGCGTAAGCAGAACTTGTCAGTGCAGGAACCAAAAAAGAAAAAACAGCGTCTTTATTAGTATTTGAAGTCCTACCTGTGCCCTCAAACAGATAGAATGGTTGCAGGAAGTTTGTCCATAATACCTGGGAATCTCTAGTTTGAGGCTCTATATATATTAATTTAGTTAGATTAGGATCTATTTTATATTCAGCAATTTGAAGTTGCTGTTGTTGGCCAAGATAATTATCACCAACTAAATGTAGCCTATAAAGATAGCCATTATTTTTTTGAAGTTCTTGGAAGGCCTGATCCGGAGTTTGTAATTTATATATTCCAACCTCATCCTCATATTCCAAAGCCTTATATTCCAATTCAATTAAATCCTGCAGCATATCTTGTGGCTTATTAGCGTATTCTTTTAATAATAGAGTAGCGATACCGTCATAATATGAATATTTTCTGACATCTATAAAAGTATCAGGGACAGTATTAGTAACGGGCTCAATAGCCTTAAGATATTTATTTAACGAGACCCTGACGCAATTATATTTATCGCTCTTACTTGATAGGCTTCCATCGGCTGCTCTGAAGGCAAAGTCTACTCTACTCGCCTCAGTATCGAGATTATTCTTTTTAATGTTAATGCGATCTAATATGGAAAGCGCTCTTTGAATAGCAAAATCCTGATCCTCATTGGTCATTTCAATTAATTGGGTTGTATTCGTCTTGAATTTGTAATATTTTTGAAATCTATCAAAAGTAAATGTCCTAGTCCCATCTTCCGACTCCCAGTTCATTACATTATTAAGTACACTATAATCACCTGTAAAGCCTAATGCTGTTGCGGTTGCTTTACCTTTTTCAGCGTCATCCAGATACTCTCTTTCAGGCTTAATTTTATAAACATAAACTACGGGTGGGAACTCAGGGAATTTGGCAGTAGTTTTTGAAATCAAACCAATATTTTGACTGCTCGAATTTAAGGAATTTAAATCTGGTTTAGGGATTTGTTGGAATTTATTATCTGCGATCGGATAATTTGGATCAACTTCAGTTCCAGGGTCAGGACCTACTATTATTCCTGATTGTTTGGATAACCAATCAATGAAAAGTACTACAATGACGAATATCAAAAAATAGATAAACATCCTTTTAACTTGTGTAGTGGTCTTTTTAAGCTGTGTAGCCATATTTCCAATTCTATCGCAAAGTGTAATAATATTATATATGTAATTATTTTAAAGTAAAAATATAAGTAATGAATAAAAAGATCGTAGCTTTAGGTGCAGTGTTCATAGTCCTACTAATTGTGCTATTAATAATACTTGCTAATCGAAACAGTGGAGGCAGTGGATCTGTAACTGTGACTCCATCACAATCTTCGGGCCAGGTAACTCTTATCTGGTGGAATCTTTTTGAACCTGAAGAAAATGTTAAACCACTTATAGATGCTTTTGAGACAGAATATCCAAATATCAAAGTGCAATATACTCAAGTGGGTTTGGATGGTATCGATAAGTATAAAACTGAATTACAAAATAGTTTGACTGATCAGGATGTGGTAACCTCTCCTGATATTTTCCCTATTCATAATACTTGGGTGGGTAAATTCCAAGATCTAATTGTGCCAGCGCCTTCTACAGTAGTATCCTCCACTGATATGCAGGACTTCTATTCTATCGTTAGTAGGGATTTTGTAAGATCGCAAAAAGTATATGGACTCCCAATGTCTTTAGATGCTATTGCCTTGATCTACAATAAAACAAAATTAAGAGAAAAAGGATACCAGGCTCCTGCTCTGACTTGGAATGATCTAAAAACACAGGCAGTGGACCTAACCGTAAAAGATCAAAGTAATAATATTACTTATGCAGGATTTTCCGCTTTTGATCCAGCCACATCAGAATTTTACTTCGAGGTAATGAACCAGCTCTTCTTGCAAAATGATGTAATAATGGTGGATACAACTACTAAGCTTTCAAAGATCGGAGATAATGACAATGCAAGTTCCGCGGTAAGTTATTATAGGAATTTCCTCGAAGGTTTTGATGCAACTTGGGATCCAAAATTCAAAAAGGATATTGCGGCTTTTCTAGAGAATAATTTGGCTATGTATCCTGCTCCCAGCTGGAGATTAATAAATGTGCTTGAATATAATGATTTTTATAAATTAAACCTAGATGTTGGGGTAGCTACTATGCCACAGCTAACTGGAGGAGGAGATTTTTATTGGCCCACCTATTGGGGGCAAACCGTAGCTAAAGATAGTCAATATTCAAAAGAGGCTTGGCAGTTTGTGGATTTTATTACACAACCAGAGCAATTACAATTATATAATGACACTGTCAAAGCTAATGGTAGGCCAATAGGAGTTATTTTCCCCAGGATTAGCCAGGCAGAGATCAATCAGGCTGATACTTATCTTGCTCCATATGCAACTTCACTAGCTAAAGCACAAAATTGGGATATGAAGGATGGCTGGGAGTTAAAGAAACTACTCGATAATCTGTTTGGCACAAATAATGCAGAGATCGATGCTATTCAAGGGGCAATTAATAAGGTGTTACAAGAAGCAACTATTACTCCAACCCCTTAATTTAAGCCAAATTGTATATTATCGGCTTTCGGGATACTGTTAATTGCCCAAGAGGCTAATTGATTATCAATATATGTTTTAAGATCATTAGGATCGTCTAAATGATCTTTAGAAAGACCTAATATTATCATTTGCGGCATTTCATAACTGGCATCGTTCATAAGGTTGATCATGATCTTTTTGTCAGCAAATTTTTCTTGTAGTTTTATAGCCGAAACATCCAGGTAATTAAATAGATTTGTTTTCTGAGTTGCACTAAGTTCAGAGTCATTAATTATACTTACCTCATAATTTGCTAGGTATATTATATTGGGAGATGTGCCATAACCTGGCTGACTTCCTGAATTACAAGTATGAACATCAACGCACTGATAGGCAGATTCAAAAACGCCCATTCTATCAAATGCCTGGAACATTCCAATTAAAGCGATCACAATCATAATTAGATTATCTAGATCTAATTTACCTTGCATAATAGTAAGAAGGTGGAAAATAGCACTTACGGATCCGAAAGCAACGTTAACAAGCCCCGCTAGTTTATCAACTGCTTTATCAAACAGGCTCCCTATCATAGTACCAATGAAACTACCAACACCTGAGGCGATAAACATTATCCATCCTAACGATCCACCGCTAACGGCTGTAATTATTGCTCCTACAACCATACCTGTAAAGGCTCCTATTGTACTTCCAATAATCGCGGCAGCTCCGATAGGCACTCCCATCGCAGACAGTACCGCCATACCTGCAGCGGTACCAACGACTTGGCCAGCAAAGGAAGCTAACGCTGCGGGTTTAGCTGCATTGGAAATAACAAATGACATATTCTTGGCAAAGAAATTCCCAATTTGTAAGGCGGTTCTAGCCAAAGTAACAGGGAAAACAACTGAGGGCAATCCAAGTGATAAATTAATCCAATTGGATCCCACAATTAATACATTCTCCCATTTGCTTTTATTAGGATCTCCACCAAAGAAGTTTTCCTGTAAGTATCTCCCTAAATTACCTTTATACTTTTGCATAATAAGATCAATTTGGGAGGCTACCCAAAGATTGGTTTGGACATTTCCCAGAAGTTCGAACGTAGGGATAACTGCCATAGTCCTTAACAATCTGGAGTTGCTAGTAGCAATTTTATTAATAATTCTGGTGTGCAGGCTATCACCGATCATGCCTCCAACCGATCCCACACCCAGTCCAATTGCTGCCCCAACAGTTATAGGCATTCCAGTTATAGCGGCTATGCCTACTCCTAGCACACTACCGACTGTGCCCCATTTAGTACCAGCGTCAGCCAACTTAAAGATCCTCCCCCACCCTTTTATGGGTGTTACTTTAGCTTTAGAAATTGCATTAACATCCCAGCCCCCATGTTTGAGCATATATTGGCCATATCCATGTTTGGTTTGAAATCTTTCTATAAAACCAAACTTGGCTAAAGTG
Source organism: bacterium (assembly GCA_029567095.1). Classification (GTDB taxonomy): domain Bacteria; phylum Patescibacteriota; class Dojkabacteria; order B142; family OLB20; genus JAKQLP01. Next base: position 30,446 of record JAKQLP010000051.1, read on the forward strand.
CTATCGCTTACTACTAATTTACCTAATGTCGCAGCTCCAGCCACAGTGCCCATCAGTACACCAGCTATAGGGTTTGCGCCAAATACCAGATAAGCAACTCCACCGTATAGGGCTCCTGTAGTTATACTCTTACCGATATTAATTGTACCTTTTACTACATCTGCTCCAATTGCAAAAGCTCTACCAACTCCAGTTCTGATACCTTTTGCTGTTGCCTTGGTTGCTTTTATAGCAGATGAGGTTTTAAGACCAAACTCAGAGGTAGTTAGTCTAGTTTTAGAGTTTAATAGTTTACGACCTAGTCTAGAACCTGAAGCTTTGCTTATTAAGCCTTGCTTAACTGTATTGATAACCTTGGTAATTCTTTGCCTGATCTTATCAATGATGTTATCAACAATAATGGACACAGCAGTTTTAAATAGGCTTTCCTTTTTTTTCTTTTTTTTCTCTAACTCAAAACTTCTTCGCGCTTGCAGAGCCAGAGCAAATCGTTTCCTCTTACTTGTATCTTCTTTATTCGCAGTTATTTTAACTAAACGCTCTACAATATAGTCGTCAACCTTTTCTGGTAATTGTGCTAGATTAATTCTGCGGCGTATCCTAGAAGGGGTAAACATTTGGGCAGTTGCTCCAAGGATTCCCTTTTTGGCATAAGCCTCGAGCATTTCTTCCTGTCTTTTACTTGACCATTCCTTAAAAAATGCATCCTCATTTATTTGTTTTGTGCGCAGTAATTTTCTTACTCTACCTTTTATAGTCCTTTGTTCAAGACTTTCGATCATGGAATCTGAATTGACTGTAGAATCCAATTTCTTTTCCTGTTTAGGGGCGGAATCTCTATCAATATTTGATAAAAGCTGTTCTTGTGCTTTAGGCTTAGCTAACAGGTAGTTTTCCAGATTAGTGCTTGCCTCCTTCAACATATCAGCAATTCTTCTTAATTCTTTTAACTTCTCGTTCAATGAATCCAAGGCCTCTTTAACTTCGGGGGACATTTCTATTTGATTAGGTTGTAAATTATTGGTTTCTGCGCTCATTGTTGTTTACTAAAATTTTCTTGCAAAGCCTCTGATGATGCAATTAATTGTTGATTTTGTTCGTAAAGAGCGTCAATCTGAGCCTTCAGACTTTGGATCTGTTCTTCAGTTGGAGGTTCCGGTAAATCTTGTAGTGCTCGTGTTAATGTTTGGAGTTTAGCGGCTTCTAAATCCATTGTTAATGTTTGATCTTTACCTGGCCCAAACAAATCTTCGTATGCGCTAAGTAATAATTGTTGCCTTTCATCTCTGGCCAAGTTAGGATCTGCAGCTTGTTTAATTGCAGCTTTCCTTTCAGCATCAATTGCTTTTTCTTCTTCTTCTTCCTTTTTAGCCTCAGCTTGTTTTTTAATTTTGTCATTTAAATTTTTAGCAGCTACCATTCGAGCAAATTGTTGATCCCAGCTATTAACATCAATAATGTATTTGGGGTCGTAACTTGAATTTACCCATCTTAAAAGTCTATCAACAGCTTCTATGGTTTTTTTGTCAAAAAGTGCATATATTTCTTTAAATTTTACAAATACATTTTTAATATATTCACCTTTATCTTTATGATCAGTCTGCCATTTAGCAATCATATCCCTAATAATATGATCATTCTCCTGAAGCATCAATTTGTACATACCTTCCACATTCATCATATTTGATATTTTAGGTCCTAACTGAGCTTGTTGGGCCGGAGGTAACTTTTTATATGCTTCAATTAAATAAGCAACTTTCTCTTGGGCAAGAGCATTAACTTCATAGGGAATAGTTATGTAATTTCGTCTAGTTTGAAAATCCTTATACACTTTAATCAGATAATCGTAGAAAATCACTTTGCCGGGTGGATTCTTTGCTTTTATATCATTGATCAAAGGCATTTTCCCAACAATTTCTACCTGATTTAAAGCACTCATTATCATATTCAATTGAGAATAGTCAGAGATTGGAATTTGGCCACCTTGATCTGTTCTTGAAATATCTCGTAGATATTTTACTGCAGCAATTGAATATTGAGCCGGGGCTTTGGGATCATATGGATCTGGAGGGTATAATTTGACTCCAGCGTAATATGGAAAGCAAATATTTGGTAAAGACTGTTCGAGCCTCGTTATCGCATTTACTATGTCTGTAGTTTGTATCATCTCTTAAATATAATTAATGATTTTCTCTAATGGTTGGTCAGGATTTTCAAGACCATTAATTACATAACTATAAATTTTCATTTTGGATTCAGGTGTAAGGGACAAGGCGTAAGATTCAATAGCGAACTCAGTCATCCTCCCAGTACTTTGGATAGGATAGGTGTCGCAGATGTATTTGTGATGGCTTTCAATTTCCCTATCCTTCATGGCCTGTCTTAATTCGATCTCATAAAAATTACGAGGAAATAAATTGCCGTTGAGAAATTCTTCGATGATTAAACTCTGGGATTCCCAAATTAAACTTTCCTTAGTAGCCTGCTCTAAATTCTCAATATTATCAAGCACTCCTTTTGTATGATTAATCATCTCGTCTTCTAGATCTTTGAAATAAGGTCCAAATCTCAGATTTTGTTTGTTAAATATTGATTTGAAATAATCAAATACATTCAATTTAGCCTGTTCTAGGTTGTAACCCTTATTTAAATAATCGTAAACTGACTGAGATAGTCTTAGCATGAACGAATTTAACAGGAATTGAAATATTTCCAGAAATTCATCCTGATATAGATAAACAGCAACGCTAACTGTAGAATAATCCTCAAAAGCTCTGGTAAATTTGGGTGCTTGGTAATTGACTTCAGTTACACAGCTAAGGTTCGCTTTGATTAAATTTTGATCTTTTTCCTGAAGTAGTGTGGCATCGAGGTCTACTTCACCCCTATCATTAACTTTTATTGCATTAGGAATAAAAATCGAGAAACTTTCACTCATAGTGGCTTTATCTTCATGAGCCGCGTCCAGGATCTTATCTTCCGTTACAGTTAATACTCTTAATAGTTCATAATCAGCAAATAACATTCTCGCTTCAAGAAATCTGATCGTGTAATAAGAATGTAAGGCATTAGTAAAATTTTCTGCGATATTATCTCCACTTATCTTTTCCTGAGAAGCCATCTCCAGCAAAATATTAACCTGATCGATAAAATCATTAATCAATTGCTCAGTTCTTAAATTCAAACTTTGGAAATTAATGCTATTTATTGGGCCAGCGTTAAAAAGAAAGGCATAATCCCAAACCCTTGGTCCTACAAGTTTTTGTAATTCTTGCATTGTCAGCTGGATTTTGTCATAAAGCTCCAACTGTTGAGCGGTGTTCGACATCAGAGTTCAATTTATTTTGAAGAGAATATTCCCGCTTTACCCGTTAACAAGCTGGTGATAGTGCTTACAGTGCCCATAGCTTTCTTGCCGACTTCAGTAATATCTTTACCAGTTCTAGAAATATCCTGGAATGGACTATTTACTTCTAGGAACTTTTTCACCATCTCCAGTACTGTAGGAGTAGCCATGTATAATCCAAAGACCAACAGGGACGTTACAATGTTCTTCCCGTTATTATTAATTGTAGTTGCATCGAAGATCTGTCCTTGAGTATAGCCTAATAGAGGTGGAGTCCATTTAATTTGACCGGCTTGGGAGAAAGCGGAACTTAGTTGTGTTTCTGATCCAGCTGCTGAATATCCAAAAATCACAAGAAGTAGGAACATGGCATAGAGGACTATGAATGTTAATGAGGCCCCTCCTAATGTTTTAAAGAAGTCATTCAATGTCTTATTGGTATTGCTAGGCAGGGCTGCTCCTAAGAAAACAAATGGCGCAATAATTGGATAAAAGCTTAAAATTAAATAATTATTAAGTAATGTGAAAAAAAGTTTAAATGCTGTTTGGAAAACAGCAAGTGCTAAAATCAATTCAATTAAAGCATTGCCAATTCCTAATTTGTCGTTATCAGCCAAATTTAGAACTATAGCAATACCTTGTCCAATTATATTGTTTTGGGCTGCTTTTGGCACCAAGTATTCAAAAGAACATCTGGTTGGTGAGTTCCAGGTATTACACACATTGACGGTGGTCATTGAAAATATATTCCAGATACTCATTTGAGGATCATCCGGTTGGAGAACGTTTTTGATATCTGTTGATGCGGCGCTGTCCTCACCGTGTTCAGCCCATTTTGGTACTTGAGGTGTAGTGCCAGAGGATGGATTGATTAATTCGTATCCAGGTGACCCTTCTGAAGTGAATAGAAAATTATAGACAACATTAGATCCTAGATATATCGCATCAATAAATAACCCGCAGAGCGCATAACTAAATGTAACAAGCACCATAGAAATTATGACTGAAGGAATTGAGTTAGCAATAGTTACAATTTCCTGCCCCCCCATGGGTTGTCTTAATAAAATCAAGAAAGCAATAGCTATTAAAATGATGATATAAAATCCATAAACAATATTTCTTGACCACTGCCATAAGCCCAATACCGGTTGTAATACATTGTATCCAATCCCTGGGGCATAAACAGAACTATCCTGTGGATCAGCAGCTAAAGTTGTAAAGGAAACTCCTTCCCTTACTTGATAATACTGATCTTGCGCCCACACTATAAAACTAGCTGGTTGCATCTCATATAATGTATCTGTCACTCGAGCAATTTCGAATACAGCACCACCTTCAGCTACATAAGGCAAGTTGATTTGATTGTAACTAGTAGACCCTATCGTTGTATCTTCTTTAGGACCAGTAATATATTCAGACATAGATTTTACGACTGTATCCATCCATCCATCCCATTTACCTTCGGAATAATTGAGGGTGTAGACATCAAGTGGTGATTTATCTCTGGTTGAACTGGTAGAACCTGCTCCCATGACATGAAGCGGGGCGATAGATATTAAAAACAATGTTGCCAGAGTAAATGTTATAACCGAGACTAAAGGAAAACTCTTGAATTTACTTAAAAAAGATATGAGGTTCTTATTCATATTATAATGATAAAAGGACATTAATATTAGTATAGGTATTAATACCTATGAGTGCAAGATTTAATATACAATCTAGGATTATCTTTCTTGAAGATATTTCGAGGAGAACTTATCTACTTGATCCAATTCTTCTTTGATCAATCTTAGAAGCCCGATCGCATCCTCTTCCTTCATATCTTTTGTGATCTCGCCTAATAATTCAGAATCGATTCTTTCGATCTCTTGGGCAATCTTTTTATATAGCTCAGGATATTTACCAGGTAATTGCATAATATTTTGAAGTAATTGCGTCTGTTTGGAAATGATCGGAGTCTTTTCTTTGAGCATTTTCTTTATTTCGGAGAATTCTTCAATGTTATTATTCTCTGCATAACTGATACATTCATCAAGTATCATTTTATTAATTGCATCTATATAGGCAAAACGCATAGCCTGCATTTGTTCGTCAGTATATTTGAATAAGTCTTGCAGGTATAGATTGATTTTATCGTTGTAAAATATCATTTATATATTAATAAGGTTTAGTTGATACTCTACCCCAAAGATCCAGGAATAGGTCGGTCCAGAAATTTGAATTGTAACTAGCGTCACCAAAGTTTTTTAACAATGATCTGTATTTGAATTTAATACCCTCGAATGTTGAGGCTGCTAGATCCAATTGTCCGTAAGATGGGGGTTGAGACTCATTTGTTAATCCCCAGAATATTCCAGCCATATCTCCAAGTGCGCCTTGTTCCTGTATAGCTGCTATTTCTCTAGCACCCCATCCTTTAGCATATCGGTTTAGGAAAGGATTGACACCAATAGCCATTGCTAAAGTCCCAAGAACCAAATATGGATTAGCAAGAAATACCAAACTAGGAACAAGAGACCCTACTACTGCCCCTGCTAAGATGAAAAAGCGGGTTGTATTGTCGATCATCATTAATCCTTCATAGAACTCCCTATGTACTTTAGAATGTTCTCGATAGGCACTGATCTGATTCAATTTCAAGGAGAATCGGTAACTGAGATCTCTTCCTCTTTTAATTTTATCAAGTTCATCAAGAACATCATCATACAATGTCCCATATTGAGTATCATATTTATTCCTAGCCGTAACCTCTCTTGTATGGATATTCCCTTGTTTATCCCTATAGTGTACGGTATAGGTTTTCTTTTCACCATAATATCTAATAAGCTCCGTTTCACTAAGGTTTCTGATTGGGTTAATGTCTAAGGTATAGCCTGTAGTTTTATTTTCGATTTTTAATTTCGCTTGTCGAGAATAGCGTGCTTTTGTACTCCTAACTTTTTTAAATGATTTTGGCACTTCATATCCTCCCATAGTCGATGACATTTCTAGGAAATATATTTCCTCTTGTCCTTGCCATTCACGTTTAAAGTAATAGCCTTTGATGCCTTCAGCCATTTCAGGCATTTCTATCATCTCAAAGCCTAAACCCTCAAGTACTCCTGCACCTTGTTCCGCAATATTTCTCTTTATACTAGCTAGTGAGGTAGCGGTAACGGTTTCAGTCCCATCTTCGGCCTTATGTTTAATCTCTATAGTTTCATGAGGATTAAATAGATCTCCTGGCTTTGTAGAATCATAGTCCGCTTCTCTACCCCAGACACCAACCGCCATTACTTTATGAGATCTGGCCATTGAGTAATCTTTAAAGAATTCTTTAACTGTATTCAAATCAACATATTCACCACCTATCAACATTTTTGGATTTTCATATCTTTCGATAGCATCTTGATTTTCTTTACCATCTTGATAGAGGTCGTTCCAGGGCTGCATTTGAGCTCTGGCCATTTCCTCGTATAGATCTGTTAGAGTATAAGTACCACCATCTTCCTCTCTTCTTCGGGCATCTTCTTTCATCATTAATTCAGCAATTCTCTCGTAATCTTTGATCTTCCCAACATTTCCCCTTGCGGCATCTAGCCCCTTGGTTTGGCCCATTGCAGCCAAACCAAAAGGGTTTAAAATCTGTTGAGGAGCAGGAGTCTCAGGAATCCACATAATTTCTTTAATTTCATCCAATACATTCCTAGACATTTGGCCCATCCTAAGTTGTCCTTTTCTAACAATGCCGTCTCTGCTTCTAGCTGCTACGTCGGGGTCTGCCAATTGGTCCGCTAGAGGTCGATTCTGGTCCAAACTATCAGCAAAATCTTTTGTTAAAACATAGCCATCCCTATATACTATTTGTGTCCAGTTGCCCCTATGATAAATTGTGTCCGATCTTAGTCGTTCGGCAATCTCCCTCAGATCGTCCCTACTTCTATCCTCTAATCCCACTGGTAATAATCTTCCATCAGCATCTCTATTCATTGCATATCCTGTCCCCTTTCTTTGAGTATGCCTTTCAGTATGAATTAATTCATTTAAAATGAAATCCGCCAATTCACTATTCAATCTATATTGATCTGCTCTATCTGCGTAACTGTATATTGTTTCTACAGGATTACCCTGCATATCATAATCATAGCCCCCTATCTCGGGTAGTAATTTAATTAAAGACTGATTATCAACCTTATGTTCTGCTCTCATCCTGCCATAAATGACCTTTTGGACATAATAGACATACATATCCGGAGAACCAGTAAACAAGCCCCTAGGGGCCCATGCTCCTTTGTCCAAATCGATTTTCCCTCCGGTTTTTTCTTTTAACCAATTAGGAAGATTTTGTAAAAAAGGTAGCCTGTGAACTGGAATACCAGTCAAGAACGATATTGCTTCTAATCCATCAGAAGAATCTGTCCTAAATCTATTTAAGCCTAAACCAAATCCATCCATGAAGTTTTTCTTACTCAGTGCAGCTGATGGGATTTGGAATATACCAGGCCCCTTATCTTTAGTATGTAGCCAAGCTACAGGAGAGAAAATATCAAGTTTAGCTCCTAAAGCTCCTCCACCCATCCTGCCTTTTGTACCAGCGGCTCCAAAGTAAAAGGCATCTTTGTGTCTTGTGGCTGCCCATCTTAAACTGGAATCATTGTTTGAGGCCCTAAATAAACCACCTAGATCAGTAATTTTACCTAGCTCATCCTCGTTAAGCTCTCCTTTAATTAAAGCCAGGAAGGCGTCTTTATCATTAAAATGTTCGATCACTCTATGCATAGGATGATTCTTATCCTGCATAGCGGCATCATAGAGCTGCTCTAATTGTCTGCCATCGGGCTTGTTCCCTTTGAAATAACTAGAAAGGTACAAGGCAAGGGCTGTAATATCATTATCAAGTTTGCTCTTTGTAATCTCATCAGTTGCTATCTCTCTTTGGGTATGAAGTTGATTAAAGATCCTGACCATACCTAATAATCCCTGCTTTTCCCTATCGCTCATTTGATCAAATCTGTCTCTATCAATGCCTAGATCTCCAAGTTTAAGAGGATACATCATATCCATTGCTTCTGAGGTAATTTCATCTATTTCGTTACCTATCATATCCTCCTGGAGCTCGGCATAGTGTTGCTGTAGCCTGCTTGCCGTCCTATTTTGCTCAAAGAAAGCATAATATTGGTTACCATTAGGATCATCAAAGCCTTCATTTCTAATATATCTTTCCAATTGTTGGCGAATTACTTTATCCTGCTCTTTCTTATCCATCGAAGTGAATTCAGGATCATCCTTCAATTCAAGTTGAATGCCTTCTATTAATTTGTTAACCCATTTACCCTCCAGTGTTCCTATCTCTAAGCGTTTAGTTAAATAGCTTCGTCTTTCCGCACGTTCCCCCCAGTTGTGGTTGTGCATGATTTCATGTGCGATCACTCTATCAATATATTGAGGAGGGAGAGGATGGCCTTGTGGATCTCTAGTCTTATTAATACTAGCAACATCAACACAAACAATTGTGGGCATATCCTTCCCAGTGGAAATAAATAGACCGGAAGGACTTGGGTGGGTCTCATTATCTATAACACCTTGAAGTTGAGTACCGTTTGCACCGTTCAATAAGTTCATTAATATTCTTGAAGACACTACTTTCCCTCCCTCCAGCACTAGATCCTCGACCATGAAAGTTGGAATCCTTTTACCATAAGCATCCTCGTGGAAGGTTAATTTTATTGCTCCCATTTCAATGGCCTGCTCAAGCATCCTCCTTGTCCCATTTTCGTTGAATTGATTTTCCATGCTTCCAGTTCTGGAAAGGAAGGTGTGTTGACCTACTTGATAATCTAGTATTTGCAGTAAATACTGTCTTGAGATTTCTCTTTCAATAAATTCACCTTTAGCTGTAGGATCGAGATCCTGTTGCCTGTCTGCTTTGTTCTTTGCAGTTAAGTACCACCCCATTAATACTTCAGATCGAGCTTCTTTATCTTTCCGAAGATCTCTTAAAGTACCTTTTAATACTTCTAATTCTTTTCTTTGAGATTCATTCAGAGGTTCACCATCTGTAACAGTAATATTTTCAAAAACCTGATCTATTTGTTCCTCCGAAAAACTAATATTCTTACGGAGCATTTTGTCAGCAACCAGATTATATGCGTATCTCATTCTTTCTCTAGGCGTTGTTGTGCTTTCTTGTTTAGAAAGTTCCTCCAGTACTTCATTTGTGACTTTTTGTGTTTCTGCCACTGGACTTTTAGCTACACCTTTTTCGAGCATTTCCAGGGCGCTACGATTACCTTTAGTATCAGAAACTTCTGTTATCTTTTCAGTTAGACTAACTGGGACTGGTGGTTTTTCCGGTTCAACAGGTTTATTTCTATCTCTGATACCTGTAAGTTGTACCTCAGGGACTTCAGTTTTTGTTGGGGTTTCTACAATATCTTTTTCTGGAAGAGGTGCATAACGTTTCTCTAATTTCTGAATCTGCTCTCCATGCTTTTCCACTAAACCTTTACAATTTCTTCTTAAGTAAGCTAAAACTAGTTTCCCATCTCCATTGAACTGTTTTGTTTTAATGAGAAAATCAAAAGCCCAATTAGCATCATTCTTTTGGAAGAAAAGTTTAGCTCTAAATACCAATGTATTCCAGAACCCTAGATTTGGTATATTCTTATCGAAATCCGATGGTGGCTTAATGCCTTCCATTATCTTGTCAGTAGTTTCTTTAGGAATATCTCTAGAATTTGCAGCAATATTACTTAAATAGGCTCTGGCTTCTCGTCTGAACTGTTCAAGATCTTCTGTTTTTGAGCTCTCACTAGCTCGGGTAGCCAAGGTCTTTAAACCTTCAAGCTCTCTAAAAGCTTTACTATTTGACGACTTTAAATCGCTTACAGCTTCAATTGCTTTGGTAAACTTTATTTTCCCTTCACGATCATCTTCAGGTCTGACCTGCAATTCTCTTTGGATCTCTTTAATCTTCTCTAATTCAAGTTTTAATTCGTCATCTCTTTCATTCTTTTCTAATTCAGCTTCAATGGCTCTGGCCATGAGATCTATCTCGGCTTCGATTTGGTCTGCGATCTGTTGGGGTGTTAATTGAGTTTCCTGATTACCCAGATAGAATTCAAGCACATGCTTATCCCTATCCTTAGTGGGCCTTTGAGCGGACGTGATTGTGTCTATCATCCCAGGTGCAGTGCTCATTTTTAATATATTTTTAGTCCATGTATTATACCATTTTCAAGCATTGGTAAGAAGATATCAAGCCATAGCTTTTTTTCTTGTTTAATTTATCGTTTTTTGTGAAAATGTATTAATAATTATTACAAAACTGCCATGACAGATACCTCGAATCAGAACCCTGTTCAATCTCCATCTGATAACCCTTTCTTTAGACCTGTAAGTAATGATCCGGCTTCGGTTGCAGCTGTGCCTGCTCCTGATCCTGGAATTACTCCACAGTCACCACCGGCTCCTACTGCTACAATAGTAGATCCGATGACTACAACACAGCCTTCTGTTATGACTACAGATACGCCTTTGACAAGCTCAGTGACTGACAATACGACTATGCCTGTTTCTACTGAAGTAATGCCAGCTACTACGAATACTGAACCTGTTTTACCAGAGTTAAATAACAATATGAATCCTGTTCAAACAGAAATGCCTGCAGTAGATACAATGCCAAGTACCTCAGTAATGGATAATAATGTAAGTGGAGCTGCTCCACTAGAATCAGCGATGTTAGAGCCAATGAGCTCAACGTCAGCTGCATCTGCAGAGCCAGCAATTACAGAGCCAATGGGCTCAACTTCAGTTGCATCTACAGTGCCAGCAATGACAGATTCAATGAGTTCGGTCACAACAATGCCTACTGATTCATCAGTATCTGAGGTTGTAAATACGGATAGTTTACCTGGATCAGCTCCTGTCATGCCTCCTCAGGTTACTCCTGATTTAGGAGCAACAGCTTCTGCGAGTCCAGAATTACCTCCAACTTTAACTCCAATTGAACCAGCTCTGGATTCAGTGGACAAAGCTGTTGAGACATCAAAAGAAACTTTACCCGATCTAAATAATTTAAGTAGTCAAATGCCAGATTTAGCAACTGAAGCTAAACCTTTAGAAACGGTTGCAGCAAATGACCCAAGTTCAGTAAGCCCAATGATCGATACTTCTGCAATGAACATGCCAGCAACTGACTCATTACCAAGCATGGATGCTCTAGCAACAGGCACTGGTCAGTCGGTACAAAGCCCGGCTTTGGAGCCTCAACCTGAAGTAGTTACTAGCTCGAACAATGCTCAACCTGAACTAGCTCCAATGGAGTCTGTATCAGCAGCTCCTACATTGCCTCCTCTTGAACCAGTGGCTCAGCCTGACCCTGTAAATATGGCTATGGAGACTCCAGTTGTAGCTCCAATTGCTCAGGAAGTCCCTCCAGTGGCAACAGCTGAAGCTCAGGAAGTAAAGCCCGAAGCTGCTCCTGCAACAGAGACAGCACCAGCACCGGTAGGTAAAATGAAAAACTTAGTATTACTTTTAGGTGTATTAGTTGTTGGAATTATGGCCTTGGTATTAGGTATAATAGTGGCATCAACACAATAGTAAATGCTTAAAATCTATACTAAAACAGGTGATAAGGGTAAGACCTCGCTTTATGATGGACGCAGAGTTTCCAAAGCAAGTCTCGTGATAGAGGTCTTAGGTAAAATTGATCAGTTAAATGCCTATTTGGGAATACTGGCTATAGAATTAGATAAAGAGAAGGAAGATATCTACAAAAGACAGGATGAATTAATGAGATTAGCCTCCATGGTTGCTACCTATACAGGCAAACTGACTCCTAAAACGAATTTCAAAATAAACGAAAAAGATATTGAAGAAATTGAATTGCAAATGGATAAGTGGCAGTCAGAGCTTCCAGAGTTAAAGCATTTTATTCTACCAGGAGGAAATATTTCCGGTGCCAAAGCACATTTTGCAAGAACTTTATGCAGGAATGCTGAGCGAGAATTAGTTGCTTTACATGAACAGGAACCTTTACCTGAAATAGTATTAAAATATATAAACAGACTAGCAGATTGGCTCTTTATGCTTGCCAGATATTTAAATAAAGGAAAGGATATTATCTGGAAGACAAATTAGATAAATTCCTTCACTTGCTCCGCAATATCATAGACTTTCACTTCGTCTTTTAATGTGGTCTCCATACCTTTTCTTTTTTCTAATCTGGAGTAGTACGAAGTAGATTCAGGATCTTGATACAAAAGTCCGGTTGCAATCTTTTCATTAGAATAATCAACAAGGTCATATACATATCTTCTATCATTTTTATGATTCTCATCTGTTTTCACATCATATACCCTGCTGTTGAGATAAAGATGATCCTGAAATTTATTATAGGTTGGACAATGTTGTAGTACTTCCAAGAAGGCAAACCCTTCATGTTCTAAGCCTTTAACGATCAATTCCTTTAATTGAGGGATATTCCCAGTAAAGCCTCGAGCATAAAAGCTAGCCCCGCTTGCTAAAACTAATTGCCCAGGATTTAATCTGCTCTCTACAACACCATAAGGGGAACTGTTCATTTTTTGCCCCTGGGGTGTAGTCGGAGTTGCTTGACCAGTAGTAAGACCAAAGTCACAATTATTATGCAATATGAATAGGAATTTATAGTTACTTCTAATAGCATGGATCAAATGAGCCATTCCTTCATCAAATGTCCCTCCATCTCCACCAATTCCAATCACTGGTAATTTATGATTACCCAAACTAATCCCGGATGCCAATGGAATAGTCCTTCCATGAAGCCCCTTAAATGCATAGGCATTTATTTTATCAGCACCATTTCCATTGCAGCCGATATCAAAACAAAGATTCACATCCATAGGACTAAGTCCTTTCTCTACTAATGCTTGTTTTAAGCAAGTCCAGATAGCAAAATTACCACATCCGGGACACCAGGTAGGTAATAACGGAGAATTAAAGTCAGCAAGTGTAGCCATTTTATTATTTAACTAAATTAGAAAGGAAAGCGATGATTTCTTCGATATAGAAAGGTCGGCCATCGAATTTGTTTAACTTATTATTAAACTCAATTCCAGTTACCTGTTTGATCAAGGTAGCAAGCTGCATAGTGGCATTAAGCTCAATAATAGCAGTCTGAGTGTTGCCATTTAAGAAAGAAACAATGGGATCTGCCTTTAAGGGCCAACAGTATATAATTTGCATTAAAGCAATTTTTTTACCTTGTTTCTCAAGCTCACCAATGGCGGCTTTAATTACCTCAATATTGCTGCCCCAGGTTACTAACTTTAATTCAGCATCCACGGCATCTCCATAAATTAGAGGATCAGGTAAGTTCGACAGTATTGTATTATTTTTTAACAATCTTTTCTGCATCATTGTTGATATTTCTGTACCTTCCTCAGTTGAATAGCCTTTAGTAGTATGCTCGTCGCTATTTGCTAGAAATGTCGAGATCTGATCCCCGGGGAACCATCTAGCTGATACTCCATCTTCACTTGGGGCATATCTTTTTGTTTCATTATCCCCACTGGTCAGGATCTTTCCCCTATCAATAGTTATACTTTCACTTTTAAATTGTGGAGATAGATAGAAACTTTCCCCTAAATGCTTATCTAAAAGCATTAATACCGGTGTTTGATATTTTTCTGTTAGATTCAAGGCATCCGCGGTGTATTGAAAAGCTTGCGCTGGATTACCAGGCGCCAGAACAATTCTGGGAAATTCACCGTGCCCTGCTTTAATTGCTAGATCTAAATCCCCCTGAGCAGTCCAAGTTGGAACTCCAGTAGCCGGGCCTGGCCTTTGGCCAATAACACAGAAGAATGGAGTTTCCGTCATACCGGATAATGATAGTGCTTCGGTCATTAGATCGAATCCACCACCACTTGTAGCACACATGGATCTTGTACCGGCATGAAAGGCGCCGATTACCATATTAGCTGCAGTAATCTCATCTTCAGCCTGTTTAACGACCATTCCATGTTTGGGACCATGTTCTGCCAGATAGCTTAAGATAGCACTGGCAGGTGTCATGGGATAACTTGAATAAAGTCTTACTCCTGCAGCAATTGCTCCTAAAGCAACAGCCTCATTACCTGAAATGAGCATCATATTTTTTACACTTTCATCAGTGTTAAGATTAGATTTGAAAACCAATCCTTTTGCTTTTACATCTTCAAAACCTCCTCTTAGACATTTGATATTAAGATCTATCATCTCTTGGGTTTTATTGTATGTTTCAGCTATTAAGGGCTCTAAATCTTCTAATTCAAGTCCTAATAATTCCCAAATCGCGCCCAAAGCCACGGTGTTTTTCATTAAGGCATTGCCACCAGCGGTGCTGGCAAGATCAGATAATTTTATTGGGACTAGATTAACCTCATTATTTTTAAGTTCGTCAATTATGGTTTGTTCAGGCGTAACTGTATTCTCATCATAAAGAATGATGCCCCCCTGGGATAACTCTTTTGTATGTAAAGCTATGGAAGCTTTATCTAGAGCTAAAAGAATATCTGTTTCCTTTGACAATGGAGCTCCATCGGAGTTGAAAACTTCGATTTGGAATACATTATGACCACCTCTGATCAAAGAAGGATATTCAGTGTAGCCGAATACTTTATAACCAGATCTCTTCAGAGCTTTGGTCAATATCAATCCAGCTGTTTTAATACCCTGCCCTGCAGCTCCGGCTAACTTTATTATCATTCTATTATTGCGATTTTCCATTTATTGATTTTTAAAATATATTTTTAACAAAGTTAATTACTTTTTATTTTTTCCCTTTAAAGTGAAATATGTGATCAGGGAGCCAATAATAGCAGCTATTACCCAGAAAATACTCTTTAATCCCATGGACTTTTGATCCTGAGATTTACTGCTTTTGGGGAGCATAGAAGTAACTGAATTTTTTAATTTAGTTGTGGGAATGATCTTGATCAAATTCCCAAATGCCTTAGAAGAAACATATTCCCGCTGTCTCTGGTTGAGTTCAAAATATACTTGTGGAATATCTTCAATTAAGACATTTTCATAGGTTTTGCCTTCAAAGTTTATCTTTTTGACAAACTCCCTGTCAGTCTCGGTATTTAGGACTATGGCAGTGGAATTATGATAGAAATTATTAATAAATCTCTCATTAAATCCTAATCCACCTAATAATTTTAGAAATAGTTTCGAGGGCAATGATCTATCAGTTTTTAATTTACCAAGACTTAATAGGAATGGAGTTTTATTTCTTATCGACCAGAATTGAGCCAGCAGTGAAATGATTCCCTCATCATAGCTGTGAATGATTTCGGGATTAAATTCACTGAAAAAATTATAGATACTGTTGATCTGCGAAGGAGTTAAGCGTGGTATATCAATCTCTTCATTGCTTTTACATTCTATTCTAAAACTGACCAAATTTTCATCCCCCATAACCACCTTGGTACTGTTGCCTGCTTCTAGTAACCCAATATCATTTTGAGGATCCCTTTTTAAGATCTCAATCAAACTTTGAAGATCTTGGTTTACCTCTTTATAATTGCCGTTAAAACTAGGGATAATTAAAATCCTCATTATATTTTCTCCAATACCTCAACTTCAAATATTAAGGTTGAATTAGCCGGGATATTAGGCTGTTCTACCTCACCATAACCTAAGGAGGCTGGGATCGTGATTTTCCTTATCCCCCCGATTTTCATCCCTAATAACCCCTGGTCCCACCCAGCGATCACTTCGCCAACACCAAGGGTAAACTCATATGGCGTTCCTCTGTCTCTAGAGCTGTCGAATTTAGTACCATCAGTTAATGTGCCAACGTAATGGACCTTTAAAGTATCTCCAGCGATCACTTCATCCCCTGTTCCAATAACAATATCTTCAGTGGCTACAGTTTCAGTAACAGTATTTATTTCCTGATTTTGATCGGTAAGAGGGTTGCCCTCTTGGTCCAGCTTTTCAACTTTAACGCCATTAATCAATAAATACAGTGAGGCAATAAGAGCAATTATTACTAAAGCTTGTTTCATCAATTTGCTAATAAAAGATAAATAAAGTAGGAGGCAATAAAAAACAAAGAAGAATATATTAGTATTAAGAATAAACAGCCACAACCGGCAATTATGCCAACTTTTGCGATCTTTTCCTCATCAAACTCATATTTCTTCATAGAATCATCTTAACAACCCAGAAGCCAAACTGCAATTGCGCCCTCATCTCCATAGCCCCAGAGTGGAGTTTCAATCTTCTTCACCAACTTTGACCTTTTCAAAATCCTTATGACTTCTCTATGCATTATGCCTTTACCTTTACCTGTTATTACTAGCAAGAGATGATCGCCTTCTAAATAGGAGTGTTTCAGAAATGATTCTAGTTCGAACTCAATTTGCTGAGGATTGATATTATGTAGGTCTAGAGTCTTGTCAAAAATCATAATGCTAGATTCCCGATCAAATACATTGAACCAGTAATGACAATAATCTCTGCATCCTTATCACCTAAGGCTAATTTTAACGCTCTATTAACATCTTCGACTATCTCATATGAATGAAATCCTAACTGTTGTAATTCATATGCTATCTTCCTAGGAGGATAAGCAGGCGGTTTAGTTAATTCTGCATTGTCTTCGAAACTAGTTATATATATCTTGGATGCACTCTCAATTATTGCTTTTAGACAATTAATTACATCTTTATTAGCTTTATAGGAAAGGATGTAATGTTTTTTTGAAGAAGAATATTTAGTTTCAACTGCTTTCACTAAGGCCGCGATCTTTTGAGGATTATGAGCCCCATCAATAACAACAATATGATCCTCAATATTTTTTATTTCAAAACGCCCGGGGAATTGTAAATTTTCTAATCTTTTTATTAATTTCTCCTTATTAATTTTTAATTTCCTTTGCTTAATAACTAGATCAAAAACGCTTAAACATAATGCGGCGTTTTCTAACTGATGTTCACCATACATACCGATCTTTATATCCCCCCAATCTAGGAAACGACCGATATTGTTAATAGGATCAAGGGTAATTGGTCGCTTAACAATATTTAATTTCGCAGTTTTACTTTGAGCTGTTTTACCAATCGTTTCCAGCACTTCTTTAGTTTGGTCGATTACAAAGACCTCACCCCCTGAAGGAATAATTCCTGCCTTTTGCTGGGCAATCTCTTTTAAACTCTCTCCTAATATATGGGTATGATCGAATCCAATTTTGGTGATAATGCTGATCTTATCTCTTCTTTCAATAACGTTAGTGGCATCTAGTAAACCTCCCAGACCTGTTTCTATCACAGCATAATCGATCTTTTTATCTGAAAAATACTTAAAAGCGATAATTGTAAGAAGTTCAAAATAGCTGACAGGTCCAACCTGATTAATAATAGGTTTTAAACTCTCATAAGTTGCTACAAATTCATCCTCCTTTATTAAATTGCCATCAATAGAGATCCGTTCTTTGATATCTTTAATATGAGGAGATAATAGCAATCCAGTTCTAAGACCAGCTTCATTTAATAAAGAGCTAAGTATGAAAGCGGTTGATCCTTTACCTGAAGTACCTGCAATATGAATTACAGGATAACCATTCTGGGGTTTGCCAATTAATGAAAGTATCTCCCCTACTCTTCTTAATCCCTCTACACCAGAGAATTTTCGGTCTCTATCACTTAAGATCAGAGAATTGAAATATTCCAATAAATCAGCGTAAGTCATTGAGATAATTTGAAATCTTTTCGATTATACCATTCCGATTGCACTTTATTTATCGAAAGCGGGTTCGTCTTCCTTAATAATATCTCGGTATTTAACCTGCTTGCTCATATTTAGTATCAGATTTTTCACTACCCCCGGAGCAAATCTATATAGTGTTCCATATATTTTGGAACTAAAAGGAATTGGAATCTGACCTTCTTTATTAAAAATCGCGTCATAAACTGTATCTGAGACGACCTCAACTTCAATAGCATCCTGCAGTTTAGATAGATCTACGTTCGCTTTTTCTTTAGCAAAGAATTCCGTTTTGACCGGACCAGGATGAATTGTGGTAACTTTAACGTTAAATGGTTGCATTTCCATTTGTAAGCAGGAAGCAAACCCAGTTATTGCCCACTTCGAAGCAACATATACGCTCCATTGTGGTACGCTGATCAAACCTGCTAAGGATGAAGACATGATAATATGGCCTTGTTTTTGTCTTGTCATAACCTCGCTGGCAAATTTGCTGACCATGATCATGCCTGTAACATTCACATCTATCATTTGTTGGATCTCTTCAACTTTCAAGTCTGTTAGATTGGCAATATGCCCTAGTCCAGCGTTATTAAACACTACATCGATTGTCCCACATAATTTTACCGCCTCTAAAAACAATGCTCGAATTTCATCTACTTTTGTTACATCCGCTACTATTACATGCACTTTAGCTTTAGGGTTCAGACTGGAAATGGAATTTTTAACTTCCATTAATTTTTCCTTATTTCTAGCTGATAGAATCAGTGTGCAGTCATCTTGGGCGCATCTAAGGGCCACCGCTTTACCAAAGCCTGAAGATGCTCCAGTGATTAGAATTGTTTTGCCATTAAGTTTGGACATTTTTATTGAGGGTAATATGTAATATAATAAGAAGAATTTTTAATATAATCAAATGAGAAAAACGCTAGCTTTAATAACATTATCACAATTATTTTTC